>NZ_JAMJFM010000030.1:0-116799 GCF_023544705.1 Streptomyces sp. MCA2
CCGCCTCCCCGTTGCCCCCCGTCTGCCGCCCCCTGCCTGTGCCGCCGCCCCTCCCCGGGGCGGGGCCGGGATGGCTCCGCAGGCGGCGGACGGCGTGGGACGGAATAGGGTGGTGGACGCCTAGACGTTCAGCCCCCGCCGAGGAGCCACCCGCCGTGTCTGACCCGCTGCGCCCGCGCGCATCCCTTCGTACCGCCGTGGTCTGGGACGTCCTCAAGGACGCCCTGGAGCGCCGGGTCAAGGCCGCCGGCCGCGACGCCCTGGACGTCCTCGACACCGGCGGCGGCACCGGCAACTTCGCCGTGCCGGTCGCCCGCCTCGGCCATCGCGTCACGGTCGTCGACCCCAGCCCCAACGCCCTCTTCGCCCTGGAGCGTCGCGCCGCGGAGGCGGGCGTCGCCGACCGGGTACGCGCGGTCCAGGGCGACGCCCACGGCCTGTTCGACGTCGTCGAGCGCGGCGGCTACGACACCGTGCTCTGCCACGGCGTCCTGGAGTACGTCGACGACCCGGCCGAGGGCGTCCGCAATGCCGTCGAGGCGCTGCGCCCGGCCGGCACCCTCAGCCTGCTCGCGGCCGGTCTGGGCGGCGCCGTCCTCGCCCGCGCCCTCGCGGGCCACTTCACCGAGGCCCACCACGCCCTCACGGACCCGGCCGGGCGCTGGGGCGAGGGCGACCCGATGCCGCGCCGGTTCACCGCCGACCAGCTCGCCGAGCTGGTGTCCGCCACCGGACTACAGGTCGGCGCGGTGCACGGAGTACGGGTCTTCGCGGACCTCGTCCCCGGGGTGCTGGTCGACACCGAGCCGGGCGCCATGGAAGCCCTGCTGAAGCTCGAAGCGGCCGCCGCGGAACAGCCCGCCTTCCACTCCGTGGCCACTCAGCTGCATGTCCTCGCCGAGCGCGACTGACCCACGTGGCACACCCGGCTACCGCGTGCAGTCGGCCACAGACCACCCGATCAGCCCCTTCGCCCCGTATGATCGGGGTACGACGTTCCGGCATGGCGGACAGGCGGGTGGGGAATGCAGGCAACATCACCACCGGTCGCCGCGGCGGCCCGGACAGTGAATTGGCGTCGAGGGGCGGGTTTCACGGGGACGATTCCCTGCCTATCCTGAAAGGGTCGCACCCCGGTCGCCCCCCGCGACCGACGAGTAGGAGGACTCCGTGCCGCTCTCGGAGCACGAGCAGCGCATGCTCGAGCAAATGGAGCGAGCGCTGTACGCCGAAGATCCCAAGTTCGCGACAGCGCTTGAGGGAAGCGGGCTGCGTACGTACACCCGGCGACGGGTCTACCAAGCGGTCGCGGGCTTCCTGGTGGGTATCGCCCTGCTCATGGCCGGCATGGTCGCGCAGCAGATCTGGATCAGCGTGGTGGGTTTTCTCGTCATGCTCGGCTGCGCGGTGCTGGCGGTCACCGGCTGGCGCAAGGCTCCCAAGCCCGGTGAGCAGCAGTCCGCTGCGGGGTCCGGAGGTGGTGTAGGTGCTCCGGCGCGCCGCCAGGCAAGGCAGCGCCGCTCGATGATGAACCGCATCGAGGACCGCTGGCAGCGCCGCAGGGACGAGCAACAGGGGCACTGAGCCGACGCAGCGACGGGGCGCGCGGGACTGCTTCCAGTGGGTCAGCCGAGCCCCGCTCCAGTCAGCCGTCGCGCCTGTGCGGCAGTTGCTCCAGCCGTTTCGTTTTCCCAGCCGTTCTCCAGCTGTCCTGGAGCTGTCATTCCGGCACTTCTTCGGGCTGTGTGCCGACCGCTCCACCCCGCGCTTTCCTCTCCACCTCCACCCGGCACATTCCTGCCCACTCTGCTACCAACTCTGCGCGGCTCGCCGACCGGTGAGCTGTCCCCTTCTCCACCGGCCCGGTGATCCGGTTCGCCACCGGCCCGGTGATCCGGCGCTTCGGCGCGCATCAGCTTTCGCCGCGGTACCGGCCTTCACCGTGGGCACCGGGACCTGCGTGCCTGTGGCCGCCCGACAGGATCGGGCGGCCACAGCACGTTGTCGTGCCTCCTGCCCCGTGCTCAGGCCCGCTGCCGGCCCGGCCGGAGGGCGGCCGCCGCGCGCCGTGCGGCCGCAACCGGGCGGCTGTTGCGGCACCGGAGCAGCAGGGCCCTCCAGCGGGCGGACCAGGCCCAGCGGAGGCGGGCCGTCGAGCGCGGGGCGAGCCGGGCGCGCCACCGCAGACGAGGGGGCGCGCAGGTCCGGAGCCCGGCGTGGACCTGTTGCACATCCCGGGTGAGCCCGGACACCGGCTGGGGTTGCGGTGCATACAGAACCTGCTCGACCGCCGCCGCAACCCGGTGGGCGGCCGCGGCGGGCTCCGGTTGCAGTTCTCCGATGTCGATGATCCGGGCGGCCGCCTTGCGCGGGGTCAGCGACTCGTTCGGCACGATGCCGAAGTCCCAGGCGGTGTCCAGCAGCTCCCGCCAGGCGGCGAGGGTGGCCGCCGCGAAGTCCCCGTCCGGGCCGCCGCCCGCCAGCCGTCTGGAGCGCGTCCGCGCACGCCACAGCAAGGGGGCCGTGGGCAGCAGCAGGACGAGCAGGGCGGCCAGTGCCAGTCCGGCGGTCGCCCAGGGGGACGAGCCGCTCTCCGGCGGGCGGGTGCCGGACTCCGCGGGCAGCGCGACACATCCCGTGCCGGAGCCCGACCGCTGCTCGCCGGGGCCGCACGAGGGAGCCGTCGAGGGGCCCTCCGAGGGGTCCGCGGTCCGGGACGGTGCGGGGTCCGGGCTGCCGGGGTCGGCCGTGCCCGGGGTGTCGGGGTATGCGTAGTCAGGGATACTGCCCCGGCTCGGGGTCGGCTCGAAGCGGGTCCAGCCGATGCCCTGGAAGTACAGCTCGGGCCAGGCGTGTGCGTCCTTGAGACCGACCGAGGTCGTGCCGTCGGGCTGCTTGGTGCCGGGAGTGAAACCGACCGCGACCCGGGCCGGTATGCCCAGCGTCCGGGCCATCGCCGCCATCGAGAAGGAGAAGTGGACGCAGAAGCCCTCCTTCTGCCGCAGGAACCGGGCAATGGCCTCGGAACCGCTGCCCGCCCGGACGTCGGTGCTGTAGGAGAAGCCGCCGTTGACCGCGAACCAGTCCTGGAGTCTGACGGCCTTGGCGTAGGCGGTCGGTGCGCCGCGGGTGACCCGGCGCGCGGTGCTCCGTACGACCGGGGGCAGTGAGCCCGGGACCTTGGTGTACTCGCGGAGCAGGCCGGCGGACGGGGCCGGTGCGGCGGCCAGCTGCTGGGAGGTGGGCCGCACTTGCAGGCTCTCGACCTGGTACTGCATGCCATGGGTGTTCTGGCCGCGGTCCCCGACGAGCGTGCGGCCCTGGGGCTCGAAGCGCCAGCGCCCGGAGATGTCCACCTTGGACGCCGGGTAGGGCAGCGGCAGCCAGTTCTGGGCGTACCACTCGGCCGTCGAGATGGAGGTGTTGATCCGGTTGAGGCTGACCGCGGAGCTGAGTCCGGACGGTCGCGGAAGCTCTTCGGGGACGTCCGTGACCGTACGCTCGGACGGCTTCCAGGTCGTGCCGTCGAACTGGTCGAGGGCGACGATCCGCAGATACAGATCGCGGGTGTCGGAGGCGGTCGTGCGGTAGTTGAGGACTTCCTTGTCCTCGGGCTGGTTGAGGCTGTCCTGCAAGGACACCAGCGGGTTCACCGCGGAGATCGTGCCGCCACCGCTGCCGGGGCCCGCACCGCTGCCGGAGCCCACCAGCAACCCGGCGTCGAAGGAGGGCAGCACGGCGGGCACCGCCACGGCGATCCCGAGCGCCACCGCACCGATCCTGCGGCCCGCACGGACCGGGGCGGACGCCTGTCCGTCGGGGCCGGAGGCGAATCCCCGTCCGCGGTCCGGCCGGTCCGCTCCGGCACCCGGCCCGCCGAACACCCGGCCCCACTGGGAGAGCCGGTCGCGGCCCTCGGCCAGCAGAAGCAGCAGATAGCCGGCCGCCGCGACCAGGAACAGCAGCCAGCCCGCACCGCCCTTCGACAGCCCCGCGGCCACCGAATAGAGCGCCAGCAGCGGCAGCCCGGCGGGCGCGGCGCTGCGGTACGTGACCGCGAGCGCGTCCACTATCAGGCCGATCACCAGCACGCCGGCGATCAACAGCAGCCGGATGCCGGGGGTGACGGGGGCGGGGATGGCGTACCGGCCGACATCCTGCATGCCGTGGCGCAGCAGCCGGCCGAATTCCGCGAGGGCGTCCGGGCCCGGCAGCAGTCCGAGGACCGCCTCCTGCCGGGCGAACAGCAGGGTCAGCAGCAGCAGGGCGGACAGTGCCTGTGCGGCGATGGTCAGGGGTCCGGCGAGGGGCACCCGGCGGGCGGCCGCGCCCACGCCGGTCATGAGGCCCAGCAGGATCGCCGCCTCGAACATCCAGCTGATCGGATCCACCAGCGGCAGCAGTGCGCCCGCGGCGCACAGGGTGGCCACCGCCGCACACAGCGCCAGCCGCGCCCGGCCGCTCATGCTCGTGCCTCGCTTCGCTCGGGACCCGGGCACCGCCCGCACCGTCCGCTGACCCGGCCGCGGGGCCGGGGCGCACTCGCCCGCCCGTCCCTCGCCGGCCGGCCGTCCGTCACCCGTCCGATGTTCACGCCCCCGTTCATGACCAGCCCCCGGCCGCCGTCTCCGGCGCGCCCGTCTCCGCCGACCGCTGCGGCCCGGCTGCGGCACGGTCCGCGGCCGCACGCCACAGGTCGGCGAGCGCCTCGCCGGGCGTCACCGGCAGCGCGGTCCAGCCCGCCCTGCGCAGCAGCCGCAGCCGTTCGGCCACCGGGACCTGGCCGCCGGAGAATCTGATGCCGCCGGGACCCCGCATCCAGGCGTCGCCGTCCAGGACGAAGGCGACGGCGGCGCTGCTGCGCTGCCGCATCCGCCCGGCGACCGCCGCCTGTTCCTCGTCCAGATCGCCGAAGAAGGCGATCAGCAGTCCTTCGTTGCCGCCGCGCACGAGGTCGTACGCCGCCGATAGCCCCTCCTCCTCGGAGTGGTCGACGACGGCGAGGGTGTCCAACAGCAGGCCCACGGCTTCGGCGGATTCGGCGCCGCCCGCGAAGCTGCCGGCGCTGTCGGGGCCCGGTACCGAGGTGCCGGTGTCGGTCAGCAGCCGTACCGAGAAGCCGCGCTCCAGCAGATGTACCGCGGTCGAGGCGGCGCCGGCCACCGCCCACTCGAAGGCCGAGTCGGGGCCCGCTCCCGGGTAGGCGATCCCGCGGGTGTCGAGCAGGACCGTGCAGCGCGCCTTCTGCGGCTGCTCCTCCCTGCGGACCATCAGTTCGCCGTAGCGCGCCGTGGACCGCCAGTGGACCCGGCGCAGATCGTCGCCGTGCCGGTACTCGCGCGGAATGAGGTCGTCCTCGCCGGCCAGCGCCAGCGAGCGCTGGCGTCCGTCGCCGTACCCGGCGGCCTCACCGGCCAGCCGCACCGGCGGCAGCGGTTCGACCCGCGGCACCACCGTCAGCGTGTCGACGGAGCTGAACGCACGGGTCAGCTCGCACATGCCGAACGGGTCGGAGAGCCGCAGTTGCAGCGGCCCCAGCGGATAGCGTCCGCGCAGGTCGGAGCGGACGCGGTAGGAGACCTCGCGGCGGCCGCCGGCCTCGACCCGGTCCAGGACGAAGCGCGGCCGGGGCCCGAGGACGTACGGCACCCGGTCCTGGAGCATCAGCACGCCCGTCGGCAGCCGGGAGATGTTCTCCATCCGCAGCCGGACCCGGGCCTCGGAGGCCGCGGGCACCCGGGCGGGGGAGAGCGTACGGCTGCCCGCGACGCGGTAGCGGGTGCGCTCCAGGACCAGGACACACACCAGCGGGAGGGCGGCGAGCAGCAGGCCGACCCGCAGCAGATCCGCCTGCCCCAGGAGGTAGGAGCACACCACGGCGGCCAGCCCGGCCGCCAGGAACGATCTGCCCCGTGTCGTCAGCCCCCCGAGGGCCGCCCGCAGTCCGCCCCGCTCCGGCGCCCCTTCGCCTCCCCCCTCGGACATCACAACCCCCGTACGCCGGGCGGCTGCTGGCCGGGATGCCGCCACGCCTGCGCGGACGGGTCGGGGACCGGGACGCGCCGGAGGATCTCCTGCACGATCTGTTCTGCCGTACGGCGGTTCAACTGGGCCTGGGCGGTGGGCAGCAGCCGGTGCGCGAGCACCGCCACCGCCAGCGACTGCACATCGTCCGGGAGGGCGTACTCCCGTCCCAGGAGCGCGGCCGATGCCTTGGCGGCGCGCAGCAGATGCAGGGTCGCCCGCGGTGAGGCACCGAGCCGCAGCTCGGGGTGGCTGCGGGTGGCCGCCACCAGGTCCACGGTGTATCTGCGCACCGTTTCGGCGACATGGACCGTACGCACCGCGTCGATCAGCTTCAGGATCTCGTGGGCGTGCGCGACCGGCTGGAGGTCGTCGAGCGGGGAGGCGCCGCCGTGCACATCCAGCATCTGAAGCTCGGCCGCCGGGCTGGGATAGCCGATCGACACCCGGGCCATGAAACGGTCCCGCTGCGCCTCGGGGAGGGGGTAGGTGCCCTCCATCTCGACCGGGTTCTGGGTGGCGACCACCATGAACGGGCTGGGCAGCTCGTAGGTCTGCCCGTCCATCGTGACCTGCCGCTCCTCCATGGACTCCAGGAGCGCCGACTGGGTCTTGGGCGAGGCGCGGTTGATCTCGTCGCCGATCACGATCTGGGAGAAGATCGCGCCGGGCTTGAACTCGAAGTCCCGCTGCTGCTGGTCGAAGATGCTGACGCCCGTGATGTCGGAGGGCAGCAGGTCGGGCGTGAACTGGATGCGCCGCACCGAGCAGTCGACGGAGCGGGCGAGCGCCTTGGCGAGCATGGTCTTGCCGACGCCGGGCACATCCTCGATCAGCAGATGTCCCTCGGCCAGCAGCACGGTCAGCGCGAGCCGTACGACCTCCGGCTTGCCCTCGATCACGCTCTCCACCGACCGGTGAACACGCTCCGCGGTGGCGGTCAGATCTCCCACTGCGCTCGGCTCCGCTCGCGCGGGGGGACCCCCAAGGCTCGCTCGTTCGTCATACGCCGTCACTCGGCCCTCCTCGGCCCCGTACTACGGGCCGACGCCCCCTCTGCGGACCCGGCCCACCCCGAAAGTGTGCGACGCACCCGATCACTGCCAGGTCGACGTCACCCACGCATTCTTGCCGCCCGCGCGGCTTCGCGTCATGACCTGTGGATAACTCACAAGGATAAGTCCCGGCCTTCCCGGCGAACCCGACTTTCCGGGCCGGTCCGCACGTCGGCCCGGACCGGCCCGGTGGCCTCAGGGCCGCGGGTCGATCTCCCGCAGCAGCCCCGTGGTGACGTCGAAGACGAAGCCGCGGACGTCGTCGGTGTGCGGGAGGAAGGGCGAGGTGCGCACCCGCTGCATGGACTGCCGTACGTCCTCGTCGAGGTCCTTGAACGCCTCGACCGCCCAGGTGGGACGCTGCCCGACCTCGGCGGCCAGGTCGTGGCGGAAGTCCTCGGTCAGGCTGAGCAGACCGCAGCCGGTGTGGTGGATGAGGACGACGGAGCGGGTGCCGAGCGCGCGCTGGCTGATGGTCAGGGACCGGATGATGTCGTCGGTGACCACACCGCCGGCGTTGCGGATGGTGTGGCAGTCGCCGAGTTCGAGGCCGAGCGCGTCGTGCAGGTCGAGCCGGGCGTCCATACAGGCCACGACGGCGACCTTGAGGACGGGACGGGCGTCCATCCCGGGGTCGGTGAAGGCATCGGCGTAGCGCCGGTTCGCCTCGACGAGACGGTCGGTGACGGTGCCACCGGCACGGTCGGCGGCGCTGTCGGCGGAGGGGGGCAGCGGCTGCGATGCAGGTATAGGCATGGATTCACGGTAATGGGCATCGGCCCTTTCGGCTGCGGGAGAGGTCGGGCATAGGGGTCAACGTCACTCCTTGTGAGGTAATCCACAGGGCCGTTCGCGTCGCCGCCGTCCGGGTGAGAAGCCCGCGGGAAAGGCGGTGCGAAAGCCGTCGCAGGACGCGCGGAACCGGTTGATTGACCGGGGCACCCGGTGGACTAAAGTGGCGCGAAGTGGGAGGCGTGACGCTCTCCTTGGATACCGGATTCCTCGCGTGCGCGCGTCGTACGTACGGCTCGGCCTCCTCCCGCTCCCATGGTCTTCCGACGTCACTTCCCCGTCGCCGGAGGGCCACTTCCCCTTCAGAGCGGGCGGGGACCAAGCGGTACGTGCGGCATCCCCCAGCCAGCGGCCGGGGACCCACCTGCCGCCCAGCCAGCCCATCGGAAGGCACATGAGCGAGCGTAGCGAGCGATTCAGGAAGCGGTGCGCGCGTGGCGCCGGCAGGCGGGCCGAGCGCGGCGGGGCCGTCGCATGACCAACAACACTCGCCACGTACCCGTCATGCTCCAGCGGTGTCTGGACATGCTCGCCCCCGCGCTCGCCGAGCCGGGTGCGGTCG
Organism: Streptomyces sp. MCA2; assembly: GCF_023544705.1. Classification (NCBI taxonomy): domain Bacteria; kingdom Bacillati; phylum Actinomycetota; class Actinomycetes; order Kitasatosporales; family Streptomycetaceae; genus Streptomyces; species Streptomyces sp. MCA2. Next base: position 8,434 of record NZ_JAMJFM010000030.1, read on the forward strand.
TCGTCGACTGCACGCTCGGCCTCGGAGGGCACAGCGAGGCACTCCTCTCCACCTTCCCGGCGGCCCGGCTCATCGCCCTCGACCGTGACACGTCCGCCCTGAAGCTCGCGGGCGAGCGGCTCGCCCCGTACGGCGACCGCGCCACCCTGGTGCACGCCGTCTACGACGAGCTCCCCGAGGTCCTCGACCGGCTCGGAACCCCGCGCGTCCAGGGCGTCCTGTTCGACCTCGGCGTCTCCTCCATGCAGCTCGACGAGGCCGACCGCGGCTTCGCGTACGCGCAGGACGCCCCGCTGGACATGCGGATGGACCAGACGACCGGCATCAGCGCGGCGGACGTCCTCAATACCTACGCGCCCGGTGAGCTGGTCCGGATCCTGCGCTCCTACGGTGAGGAGAAGCAGGCCAAGCGGATCGTCGAGGCCGTTGTGCGCGAGCGCGCCAAGGAACCGTTCACCAACAGCGCGCGGCTGGTCGAGCTGATCCGTGACGCGCTGCCGCAGGCCGCCAAGCGCACCGGCGGCAACCCCGCCAAGCGCACGTTCCAGGCCCTGCGCATCGAGGTCAACGGGGAGCTGGCGAGCGTCGAGCGCGCCGTTCCCGCCGCGGTGAAGGCCCTCGCGGTGGGCGGCCGGATCGCCGTGCTCTCCTACCAGTCGCTGGAGGACCGCCTGGTCAAGCAGGTCTTCGCGGCAGGAGCGGCCAATACGGCGCCGGCCGGGCTGCCGGTCGTCCCCGAGCGCTACCAGCCCCGGCTCAAGCTGCTGACCCGCGGCGCCGAACTCCCCACGGAGGAGGAGGTCGCCGAGAACCGCCGGGCCGCCCCCGCCCGGCTGCGCGGCGCGGAGCGCATCCGCGAGAACGTCGAGGACACCGCGTGAGAAGCCAGGGGAGACCGCGCGGCAAGCAGAAACGCCTTGCCGCGCTGCTCCCCTCCGGCGCCGGCGGCACCGCGGCACGCACCCCCTTCGTGCTCCTCATCGTCGTGCTGCTCGGCTCCGGCCTGATCACCCTGCTGCTGCTCAACTCCGCCCTCAACCAAGGGTCGTTCGAACTGAGCAAGCTGGAGAAGAAGACCGAGGAGCTGACGGACGAGCAGCAGGCGCTGCAACAGGACGTGGACGCGTACTCCGCCCCGGGCGCGCTGGAGCGGCGGGCCCGCCGGCTGGGGATGGTGCCCGGCGGCAGTCCGGCGTTCCTGCTCCCGGACGGCACGGTCCGCGGGCGGACGAGCGCGGCCCTGTCGGAGGGGGCGCCGCTGAGCACCTCCGCCGAGCCGTCGCTCCTGAGCGCGACCGGCCACACCGCCCCGTCCGCCCCGCCCCGCCCGCAGGCGCCGCCGGTCGCACCGCCGGCCGTCCGGCCGCCGGTGCAGGCCGCCGCCGGCGCGCCGGGCCCGGACAGCGCGGTGCCGGCATCCGGCGCCCTCGCCCCGCCGCCGTCGGCCGCCCCTGTCTCCCTGGTCGCGTCCGGCAGCGACGCCTCCTCCGCACCCGCGCCCGCCGCGGCGGCCGCCCTCTCCCCGACGACCTCCGGCAGGTGATCGCGGCATGACCGAGCCCAGGGACCCTCGCCGGGTGCCGCGTCCCGCCCAGCGCGGTGGCCAGGCCGGCAGCCGCGCCGGCCGCCCGCCCGCCAAGCGCCCCGCGCCCCGGCCGGGCCCCAAGCCCCCGGTCCGCCGCCCCGCCGCCCGCCCCCGCTCCGGCGGACCCCAGGCGCTCCGTCTCGGCAGCCCGCGCCCCCGGCTGCGGCTGGTCTCCCTGGGGCTGACGCTGATCATGCTCGTCTTCGTCGTACGGCTCTTCCAGGTGCAGGCCGTGGACGCCGGGGCGTTCGCCGCCAAGGCCAACGAGAACCGCTATGTACCGGTCAAGCTGGCCGCCGAGCGCGGCGCGATCACCGACCGCAACGGCGTGGACCTCGCCACCACCGTCGACGCGTACGACATCACCGCCGACCCCAGCCTGCTGGCGCCCGCCAAGACCAGGATCGACGACGCTCCGCGGCGGGCCGCCGCGCTGCTCGCCCCGGTCCTCGGGGAGGACCAGGCCACCCTCACCGAGAAGCTCGACCAGCCCAAGGCGCGCTACGTCCTGCTCGCCCGCCAGCGGACCCCGCAGGTCTGGAAGCGGATCAAGGACCTGCGCAAGACCCTCGACGCCCGGGCGGCCGCCGCCCCCAAGAGCGCGCCCCGCCCCAACGTCCTGGTCGGCATCTTCGCCGACAAGCACAGCAAGCGCCTCTACCCGAACCAGGACCTCGCCTCCGGCGTCCTCGGCTTCGTCAACGGCGCGGGGAAGGGCGGCGGCGGCCTGGAGGCCCTCCTGAACAAGCAGCTGGCGGGCAAGGACGGCAAGCTCGTCTACGCCCAGTCCGGCGGCCGCCGGGTACCCACCGCCGACACCCAGGAACACCCCGCCGTCCCCGGCAGCAAGGTCGAGCTGACCCTCGACCGCGACATCCAGTGGGCCGCCCAGCAGGCCATCACCAAGCAGGTCGCCACGTCCGGGGCCGACCGCGGCTACGTCGTCGTCCAGGACACCCGCACCGGGGAGATCCTGGCGCTCGCCAATGCGCCCGGGTTCGACCCCAACGAGGTCTCCAAGGCCGATCCGGAAGCGCTGGGCAACGCCGCGCTGTCCGACGCCTTCGAGCCGGGCTCCACCAGCAAACTGATGTCGATGGCCGCCGTCCTGGAGGAGGGCGTCGCCACGTCGTCCACCCACGTCACCGTCCCGAACCGGCTGCACCGCGGCGACCGGCTGTTCGCGGACGACGTCGACCACGAGACCTGGCACCTCACGCTCAACGGCGTGCTCGCCAAGTCCAGCAACATCGGCACCATCCTCGCCGCCGGCCAGCTCGGCAAGACCCAGCCCGAGGCCAACCAGGTCCTCTACTCGTATCTGCGCAAATTCGGCATCGGGAAGCCCACGGGGCTCGGCTTCCCCGGGGAGACCGACGGCATCCTGGCCAAGCCGCAGGACTGGAACACCTCGCAGCAGTTCACCATCCCGTTCGGCCAGGGGCTCTCCCTCAACGCCGTACAGGCCGCCTCCGTCTACTCCACGATCGCCAACGGCGGCGAGCGCATCGCCCCCTCGCTGGTCCGTGGCAGCACCGGGCCCGACGGCCACTACCGGCCGGCGCCCAAGCCCGACAGGAACCGCGTGGTCGGCCGGAAGACCGCGACCACGCTGGCCACCATGCTCGAATCGGTGGTCGACGACGAGGAAGGCACCGGAGCCAAGGCGAAGATCGACGGATACCGCGTCGGCGGCAAGACCGGCACGTCCAACCGGGTGGACCCCAAAACCGGCCGGTACCACGGCTACACCGCGTCCTTCGCCGGCTTCGCGCCCGCCGACAAGCCCCGCATCACGGTCTACTGCGCCGTGCAGAACCCCACCACGGGCAGCTACTTCGGCGGTCAGGTCTGTGGCCCGATCTACCAGCAGGTCATGGCCTTCGCGCTGAAAACCCTCCAGGTCCCGCCGACCGGTGCCAAACCCCCGCGGCTGCCGGTCACCTTCACGCCAGGCCAATGAAATCGAGGCAATTCCGCCGTGACGACCATCACTCCCGACGGCACCCCCGACGGCACCCCCACTCCGGGAAACTGCTCCCCCCCACGGCCCTCGCTTCGCCCCGGGCCGGTTGTGCCCGGTACGCTCACCGCCGTGTCACACGCTGATCAGTCCCCGAAAGCCCAGCACGCCGAGAAGGGCGGGCCCGGCACATATCCGGGAGCGCCGCGCCCTGAAACGGTCCGCCCCACCCCCCTGGCGGACCTCGCCGAGCAGCTGGGAAGTCCCGCCCCGGACGCCGCCCATGCCGATGCCATGGTCACCGGCATCACCCATGACTCCCGCGCGGTCCGTCCCGGTGATGTCTATGCCGCGCTGCCCGGCGCCCGTCTGCACGGCGCCGACTTCGTCGCCCAGGCCGCCGACCTCGGCGCCGCGGCGATCCTGACCGACCCGTCGGGCGCCGAGCGCGCCGCGGCGACCGGCCTGCCGGTCCTGGTCGTCGAGAACCCGCGCGCCCGGATGGGTGCCCTGGCCGTCTCGATCTACGGAGTGCCCGGCGAGGACCTGCTCCAGATCGGCATCACCGGCACCTCCGGCAAGACCACCACCGCCTACCTCATCGAGGGCGGGCTGCGGGCGGCTGCCGCGAAGCGCCCCGACGGGGGACTGACCGGCCTGATCGGCACCGTCGAGACCCGCATCGGCGACGAGCGCATCAAGTCCGAGCGCACCACTCCCGAGGCCACCGACCTCCAGGCGCTGTTCGCCGTGATGCGCGAGCGCGGCGTGCGCGCCGTCGCCATGGAGGTCTCCAGCCACGCCCTGGTCCTCGGCCGGGTCGACGGCTGCGTCTTCGACGTCGCGATCTTCAACAACCTCAGCCCGGAGCACATGGAGTTCCACTCCGGCATGGAGGACTACTTCCAGGCCAAGGCCCAGCTGTTCACCAAGGCCCGCAGCCGGGCCGGCGTCGTCAACCTCGACGACGAGTACGGCAAGCGGCTGGCCGAGGGCGAGTCCGAGGTCCCGGTCACCACCTTCTCCGCGGAGGGCCACCCGGACGCCGACTGGCGGGCGTCCGACGTCGAGGTCGGCACGCTCGGCTCGACCTTCACCGTGCACGGCCCGGACGGCCGGACCCTGCGCGCCGCTTCGCCGATCGCCGGCCCGTTCAACGTCGCCAACTCGCTGGCCGCGATCGTCTCGCTGGTCGTCGCCGGCATCGACCCGCAGACCGCGGCCGACGGTGTCGCCGCGGTGCCCGGCGTCCCCGGCCGCCTGGAGCGCATCGACGCCGGCCAGCCCTACCTGGCGGTCGTCGACTACGCCCACAAGACCGACGCCGTCGAATCGGTTCTGCGCGCGCTGCGCAAGGTCACCGACGGCAAGCTGCACGCCGTCCTCGGCTGCGGCGGCGACCGCGACCCGCACAAGCGCGCCCCGATGGGTGCCGCGGTGGCCCGGCTCGCCGACACGGCCATCCTGACCTCCGACAACCCCCGCAACGAGGACCCGCTCTCGATCCTCGCCACCATGCTCGCGGGTGCCGCGGAAGTCCCCATTCATGAACGCGGCACGGTGCTGGTCGAAGAGGAGCGGGCCATCGCCATCGCCGCCGCCGTCGCCCGCGCCGAGCCGGGCGACACCGTGATCGTCGCGGGCAAGGGCCACGAGCAGGGCCAGGACATCGCCGGAGTGGTACGCCCCTTCGACGACCGCCACGTGCTGCGCGAGGCCATCGAGGATTCGCTGAAGTCACAGCATTCGCAGCAGTCACCGCAGCCGAACCACCAGGGATGACACACCGCCATGCGCGCACAACCCTTGCACCGTCACCGCCCGCCCCTCGCCGGGGGTGATCTGTGATCTCCCTGTCCCTCGCCGAGATCGCGAGCATCGTCGGCGGCCGGCAGTACGACATACCGGACGACGGCCGCCGGGTGACCGGACCGGTCGTGGCGGACTCCCGCGCGGTATGCCCCGGCGCCCTGTTCGTGGCCTTCGCCGGTGAACGTGCCGACGGCCACGACTTCGCGTCCGGCGCCGTCGAGGCAGGCGCGGTGGCCGTACTGGCCGCCCGCCCCGTCGGCGTCCCCGCGATCGTCGTCGACGACGTGGTCGCCGCGCTCGGTGCGCTCGCCCGCGCCGTCGTCGGGCGTCTGGGCACCACCGTCGTCGGTCTCACCGGCTCGGCCGGCAAGACCAGCACCAAGGACCTGATCGCCCAGCTGTTGCAGCGCAAGGGCCCGACGGTCTGGCCGGAGGGCAACCTCAACAACGAGATCGGGCTCCCGCTGACCGCGCTGCGCGCCGACGACACCACCCGCCATCTCGTCCTGGAGATGGGCGCCCGCGGCGTCGGCCACATCCGCTACCTCGCCGGGCTGACCCCGCCGAGCATCGGTGTGGTGCTGAACGTCGGCTCCGCGCACATCGGCGAGTTCGGCGGCCGCGAGCAGATCGCCCTGGCAAAGGGCGAACTCATCGAGGAGCTGCCCCCGGCCGAGGACGGCGGGGTGGCGGTGCTCAATGCCGACGACCCGTACGTGCGCGCCATGGTTCCCCGCACGAAGGCCCGCACCCTCCTGTTCGGTGAGGCCGAGGACGCCGCCGTACGTGCCGAGAATGTCCGGCTCACGGAGCTGGGACAGCCTGCTTTCACGCTTCACACACCCTCCGGGTGCAGTGATGTGACCATGCGGCTGTACGGTGAGCACCACGTGTCGAACGCGCTCGCCGCGGCCGCCGTCGCCCATGAGTTGGGCATGCCCGCAGACGAGATCGCCACCGCGCTCTCCGAAGCCGGCACGCTCTCCCGCTGGCGTATGGAGGTCACCGAGCGCGCGGACGGCGTGAGGGTCGTCAACGACGCCTACAACGCGAACCCCGAGTCCATGCGAGCGGCGCTGCGAGCGCTGGTCGCCATGGGCGCAGCCGCCAAGGCGGGGGGCGGTCGTACGTGGGCGGTGCTCGGTGAGATGGCCGAGCTCGGCGAGGAGTCGCTCGCCGAACACGACGCGGTCGGGCGGCTGGTCGTCCGGCTCAACGTCAGCAAGCTCGTGGCAGTCGGCGGCAGGGAAGCGGCCTGGCTCGACATGGGCGCCAAGAACGAGGGTTCGTGGGGTGAGGAGTCGGTGCACGTGTCCGACGCGCGGGCGGCGGTCGACCTGTTGCGCAGCGAGCTGCAACCGGGAGACGTCGTGCTGGTGAAGGCGTCCAGGTCGGTGGGGCTGGAGCGGGTTGCCGCAGCACTGCTGGACGACGCAGGCCTCGAGGGCGGAGCCGCGTCCCGATGAACTCGATGAAGCAGATCCTCTTCTCCGGAATGATCGGGCTCTTCCTGACCTTGATCGGCACTCCGGTGCTGATCAAGCTGCTGGCCAAAAAGGGATACGGGCAGTTCATCCGTGATGACGGCCCGCGTGATCACCACAGCAAGCGCGGTACGCCCACCATGGGTGGTATCGCCTTCATCCTGGCCACGATCATCGCCTATGTGCTGACCAAGGTCATCACGAGCAGCGACCCCACCTTCTCCGGTGTGCTGGTGCTGTTCCTGATGGCGGGCATGGGCCTGGTCGGCTTCCTCGACGACTACATCAAGATCGTCAAGCAGCGTTCGCTGGGCCTGCGGGCCAAGGCCAAGATGGCCGGCCAGCTGATCGTCGGTATCGCCTTCGCGGTGCTCTCGCTCCAGTTCGCCGACCTGCGCGGACAGACCCCGGCCTCCGACCGGCTCTCGTTCACCCAGGACTTCGGCTGGCAGATCGGCCCGGTGATCTTCGTGATCTGGGCGCTGTTCATGATCCTGGCGATGTCCAACGGCGTGAACCTCACCGACGGCCTCGACGGCCTGGCCACCGGCGCCTCGGTGATGGTCTTCGGCGCGTACACGTTCATCGGCATCTGGCAGCACCAGGAGTCGTGCGCCAACCAGATCACCGCGGGACCGGGCTGTTACGAGGTCCGCGATCCACTCGACCTCGCGGTCGTCGCCTCGGCACTGATGGGTGCCTGCTTCGGCTTCCTGTGGTGGAACACCTCGCCCGCCAAGATCTTCATGGGGGACACCGGTTCGCTGGCCCTGGGCGGCGCGCTGGCCGGTCTGGCCATCTGCTCCCGTACGGAGCTGCTGCTGGCCATCCTCGGCGGTCTCTTCGTCCTGATCACCATGTCGGTGGTCATCCAGGTCGGCTCGTTCCGGCTCACCGGTAAGCGGGTCTTCCGGATGGCCCCACTCCAGCACCACTTCGAACTCAAGGGGTGGTCGGAAGTCCTTGTGGTGGTCAGATTCTGGATCATCCAGGGCATGTGCGTGATCGTCGGACTCGGCATCTTCTACGGCGGCTGGCAGGCGGCCAAGTGACCACCCCGAGCCCGGCGGACTTCGCCGGTCAGCACATCACCGTCGCCGGCCTGGGCGTGAGCGGCATCAGTGCCGCCCGCGCGCTGGCCGGCCTCGGCGCCCGCGTCACCGTCGTGGACGGCGGCGACAGCGAGAAGCAGCAGGCCGCCGCGCACGAGCTGGAAGCGGAAGGGATCACGGTCCGCCTCGGCGACGGCGCGACCCTTCCCGCGGGCACGGACCTCGTCGTCACCTCGCCCGGCTGGAAGCCGGACAGCCCGCTGTTCGCGGCGGCCGCCGCGGCCGCGGTGGACGTGGTCGGCGATGTCGAGATCGCGTGGCGGCTCCGCGGTCCTGACGCGGCCGCCTGGCTCGGGGTCACCGGCACCAACGGCAAGACCACCACGGTGCGGATGCTGGCCTCGATCCTGGCCGCCGAAGGGCTGCACACCACGGCCGTCGGCAACATCGGCACCCCGATCATCGATGTCGTCCTCGGCCAGGGCAAGGACGGCGAGCGCCCCTACGACGTGCTCGCCGTCGAGCTCTCCAGCTACCAGCTGCACTGGGCGCCCTCGCTGCGCGCGCACTCCGCCACGGTCCTCAACCTCGCGCCCGACCACCTCGACTGGCACGGCTCCATGCAGGCGTACGCCGCCGACAAGGGCCGGATCTACGAGGGCAACACCGTCGCCTGCGTCTACAACGTGGCCGACAAGGCGACCGAGGACCTGGTGCGCGAGGCCGACGTCGAGGAGGGCTGCCGTGCCATCGGCTTCACCCTCGGCACCCCCGGCCCCTCCCAACTGGGCGTCGTCGAGGGCATCCTCGTCGACCGTGCCTTCGTGGAGAACCGTCAGCAGCAGGCCCAGGAGCTCGCCGAGGTCTCCGACATCGCGCCCGGCTCCGGGACCCCCGCCCCGCACAACATCGCCAACGCCCTCGCGGCGGCGGCGCTGGCCCGTGCCTTCGGGGTCCGTCCCGCCGCCGTACGCGACGGACTGCGCGCCTTCCACCCCGAGGCCCACCGCATCCAGCACATCGCGGACCTCGACGGCGTCACCTACATCGACGACTCCAAGGCGACCAACACCCACGCCGCCGAGGCGTCGTTGGCGGCGTACGAGCACATCGTGTGGATCGCCGGCGGGCTCGCCAAGGGCGCGACCTTCGACGAGCTGGTGCAGAAGTCGGCGGCCCGGCTGCGCGGTGTGGTGCTGATCGGTGCCGATCGGGCGCTGATTCGCGAAGCCCTGGCGCGACACGCCCCCGATGTCCCGGTGGTCGACCTCGACCGGACCGACACTGGGGCGATGCCTGAGGCGGTCCGGGAAGCGACCCGCCTGGCCGAGCCCGGCGACACCGTCCTGCTGGCTCCGGCCTGTGCCTCGATGGACATGTTCGTCAATTACAACAAGCGGGGCGAGGCCTTCGCCGACGCGGTCGGTGAGCTGACCGCACGGGATCACTAGACCGTTTCTCCCCGCTGTCGTCGTCAGCCGGCGGCGAGCGCACCTGTGGAGGGGACGAGGATGACGGCCCGATCGGCGAAGGCGGCCCCGTCGCGTCCGCGTCGGCCGTCCACGGTGCGAGGGCCGCGCGGGGGCCGCACACCGGGCGGCCCCCGAGGGCTCCACACCCGGCTGAAACGGGCCTGGGACCGCCCGCTGACCGCGTACTACCTGATCCTCGGCGGCAGCCTGCTGATCACCGTCCTGGGGCTGGTGATGGTCTACTCGGCGTCCCAGATCAAAGCGCTCCAGTCCGGCCTGGCCCCGACGTACTTCTTCCGCAAGCAACTGCTCGCCGCCGTCCTCGGCGGCGGGCTGCTGCTGGCCGCCTCCCGGATGACGGTGCGGCTGCACCGCGGGCTGGCCTATCCGCTGCTCGCCGTCTCGGTGTTCCTGATGTGCCTGGTGCAGATTCCGGGCATAGGGGTCGCGGTCAACGGCAACCAGAACTGGATCAACCTCGGCGGCCCCTTCCAGATGCAGCCGAGCGAGTTCGCCAAGCTCGCGCTGGTGCTGTGGGGCGCCGATCTGCTGGCCCGCAAACAGGACAAACGGCTGCTGGTGCAGTGGAAGCATCTGCTGGTGCCGCTGATCCCCGTGGCGTTCCTGCTGCTCGGGCTGATCATGCTCGGCGGCGACATGGGCACCGCGATCATTCTCACGGCGATCCTCTTCGGGCTGCTGTGGCTGGCGGGTGCGCCGACCCGGCTGTTCGTCGGGGTGCTGGGCAGCGCCGCACTGATCGGGGCGCTGCTGATCAAGACCAGCGCGAACCGGATGTCCCGGCTGGCCTGCATCGGTGCGACCGATCCGGGCCCCGGCGACCAGTGCTGGCAGGCCGTGCACGGCATCTACGCTCTGGCGTCCGGCGGATTCTTCGGTTCCGGCCTCGGTGCGAGTATGGAAAAATGGGGAGAACTCCCCGAACCGCACACCGACTTCATCTTCGCCATCACCGGGGAGGAACTGGGTCTGGCGGGGACGCTGTCGGTGCTCGCCCTCTTCGCGGCTCTAGGCTATGCGGGTATCCGCGTGGCCGGACGCACGGAGGACCCCTTCGTACGGTACGCCGCGGGAGGCGTGACCACCTGGATCACGGCCCAGGCCGTGATCAACATCGGTGCGGTGCTCGGCCTGTTGCCGATCGCCGGTGTCCCGCTCCCGCTGTTCTCCTACGGAGGCTCCGCCCTGCTGCCGACGATGTTCGCCATCGGGCTGCTGATCGCCTTCGCGCGTGACGAGCCCGCTGCACGGGCGGCGTTGGCGGCGCTGGCCACGCGGAAGCCGGTTTTCGGAAGAAAACCGGCTGGGGTGAGATGGAAGACGATGAGACGGCGCGTCAAGAAGCGGCCGTCCGGAGAGCGGTGAATTTCGGTGCATGTCGTACTCGCCGGTGGGGGGACCGCCGGCCACATCGAGCCCGCGCTCGCCCTCGCGGACGCACTGCGAAGGCAGGACCCCACCGTGGGGATCACGGCACTCGGTACGGAGAAGGGCCTGGAGACCCGCCTCGTCCCGGAACGCGGCTATGAGCTGGGCCTCATCCCGGCCGTGCCGCTGCCGCGCAAGCCCACACCCGAACTGATCACCGTCCCCGGGCGGCTGCGCGGCACGATCAAGGCCGCCGAGCAGATCCTGGAGCGTACGAAGGCGGACTGCGTCGTCGGCTTCGGCGGCTATGTGGCGCTGCCCGGCTATCTGGCCGCCAAGCGCCTCGGGGTGCCGATCATCGTCCACGAGGCCAATGCCCGGCCCGGCCTGGCCAACAAGATCGGCTCGCGGTACGCCAAGTTCGTCGCCGTCAGCACCCCCGACAGCAAGCTGCGCGGTGCCCGTTATGTCGGCATTCCGCTGCGCCGCACCATCGCCACCCTGGACCGTGCCGCGGTGCGCCCCGAGGCGCGGGCCGCCTTCGGTCTCGACCCCAACCTCCCGACCCTGCTGGTGTCCGGTGGTTCCCAGGGTGCCCGCCGGCTGAACGAGGTCGTTCAGGCCGCCGTGCCGGTCCTCCAGCGCGCCGGCATCCAGGTGCTGCACGCGGTCGGCCCGAAGAACGAACTGCCGCATGTGGACAACATGCCCGGGATGCCCCCCTATGTCCCGGTACCGTACGTGGACCGGATGGATCTCGCGTACGCCGCGGCCGACATGATGCTCTGCCGCGCGGGCGCAATGACCGTCGCCGAGTTGTCCGCTGTCGGGCTCCCGGCCGCGTTCGTCCCGCTGCCCATCGGCAACGGCGAACAGCGGCTCAACGCCCAGCCGCTGGTCAACGCAGGCGGGGGCCTGCTGGTCGATGACGCCCAGCTGACCCCGGACTGGGTGCAGAACAGCGTGCTCCCGGTCCTGGCCGATCCGCACCGGCTGTACGAGATGTCCCGCGCGGCCTCCGAGTTCGGCCGCAGGGACGCCGACGAGCTGCTGGTCGGCATGGTGTACGAGGCGATCGCGCAGCGCAACAAGTAGCGCACGAGAGAAGGCAGGGAGCGTGGCCGGACCGACAACCGCCCGCCGCGGCGAGAAGAAGTCACTGTCCGGCCCGCCCTCCGCCGCGCCGCCCGGCGGCCCGCGGCTGCGGTGGGTGCGCCTTCCCTTTCGCGCGCCGGGCCGCCGTAGTCTGATCATCATCACGGTCGTCGCGGTGCTGCTCGGCGCGTTCGGCGCCTGGGCCCTCTACGCCTCGAACTGGCTCCGGCTGGAACGCGTCAAGGCCACCGGCACCAAGGTGCTGACGCCGCATGAGGTCACCGAGGCGGCACGCGCCCCGATGAACGCCCCGCTGGTCTCCGTGGATACGGACGCCCTCGCCCGCCGGCTGCGCGCGCGGCTGCCGCGCATCAAGACCGTTGATGTCGAGCGGTCCTGGCCGCACACGATCGGTCTGAAGGTGATCGAAAGGGTGCCGGAGCTGGTGATGCGAGCGGGCGGAAAGTTCACCGAAGTGGACACCGAAGGCGTCCGGTTCGCCACCGTCGGCACGGCCCCCAAGGGTGTTCCGCTTCTGGAAATGGCCGTATCCGACTCCCCGAGTCTGCATCGTTTCGGAATCGACCGGTTGCGGCGTGCGGCCGTCGAGGTGACCCAGGATCTGCCCGCGGCCGTGCGCCAGGACGTACGCAAGGTGCGTGTACGGTCCTACGACGCCATCACCCTCGAACTGACCGGCGGCCGTTCGGTCGCCTGGGGCAGTCGCGAAGAGGGCGCCGAAAAGGCAAAGGTGCTGACCGCGCTGCTGAAAGCGGCACATGCCGGGCGTCACTTCGACGTGTCGGTGTCCAGCGCCCCTGCGGTGTCCGGGAGTTGACGTGCCGCGTCGCAGGCCAGCACCCTGGATGGCTACGACTATGGGTGATCACATAGGGTGAAAAGAAAAACGGGAGGTTCGGCGTGTTCGTTGAACGGGCGCGCCTTGTCGACTTAGTGTCTCGTTCCAAAGGGACTATGGAACCAAGGAACACAGGCACAGGTAACCCTAAACTTCAACGTTAGGGTTCGGGTCGGCGATACGAACCGTCCCATCGGCATCAGTCGGCGTCCACACGCACGTGCGGCGACGACACGTAACTCGAGGCGAGAGGCCTTCGACGTGGCAGCACCGCAGAACTACCTCGCAGTCATCAAGGTCGTCGGCATCGGCGGCGGTGGCGTGAACGCCATCAACCGGATGATCGAGGTCGGGCTCAAGGGCGTCGAGTTCATCGCGATCAACACCGATGCGCAGGCGCTGCTGATGAGCGACGCCGACGTCAAGCTCGACGTCGGCCGCGAAATGACGCGCGGACTCGGCGCCGGCGCCAACCCGGATGTGGGTCGGAAGGCGGCCGAGGACCACCGCGAGGAGATCGAGGAGGTCCTCAAGGGGGCCGACATGGTCTTCGTGACCGCGGGTGAGGGCGGCGGCACCGGCACCGGCGGCGCACCCGTCGTCGCCAACATCGCCCGCTCGCTGGGCGCCCTGACGATCGGTGTGGTCACCCGGCCGTTCACCTTCGAGGGCCGCCGTCGTGCCAACCAGGCCGAGGACGGCATCGCCCAGCTGCGCGAAGAGGTCGACACCCTCATCGTGATTCCCAACGACCGGCTGCTGTCCATCTCGGACCGTCAGGTGAGCGTGCTCGACGCGTTCAAGTCCGCGGACCAGGTGCTGCTGTCGGGTGTTCAGGGCATCACCGATCTGATCACCACCCCGGGCCTGATCAACCTCGACTTCGCCGACGTCAAGTCCGTGATGTCGGAGGCCGGTTCCGCGCTCATGGGCATCGGCTCCGCGCGGGGCGACGACCGAGCGGTGGCCGCCGCGGAAATGGCGATCTCCTCGCCACTCCTGGAGGCCTCCATCGACGGCGCCCGAGGGGTGCTGCTCTCCATCTCCGGCGGTTCCGACCTCGGTCTCTTCGAGATCAACGAGGCCGCACAGCTGGTCAGCGAGGCCGCACACCCGGAAGCCAACATCATCTTCGGCGCGGTCATCGACGACGCGCTGGGCGACGAGGTCCGGGTGACGGTCATCGCCGCGGGCTTCGACGGCGGTCAGCCGCCGGCCCGCCGCGATGCGCAGTCCGCACTGTCGTCCCAGAAGCGCGAGGAGCCCGCCCCGGCCCCGAGCCGTCCGGCCGCTCCGCCGGAGCCGCGTTCGTCGTCCTTCGGCGGACTGGGTTCGGTGCCCGTACGGGACGAGGAGCCGGCCCCGGCCGAATCCTCCGCGCTGGGCGAGGTCCCGTCGCCCCCGTCGAGCGCCCCGCAGGTTCCTCCGGCCCGTCCGTACTCGGACTCCGCGGCCGAGGAACTGGACGTCCCCGACTTCCTGAAGTGACCGAAGCACCGAAGTGATAGGGCAACAGCACCACGAGAGCGGCGCGCATTTCGCCTTCACCGACAGGTGGGGCGGGGTGAGCGCCGCTCCGTACGATCAGCTCAACCTGGGCGGTGCGGTCGGCGACGACCCGCAGGCCGTACGCGCCAACCGCGCCCGCGCCGCCGTGGAACTCGGCCTCGACCCGGCCGCGGTGGTCTGGATGAACCAGGTGCACGGCCGGGACGTCGCGGTGGTCGACGGGCCCTGGTACGGCGACGACATTCCCGCTGTGGACGCGGTGGTGACCGACCGCCGGGGCCTGGCGCTGGCCGTTCTGACCGCCGACTGCACCCCGGTCCTGCTGGCCGATCCGGTCGCCGGGGTGGCGGGGGCGGCGCACGCCGGCCGGCCCGGTCTGGTCGCCGGGGTCGTCCCGGCGGTCGTCGAGGCGATGGTGAAGCGGGGCGCGGTGCCGGCGCGGATCGTCGCGTACACCGGACCGGCGATCTGCGGGCGGTGTTACGAGGTGCCCGAGGCGATGCGTTCCGATGTCGCCGCGGCGGTGCCCGAGGCCCGTGCGACGACCAGCTGGGGCACTCCCGCGGTGGACGTCACCGCGGGGGTACGGGCCCAACTCGCCGTGGCGGGCGTGCCGGTGCGTGAGGATCCCCACATCTGCACCCTCGAATCCGCCGACCACTTCTCTTACCGGCGCGACCGTACGACGGGACGGCTCGCGAGCTATGTATGGCTCGGGGACATCCCCGGCCCGCGGCTGGGGGAGGCCGAGCTGTGACGGACGACCGCAAGACGCAACTGGCGCAGAACCTGGCACAGGTGGAGGAACGTATCTCCGCCGCCTGCGCCAGGGCCGGCCGGCCGCGTGACGAGGTGACCCTGATCGTGGTCACCAAGACCTACCCCGCGAGCGATGTCCGGCTGCTCGCGGAGCTGGGGGTGCGGCAGGTCGCGGAGAATCGCGATCAGGAGGCGGCGCCCAAGGCCGCTGAATGTGCTGATTTGCCCCTTACTTGGCACTTCGTTGGTCAGCTCCAGACGAACAAGGTGCGGTCTGTGGCCGGTTATGCCGGAATTGTTCAGTCCGTCGACCGGGCCCGACTCGTCACCGCGCTCTCCAAGGAAGCGGTGCGTGCCGAGCGTGAACTGGGTTGTCTGATCCAGGTGGCGCTCGACGCGGAGTCGGGGGAGCGGGGTGAGCGCGGCGGGGTGGCGCCCGACGGCGTCGAGGCGCTCGCCGAGGTGATCGCCGGGGCCCGGGGTCTGCGGCTCGACGGTGTGATGACCGTGGCGCCGCTGGCCGGGCCGTACGCCGGACGTGAACTCGCCGCTTTCGAACGGCTCATGGAAATCTCATCCGACCTGCGCGCCGCACATCCTGCTGCCAACATGGTGTCAGCAGGCATGAGCGCGGACCTCGAAGACGCCGTGGCGGCCGGGGCGACACATGTGCGCGTCGGCACTGCGGTACTCGGAGTCAGACCACGGCTCCGGTAACGTCGCCAAGCAAGTCGGACCACAGCACAAAATATGGTCATTCCCGCAAAAAGCGGGCAGGCCGCGTGGATCCAAGGCCCCTGGTGACGGAGCCGATCCACCACAGAGCGGAGGACGCAGAGAATGGCCGGCGCGATGCGCAAGATGGCGGTCTACCTCGGCCTCGTGGAGGACGATGGGTACGACGGCCGGGGGTTCGACCCCGATGACGAGTTCGAGCCCGAGCTTGACCCGGAACCCGATCGGGGACGGCGTCAACAGCACCAGGTGCAGGCCGAAATTCCCCCGGAACGGGAGGAACCCGTCCGTGCCGTGACGCCTCCGGCGCAACGCGAACCGGCCCCGCTCGCCGCGGAAAGCGGACGACCCGCGCGAATCGCCCCCGTGGCATCCATCACACCCGAACGCCCAAATCTGGAGAAGAACGCACCGGTGATCATGCCCAAGGTTGTGTCCGAGCGGGAGCCCTACCGCATCACCACACTGCACCCCCGGACCTACAACGAAGCCCGTACCATCGGGGAACACTTCCGTGAGGGCACTCCGGTGATCATGAATCTGACGGAGATGGATGACACCGACGCGAAGCGACTTGTCGACTTTGCGGCCGGTTTGGTGTTTGGTCTTCACGGCAGTATCGAGCGGGTGACGCAGAAGGTGTTCCTGTTGTCTCCTGCTAACGTCGATGTCACGGCGGAGGACAAGGCCCGTATCGCAGAGGGTGGGTTCTTCAACCAGAGCTGAGACGCAACACCGGGCACACCGAGGCCGTAAGGCCAACACAGGAGCAAGGCAAGGGGAGAGGGACGCGCGAGATGAGTGTTTTTGGTCAGGTGATCTACATCGCGCTGTACTGCTTCCTGATCGTGTTGATCTTCCGGCTGGTGATGGACTATGTCTTCCAGTTCGCCCGTTCATGGCAACCCGGCAAGGCGATGGTGGTCGTTCTTGAGGCCGCCTACACTGTCACTGATCCGCCACTCAAGCTTCTGCGGCGGGTCATCCCGCCGCTGCGTCTCGGGGGCGTGGCGCTCGACCTGTCCTTCTTCGTATTGATGATCATCGTGTACATCCTGATCACCGTCGTGAGGTCGGTGTTGTTGGTGTGAACGATACGGTCTTGCCGATTGCCGACGACTACGTTGAGGTGAAGTAGAGATGCCGTTGACCCCCGAGGACGTGCGGAACAAGCAGTTCACGACCGTCCGCCTCCGAGAAGGCTATGACGAGGACGAGGTCGATGCCTTCCTCGATGAGGTCGAAGCCGAACTGACCCGGCTCCTGCGGGAGAACGAGGACCTTCGCGCCAAGCTGGCCGCTGCCACCCGTGCCGCCGCGCAGAACCAGCAGCAGCAGGGTCTGCGCAAGGGACCGGACCAGCAGCAGGAGCAGCAGCAGCGGCCCGGGTCTCCGGTGCCCGCCGCCATATCCGGTCCGCAGCCGGTGCCGCCGCAGCAGCAGCAGGGGATGGGTGGCCCGCCCCAACTGCCCGGTGGTGCACCGCAGCTGCCTCCTGGTCCCGGTGGCCACGGCCCCGGTCCGCAGGGCCCGCACGGCCCCGGTCCGATGGGCCCCGGCGGTCCGATGGGTGGCCCGATGGGCGGCCCCGGCGGACCGCAGCAGCTGCCCCAGGGCGGCCAGCAGGGTGGTCCCGGTGGTGACAGCGCCGCGCGTGTGCTGTCGCTGGCACAGCAGACCGCCGACCAGGCGATCGCGGAGGCCCGTTCCGAGGCCAACAAGATCGTCGGCGAGGCGCGCAGCCGTGCCGAGGGCCTGGAGCGGGACGCCCGCGCCAAGGCCGATGCGCTGGAGCGGGACGCGCAGGAGAAGCACCGCGTGGCGATGGGCTCGCTGGAGTCGGCCCGCGCGACGCTGGAGCGCAAGGTCGAGGACCTGCGCGGCTTCGAGCGCGAGTACCGCACGCGACTGAAGTCCTACCTGGAGAGCCAGCTGCGTCAGCTGGAGAACCAGGCGGACGACTCGCTGGCCCCGCCGCGGACGCCGGCCACCGCTTCGCTGCCGCCGTCGCCGTCGATGGCGTCGGCCGGTGCGGGTGCCATGGGTGGCAACCACACCATGGGTGGCGGTCAGCAGATGGGTGGCAACCACTCCATGGCCGGTCAGTCCAACGGTGGTCCGTCCTACGGCGGCCAGCAGCAGATGTCGCCGGCGATGACCCAGCCGATGGCTCCGGTGCGGCCGCAGAGCCCGCAGCCGATGCAGCAGACGCCGTCGCCGATGCGCGGCTTCCTCATCGACGAGGACGACAACTGACGTCCGCGTAGCGCGCACAGTCGGCAATCAGGGCCGGGCCCCGAGGGAACATTCCTTCGGGGCCCGGCCCTTTTGTGTGTACTTGTGCGCCCCGTCCGGGTACCTCCGCGGAAACGGCGGAGCCCCCCGGCGCGGGCTGCGCCGGGGGGCTCCGTACGCGGTGGTGACCGCGGGGGCGGTTATGCCTTGCGCAGCTGGAACGTCAGGGCCAGGCTCTCGTCGGTGAACGCGGGGCCGTAGGAACCGTCCGCCTCGCCGGGGGTGAATTCCTCGGCGAGCACCTCGTCGGAGATCAGGCCGGTGTGGTCGGCCAGCGCCGTGCGCACCTCCTCGTCGGTGGACTGCCAGCGCAGCGCGATCCGGTCGGCGACGTCCAGGCCGCTGTTCTTACGGGCCTCCTGGAT
This sequence comes from Streptomyces sp. MCA2, assembly GCF_023544705.1. Taxonomy (NCBI): domain Bacteria; kingdom Bacillati; phylum Actinomycetota; class Actinomycetes; order Kitasatosporales; family Streptomycetaceae; genus Streptomyces; species Streptomyces sp. MCA2. The sequence continues at coordinate 26,808 of NZ_JAMJFM010000030.1, forward strand.
CAGCCGGATCGCGTCGCGGGCCAGGCCCGCCCGGCGCAGCTCCGGGGTGATCTCCAGGTCGAGGGCGACCGTGGCGCCGGAGTCGGAGGCCACCGACCAGCCCTCGCGCGGGGTCTCGGTGATGATGACCTCGTCGGGGGCGAGCGAGACGGTCTCCCCGTCGACCTCGACGCTCGCCGTGCCCTCGCGCAGGGCGAGGGAGAGGGCCGCGGCGTCCGCGGCGGCGACGGCCTTCGCGACCGCCTGGACGCCCTTGCCGAAACGCTTGCCCAGGGCACGGAAGTTCGCCTTGGCGGTGGTGTCGACCAGGGATCCGCCGCCCCCTCGACCAGAGGAGGATTCAGCGAGCGAGGCCAGCGAGCTGACGTTGAGCTCCTCGGCGATCTGCGCCCGCAGGTCCTCGGACAGGCCCGCGAAGCCATGGGCCGCGACCAGCGCGCGGGACAGCGGCTGGCGGGTCTTCACCCCCGACTCGGCGCGGGTCGCCCGGCCCAGCTCGACCAGCCGGCGCACCAGCTGCATCTGGCCGGACAGCGCCGGGTCGATGAGCGCGCGGTCGGCTGCCGGCCAGCTGGTGAGGTGGACCGACGCCGGCGCCTCCGGGGTGACCGGGACGACCAGGTCCTGCCAGACCCGCTCGGTGATGAACGGGGTGAGGGGCGCCATGAGGCGGGTGACGGTCTCGATGACCTCGTGGAGCGTGCGCAGCGCGGCCGCGTCGCCCTGCCAGAAGCGGCGGCGGGAGCGGCGGACGTACCAGTTGGAGAGGTCGTCGACGAAGGAGGAGAGGAGCTTGCCGGCGCGCTGGGTGTCGAAGGACTCCAGCGACTCGGTGACCTGCTCGACCAGGGTGTTCAGCTCGCCGAGCAGCCAGCGGTCCAGCAGCGGGCGGTCCGCCGGGGCCGGGTCGGCCGCGGAGGGCGCCCAGCCGGACGTACGGGCGTACAGCGCCTGGAAGGCGACGGTGTTCCAGTACGTCAGCAGCGTCTTGCGGACGACTTCCTGGATGGTGCTGTGGCCCACCCGGCGGGCGGCCCACGGCGAGCCGCCGGCGGCCATGAACCAGCGGACCGCGTCGGCGCCGTGCTGGTCCATCAGCGGGATCGGCTGGAGGATGTTGCCCAGGTGCTTGGACATCTTCCGGCCGTCCTCGGCGAGGATGTGACCGAGGCAGACCACGTTTTCGTACGAGGACTTGTCGAAGACGAGCGTGCCGACGGCCATCAGCGTGTAGAACCAGCCACGGGTCTGGTCGATGGCCTCGGAGATGAACTGCGCCGGGTAGCGCTTCTCGAACAGCTCCTTGTTGCGGTAGGGGTAGCCCCACTGCGCGAACGGCATCGAGCCCGAGTCGTACCAGGCGTCGATGACCTCCGGGACGCGGGTCGCGGTGCCCTGGCAGGTCGGGCAGGCGAAGGTGATCTCGTCGATGAACGGGCGGTGCGGGTCCAGGCCGGACTGGTCGGTGCCGGTCAGCTCGGTCAGCTCGGTGAGCGAGCCGACGCAGGTGAGGTGGTTCTCCTCGCAGCGCCAGATGGGCAGCGGGGTGCCCCAGTAGCGGTTGCGGGACAGCGCCCAGTCGATGTTGTTGTTGAGCCAGTCGCCGAAGCGGCCGTGCTTGACCGACTCGGGGAACCAGTTGGTGCGCTCGTTCTCCCGCAGCAGGGCGTCCTTGACCGCTGTGGTGCGGATGTACCAGGAGGGCTGTGCGTAGTAGAGCAGCGCGGTGTGGCAGCGCCAGCAGTGCGGGTAGCTGTGCTCGTAGGCGAGGTGCCGGAAGAGCAGACCGCGGGCGTCGAGGTCGGCGACCAGCGCCTCGTCGGCCTTCTTGAAGAACTGACCGCCGACCAGGGCGAGTTCTTCCTCGAAGGTGCCGTCCGCGCGGACCGGGTTGATCACCGGCAGGTCGTACGCCTTGCAGGTCCTGAGGTCGTCCTCACCGAAGGCCGGGGCCTGGTGGACGAGGCCGGTGCCGTCGTCGGTGGTGACGTACTCGGCGTTGACGACGATGTTGGCGCCCTCCAGCTCCACGAGGGAGAACGGGCGCTCATAGGCCCAGCGCTCCATCTCGCGGCCGGTGAAGGACTCGCCGGTGGCGGTCCAGCCTTCGCCGAGGGCCTTCTCCAGCAGCGGCTCGGCGACGACCAGCTGCTCGCTGCCGTCGGTGGCGACGACATAGGTGACGTCGGGGTGCGCGGCGACGGCGGTGTTGGAGACCAGGGTCCAGGGGGTGGTCGTCCAGATCAGCAGCGAGGCCCGGCCGGCCAGCGGGCCGGACGTCAGCGGGAGGCGGACGAAGACCGAGGGGTCGACGACGTTCTCGTAGCCCTGGGCCAGCTCGTGGTCCGACAGGCCGGTGCCGCAGCGCGGGCACCAGGGGGCGACGCGGTGGTCCTGGACCAGCAGGCCCTTGTTGAAGATCTCCTTCAGCGACCACCACACCGACTCGATGTAGTCGGGGTCCATCGTGCGGTACGGGGCGTCCAGATCGGTCCAGTAGCCCATACGGGTCGTGAGCTCGGCGAAGGCGTCGGTGTGGCGGGTCACCGACTCGCGGCACTTGGCGTTGAACTCGGCGATGCCGTACGCCTCGATGTCCTTCTTGCCGTTGAAGCCCAGCTCCTTCTCCACGGCCAGCTCGACCGGGAGGCCGTGGCAGTCCCAGCCGGCCTTGCGGTCGACGTGGTAGCCCTGCATCGTGCGGAACCGGGGGAAGACGTCCTTGAAGACGCGCGCCTCGATGTGATGCGCGCCCGGCATGCCGTTGGCGGTCGGGGGGCCCTCGTAGAAGACCCACTCGGGCCGTCCCTCGGACTGCTGGAGGGTGCGGGCGAAGATCTTCTGTTCCTGCCAGAACTCGAGCACGGCATGCTCGAGGGCGGGGAGGTCTACCTGGGCGGGTACCTGGCGGTACTGGGGCTGCGGACTCATCGGGGGCTTCCTCCGGCGGACACCTGCTGTGTTTTCCGTCCGGAGGGACGAGAGCGTGCTCCCGCGGTACCACCCTCCTTGGCGGTGAGGATCCACCGCCCCCTCATTGGGGTCGCGCTGCCGGTTCTACTCGCCCCGGGGGTGATCCACGGGCTTTCTTCCGGCGGCTCCGGGGTGATCTTCACGTCGTGCACGCCCCCGGGCTTCCACCGTCCCCGGGTCGCTCCTGGCTGCGTACGACGCTACTCGTCCCATCAATGCCTCTCGCTCGGCCCAGTGTACGGGGCCGTGCCGACACCGGCCGACCGAATTTACGGCAGCCGGGGGGCGGGCCGGGCCACCGGCGGCGTACGGGGGTGCCCGCTCTCCCACCGTGCCGCGTCCCGGCCCTCGCCGGGTCAGGTCCCGGCCCCTCGCCGGGCCGCGTCCGGGCTCCGCGGCGGGTCACGCCCGGCCCCTCGCCGCGCCGCGTCCGGGCGCGTGCCGTGACCCGAATGGCGAGCGGGCGGGTGCCGTGCCGACCGGCGGATTACCGGCCGGGGAGCGGGGCACAACCGAGACGGACCGGGCGTTCCGGGCCGGGTGGTGGGACCGGGAGGGCGGTGCGTCCCGTTGCCGCGTGGCGTGCGGCGATTTATCGTTCCCGTCACGATTCGCGAACAAAGTCACATAGGTGAAGGGGTCGCGGCCATGGTGGCGAAAAAGACCGCCGCGGAGAAGAGCACGACGCCTGCCGACGAGGCCGTCGCGAAGAAACCTGCACCGAAGAAGGCGGCTCCGAAGAAGGCCGCGGCCAAGAAGACGGCGGCCGGCACGACCACGCCGGTGAAGACCACGGCCGAAAAGGCGGCGCCGAAGAAGGCGGCCGCGAAGAAGACCACGAAGAAGACCGCAAAGAAGACCACGAAGAAGACCGCGAAGAAGACCGCGAAGAAGGCTCCGGCCACGACGGCCGCGGTGCCCGCGAAGAAGACGGGAGCCAAGACGGTGGCGGCGAAAAAGACTGCGGCCGCAACGGCCAAGGCACACGGCGACGACTCCGCGGTGCCCATGGTCCGGGTGGCCGCGGCGCCGGGAGAGCTCGCCGTACGGCCGGGCGAGGACCCCTGGACGCCAGGGGAGGTCGCCGCGGCGCGGACCGAACTGATGGAGGAGACGGCCCGGCTGCGGCTGGAGATCGTCTCGGCCGAGGACGCCATCGCCGGGCTGATGCGCGACTCCGGCGACGGAGCGGGCGACGACGAGGCCGACACCGGCACGAAGAACATCACCCGCGAACACGAGATGGCGCTCGCCTCCAACGCCCGCGAGATGCTCCACCAGACCGAGCGCGCCCTCGGCCGGCTGGACGCGGGCACCTACGGGCTGTGCGAGAACTGCGGCAACCCCATCGGCAAGGCGCGGATGCAGGCCTTCCCGCGCGCGACGCTGTGCGTGGAGTGCAAGCAGAAGGAGGAGCGCCGCTGAAGGCGGCCGGCAAGTGTCGCGGGCCGCACCCGGAGCGCCCGTGACCGTACGCGTGTGCCGTACTCTCGTGGTTCAGCCGGGCACGGCCCGGCCGTGTACACAACGGGTTGAGGGACTCACACGTGGCAGAGGCGGAACGCATCACCGGTACGCCGGAACCCGAGCCGGGTACCGGAGCGGATCCCATGACGGGCTCCGAGGGGGGAGGTCCGGTGGAGCCGGAAACGGGCGGCCGCGGCAAGCGGCGGATCGGCGCGCTGCTGCTGGTCGCGCTCGTCGTCTACCTGCTCGACCTGGGCAGCAAGGTGCTGGTCGTCGCGAAGCTGGAGCACCACGAGCCCATCGAGGTCATCGGGACGCTGCTCCAGTTCACCGTGATCCGCAACCGCGGGGCCGCGTTCAGCATGGGCGAGGCGCTGACGATCTTCCTCACCATCATCGCGGCGGTCGTGATCGTGGTGATCATCCGGATCGCCCGCAAGCTCTACAGCCTGCCCTGGGCGATCGCGCTCGGACTGCTGCTCGGCGGTGCCTTCGGCAACCTCACCGACCGGCTGTTCCGCTCGCCGGGGGTCTTCGAGGGCGCGGTGGTCGACTTCATCGCCCCGGCGCACTTCGCGGTCTTCAACCTCGCCGACTCCGGGATCGTCTGCGGCGGCATCCTGATCGTGATCCTTTCCTTCCGCGGACTGGACCCCGACGGGACCGTCCACAAGGACTGACCGGGGCCCGGAAGGGCCGGGGCCGTCCGGGTCCCGGCCGCCGGGCAGGGCACCGTGGTGGGACTGCCATACTCGTGGGGTGAGCACCATTCCCGAGATCCGCACCCTGCCCGTACCGGACGGCCTGGAGGGCGAGCGCGTCGACGCTGCGCTGGCCCGGATGTTCGGCTTCTCCCGTACGAAGGCGGCCGAACTCGCCGCCGCCGGCAAGGTCCGGGTCGACGGCTCCGAGGTGATGAAGTCCGAGCGGGTGAGCGGCGGCGCCTGGCTGGAAGTCGAGATGCCGCAGGCCGCGCCGCCCGTGGAGATCATCGCGGAGCCCGTCGAGGGCATGGAGATCGTGCATGACGACGACGACATCGTCGTGATCGTCAAGCCGGTCGGCGTCGCCGCGCACCCCAGCCCCGGCTGGACGGGAACGACCGTCATCGGCGGTCTGGCCGCGGCCGGCTACCGCATCTCCACCTCCGGTGCCGCCGAGCGCCAGGGCATCGTGCACCGCCTCGACGTCGGCACCTCGGGTCTGATGGTGGTCGCCAAGTCCGAGCGCGCCTACACCCTGCTCAAGCAGCAGTTCCGCGAGCGCACGGTCGACAAGCGCTACCACGCCCTGGTCCAGGGCCACCCGGACCCGATGAGCGGCACCATCGACGCCCCCATCGGCCGGCACCCGCAGCACGACTACAAGTGGGCGGTGACGGCCGAGGGCAAGGCGTCCGTCACGCACTACGACCTCATCGAGGCGTTCCGCGCGGCCAGCCTGCTCGACATCAAGCTGGAGACCGGCCGCACCCACCAGATCCGGGTGCACATGGCCGCGCACCGCCACCCCTGCGTCGGCGACCTGACCTACGGCGCCGACCCCACCCTCGGCAAGCGGCTCGGCCTCACCCGGCAGTGGCTGCACGCCATGCGGCTGGGCTTCGAGCACCCCTCCGACGGCCGCTGGGTCGAGTTCGAGAGCGCCTACCCGGACGATCTCCAGAAGGCCCTGGACACCGTCCGGGACGAGAGCAACTGACGCGGCGGGCATCCTGCGGGAGCCGACACAGCGGGCAACCGCGGGTGCCGTGGCACGCTGGGGTCGGAAAGTGATCGAATCCGACCCCGGAGCGTAGCCACCGTGGACCAGCTGGCTCTGATGTTCGTCCTTCTGCTCGGAGCCGTGGTCATGGTTCCGGTCGGCGACCGGCTGGGACTCCCTTCACCGGTGCTGATGACCCTCGTCGGTGGTGTCCTGGCACTGCTGCCGTTCGTGCCCAACGTCGAGGTACCGCCCGAGTTCATCCTGCCGGTGGTGCTGCCGCCGCTGCTCTACGCGGCCGTGCAGCGCACCTCCTGGCGGCAGTTCACCGCCAACCTCCGGCCGATCTTCCTGCTCGCCGTGGCACTGGTCTTCGCCACCACCGCCGCGGTCGCCGCCGTCGCCCAGGCGGTGGTGCCCGGTATGCCGGTGGCCGCCGCGGTGGTGCTCGGTGCGCTGGTCGCCCCGCCCGACCCGGTGGCCGCGACCGCCGTCGCCGGCAAGCTCGGGCTGCCCCGCCGGATGGTCTCGATCCTGGAGGGCGAGGGGCTGTTCAACGATGTCACCGCCATCGTGCTCTACCACGTCGCGCTCACCGCGGCGGTCACCGGAACCTTCTCGGTGCCCGGCGCGGTCGGCTCGCTGGTGCTCTCCGCGGTCGTCGCCATAGCGGTCGGCCTGGGGCTCGGCTGGCTCACCAACAAGCTGATGGGGCTGCTCGGCGACCCGACGCTCCAGATCGGTCTGACGCTGCTGGTGCCGTTCGTCGCGTACGTCCTGGCCGAGGAGTTCCGGGGCTCCGGGGTGCTCGCGGTGCTGACCTGCGCGCTCTTCCTGGCCGAGCACGCGGTCGATCCGGACGATGTGATGGGCCGGCTGGCCGGCTACACCTTCTGGGAGGTCGTCGACACCCTCGTCACCGGGGTCGCCTTCGGGCTGATCGGCCTGGAGCTGCACAACATCTTCGGGGCGGCCTCGCACCGTTGGGGCCAGTTGCTCGGGGCCGGCGCCGCCGTCGTCGGGGTGGTCGTCGGCGTGCGGCTGCTGTGGCTGCTGCCCGCCGCCTGGCTGGCCAAGCGGATGCACAAGCGCCGCGACTACGACGAGGAGATCCCGATGAGCTGGCGGGAGACGCTCATCATGTGGTGGTCGGGGATGCGCGGGGTGGCCTCGGTGGCGCTGGCGCTGGCCATCCCGTACAGCATCGACGGCGGCGGTGAGTTCCCGGTCCGCGACGAGATCCTCTTCATCGCCTTCGCGGTGGTGCTCAGCACCCTCCTCATCCAGGGCCTCACCCTGCCCTGGCTGGTGCGCAGGCTGCGGGTACGGGCCGACACCGATGCCGTCGACGCGCTGGAGCGGGAGCTGGCGCTCCGGGTGATCAAGGCGTCCAAGCGGCGGCTGAAGGAGATCCTGGAGGTCGAGGAGCTGCCCGACGAGGTCACCGACCAGCTGGCGCGCCGGGCGCACGACATCGGGGCCCGTATCGCGCCGGACATCGTCGACGACGAGCGGCGCGAGCTCTTCGAGAAGCGCATCACCCGCCTGAAGAAGGTGCAGCGCATCCAGGGGGAGATGCTCTCGGCCGCCCGGCACGAGGTGCTGGCGGCGCGCAGTGAACCGGGCGCCGACCCGGAGATCGTCGACCGGGTGCTGCGGCATCTGGACATGCGCAGCCTGCGGGGCGCGCCGTGAGGCCGTGACGGGGGAGCGGGGCGGGTGGGGCCAGCAGGGTCGATGGGGTTCAGCCCCGCGCGGACTCCGGGCCCGGCTCCCGGCCCCGGTCGAGCACGGGGGTGCCGGTAGGCGCCGGCGCGGTGCTGATCCGCGGCAGCGCGTAGGCGTGCTCGGCCTGTAGCCACTCCAGCATCCGCTCGCGGACCTCGCAGCGCACCGTCCAGAGGGTGTCCGCGTCCCGGGCGGTGACCAGCGCGCGCACCACGATCGTCGACGGTGTGGTGTCGGTGACCACCAGGCTCCAGGACCTGCCGTCCCACTCGGGGCACTCCTGGAGGACTTCCAGCAGCCGCTGGCGCATCTTCTCCACCGGTGCGCCGTGGTCGAGGTGGAAGAACACCGTGCCGGTCATCTGCGCACCGCCGCGCGACCAGTTCTCGAACGGCTTGCCGGTGAAGTACGACACCGGCATGGTGATCCGGCGCTCGTCCCAGGTCCGTACGGTCAGGAAGGTCAGCGTGATCTCCTCGACGGTGCCCCACTCGCCGTCCACGACGACGGTGTCCCCGATCCGCACCATGTCGCCGAACGCGATCTGGAGCCCCGCGAAGAGATTGCCGAGCGTGGACTGGGCGGCGATACCGGCGACGATGCCCAGCAGCCCGGCCGACGCCAGCATGGACGTGCCGACCGCCCGCATCGCCGGGAACGTCAGCAGCATCGAGGCGGCCGCGACGACGATCACCACGGCCGTCACCACCCGCTGGATCAGCGTCACCTGGGTCCGTACCCGCCGCACCCGCGCCGCGTCCCGGCCGCTCGCCGCGTAGCGCGAGTACGACGACTCGACGATCGCCGCCGCGGCCCGGACGACCAGCCAGGCGGCGGCCGCGATCAGGACCAGGTTCAGCGCCTGGCCGATGCCGGCCGCGTGTTTGTCGGCGGACTTGAGCCCCGCCTGCTCGAACGAGCCGCGCAAGAGGGCCGCGCAGAGCGCCACTTGCAGCGGTATCCGGCAGCGGCGCAGCAGCCCCCACAGCGGTGTCTCCGGATGGGCGGCATCGATCCGGCGCAGTGCCCGGTCGGTGAGCCAGACCAGGATGAGCGTGAGCAGGACCGCGCCGCCGATGACGACGACCGGACGCAGGACGTCCTCCAATGACACGAGACTCCTCCTCCGTGGGGTGCGAGGGGCTGTGGTGTGCTGGTACCCGGTCCCCGTGACCGTAACTGGCACGATGGGGGGAGATCGATCCAACCCCAGGGAAGTGATGTCAGTGCCGGCCTCCACCGAGTCCTCGACCAGCGGACTGTCGACGATTGTCCTGATTCATTCGGTGTGCGGGCTGCGTCCCGCGGTGCACGCGGCGGCGGACCGGCTGCGCGCCGCCGGGCATGAGGTGATCGTCCCCGATCTGTTCGACGGCCGGACCGCCGACTCGGTCCCGGACGGCATTCTCATCAAGGACGAGATCGGCAAGGAGGAGCTGCTCAAGCGCGCCATCACGGCCGTTGCGCCCTACTCCGACCGCGGACTGGTCTACGCCGGCTTCTCCTTCGGCGGCTCGGTCGCCCAGAACCTCGCGCTGGGCGACGAGCGGACCCGCGGGCTGCTGCTGCTGCACGGCACCTCGGACATCGCGGACGGCACCGTCGCCGACGACCTGCCGGTGCAGCTGCATGTCGCCGACCCGGACCCGTACGAGCCGCACGACTGGCTGAACGCCTGGTATCTCCAGATGCGCCGGGCCGGCGCGGACGTAGAGGTCTTCCGCTACGCCGGCGCCGGCCACCTCTTCACCGATCCCGATCTCCCCGACTACGACGCGGAGGCGGCGGAGAGCGCCTGGAAGGTGGCACTGGGCTTCCTCGCCGAGCTGTGAGCCGGTCGGTCGGGGGCGGGCCGGTGTGCCCTAGGTGAGCGGCTGGTCCGCGCGCTCCACCTGCTGGCTGCCGGACCGGGTCAGGTACGAGCGCAGCAGGGTGCTGGTGGCCTGCGGATCGGTTTTGTCGGAGATGCCGAAATAGTCCATCTGCGTCCGCTCGGCGGTGACGTCCAGCACCCCGTAGCCGTGCGAGTCCATGTCCAGCCACTTCACATGCCGGTTGGCGGCCTTGATGGCGGCGACTCCGGCCATCGAGATCGTGTGCGGGGCGACGTGCAGGAAGTCGTCCACGTTGTCGGAGGTGACGGAGGTGACCACGAACTCCGTCGCCACCGCGCGGTCGGCGGGGTAGGTCGCGGCCTGGAGCGGCACCTCGTTGGCCCACGCCATGTGGATGTCGCCGGTCAGGAACACGGTGTTGTCGATACCGCGGTCGCTGAGGTGGCCGAGCAGCTCGCGCCGGTCGTCGGTGTAGCCGTCCCACTGGTCGGTGTTGATCGCCAGGCCCTCCTTGGGTATCCCGAGGATCTCGGCGAGCGGTCCGAGCAGCTTCGCGGGGACGGCGCCGAAGGCGACCTGCGAGATCATCACCGAGGTGCCGACCAGCCGCCAGGCGGTGTCCGAGCGTTCGAGTCCGGACTTGAGCCAGTCCAGCTGGGCCCGCCCGGTGATCGTGCGGCTCGGGTCGTCGACCTCCCCGCTGCCCGGCTTGGCCTGTGCGTCGCGGAACGACCGCAGATCCAGCAGATGCAGGTCGGCGAGGGTGCCGAAGCGCAGCCTGCGGTAGGTGGTGCCGGCGATCGAGGGGCGCACCGGCATCCACTCGAAGTAGGCCTGCTTCGCGGCGGCCATCCGCGCGGACCAGGGGCCCTCGGTGTCCGCGGTGTGGTTCACCGCGCCGCCCTTCCAGGCGTTGTCGGCGAACTCGTGGTCGTCCCAGATGGCGATGACCGGGTGCATGGCGTGCATGGCCATCGCGTCCGGGTCGGTCTTGTGGACGCCGTGCCGCATGCGGTAGTCGGTGAGCGTCAGCAGCTCGTGGGCGGGGGTGTGCGGGCGGACGACGTACTTGAACTCCGGGTATTCGCCGGACTTGTACTCGTAGAGGTAGTCGCCGACGTGCAGCACCGCGTCCAGCTCGGTGCGGGCAGCCAGATGACGGTAGGGCGAGAAGTAGCCGGACTCCCAGTTGGCGCAGGAGACCACGCCGAAGCGGACGTTGCTGGCCGCGGTGCCGTGGGCGGGGGCGGTGCGGGTCCGGCCGACGGGGGAGTGCTGCCCGTCCACGGTGAAGCGGTAGTAGTAGTGGGTGGCCGGGTGCAGGCCGCGGACGTCCGCCTTGACGGTGTGGTCACTGGCGGCGGAGGTGGTCAGGTTCCCCCGGGCGACAACGGACGTGAAGTTCTTGTCGCTCGCCACCTGCCAGCTCACCTTGGTGGCCGGCCCCCGGCCGGAGCCGGGGGTCGCCGACGCGGTCGGCGTGACCCGGGTCCACAGCAGGACGCCGTCGGGGAGCGGGTCACCGGAGGCGATCCCGTGCTGGAAGAACGAGCCCTGGGCCGCGGCCTCTTGGGCGTGCGCGGTGGCGGCGCCGGCGAACGGCAGGAGAGCGGCGGTGGCGGCTACGGCCGTGACGGCAGTGCGGCGCGAGATCTGGTCATGATCGGTCACGGCCGATCACCTTACTGGCCGGTAATCGAACCCGGGAGGGCGATTCCCGATAACTCCGAGAATTCGCCCTCCCGTTGTCCGAAAGGCACTCAGTTCGCGCCCGTGGGGTCCTTTTCGCCCTCGCGGATGCCCTTCCCGCCGTCTTCGCCCTTGCTGCCGTCCTTGCCCTGGTCCGCGGAGCCCTTCGCCGGACCGAACTCCTTGTCGATCATCTTCTTGAAGTTGGCCTGCGCGAGCTGGCTGTACTGCGCCTGCGTCATCTGCTGCTGCGGGACCTGCGGCAGCGTGAGTTTCTTGTCGCCGTGCAGGAACATGGGCGTGCCCTTGACGCCCTTGCGGCCGAACAGCGCGGTCATCTCCATCGCCCAGCGGTCGTACGTGCCCTTCTTGACCGCCGCGGCGAACGCCTTGTCGTTCTTCAGCTCCGGTACGTCGGCGGCGACCTTGAGGAGTGCGGAGTCCTTGCCGTAGACGTCCTCGCGCTCGTCGGGGTGGTGCTTGGCCGAGTACAGCGCGGCCTTGTACTTCAAGAAGGCTTCCGGGCTGATGTTCAGCGCCGCGCCGAGCGCGCTCAGCGCGTTCTTCGAGCCCTCACCGCCGCCCATACCGTCGATGAAGGTGTACATGGTGAAGCGGACCCGGTACCGGCCGTCCTCGATGTCCTTGGCCAGGGCCTTGCCGCTGCTCTGCTCGAAGGCCGCACACGACGGGCAGCGGACGTCCTCGAAGACCTCCAGGGTCTGCTTGGCGTTCTTGTCGCCTATCAGGATCTCGGTGCCGTTCTTGCCCTGGGTGTGCGCGGGCGTGACGAGCTCGGCCTCCTTGGCGGCCTCCCAGCCCTTGGGCTCGTTGGCCTTCATCACGGCGTAGCCGATGCCGCCGGCCAGGGCCAGGACGCCGATCACCGCGCCCGCCGCGGTCAGTTGGCGGCGCAGCTTCTCCTTCTTCTTCTGGCGGTCCCGCTCGGCCCGGATGCGTTCGCGGGCCGCGGTCTTGTTGGCCTGGTTGTTGCGGTTGCTCATGGGTGGTGCCGTCCCCTCGAGGGTGTTGCTGGCTTCTGCGTGCTGGTCAGGCGGCGGCCGTACCAGGAGGGCCGCGGCGCAGTACGCAGTGCAGGAGGAGGGGGAGCGGGCGGGCCGGCGGCAGCGGGTGCAGCGGGCGGATCCGCCGGCGGGGCGGGGTGAGTGCGGCGGTGGCCACCGCGACCGCGGTGAGCAGGGGGCGGAACGCGCCGGCCGCGGCGGCGCGCAGCAGGGCGTCCAGGGCGGCATCGCCGCGGTGCAGCCAGCCGGCGGCGAGCAGGCCGACCACGACATGGGCGGCGAGCAGCAGCCAGGGGGCCGCCGCCGGAACGGCCGGCGGCAGCGGCGAGCCCGGGTGCGCGGCCATCCGGGCCAGCGGGGTGCCCAACTCGCCGCCCCGGCACAGCAGATCGACGCCGACCGAGCGCAGCGGGCCGGTGACCGGGCCGCCGGCCGCCCCGTAACAGGTGTGCTGTCCGGCGGTGAAAACGGTGTCGGCGGCCAGCTCCAGCGGTACCAGGAGCGCGGCGACGGAGCCGTAGCCACGCTCCCGCCCGGTCAGTGCGTAGGCCGCGGCGAAGACACCGGCGAAGACCGCGACGACCGGCGCGGGCGGCAACGGGGCGTGTGAGAGCAGCACATGGGAGGCCGCGGACAGGGTGGTGCACAGCACGGTGAACAACACCGCCCGCACCGCCCGGAGCTGGACCCCCGGCGCGGCCGCCGGCCGGGTCCGGGGGCGTACTCCCGTCGCCTGCATGCCGGGAGTCTGCCATGCGCACGGCACCACCGGGTCAAGATTTGGCATCGGCCGACGTGCACGGAGCACGCCGGCCGAGGGACACCGGAGGCGGACCGGCCGGGGAGCCGGCCGCTACGTCACTTCTTCAGCGCCTTGTCCACCAGGGAATTGAAGGCGGCCACGCTGGACGGTGCCGACGTGCCCTGCGGGGTCTGCGTGCCCAGAACCTTGCCGTTGAGCTTGATCGTCGGGGTGCTCTTGACGTCCTTGACGGAGTCGAAGGCCTTGGACACCTCCAGCCCCCACCGGTCGTACGTGCCGTCCTTGACGGCCTTCTGGAAGGCGGCGTTGCCCTTGAGCGCCGGGATGGTGTCGGCGACCTTGATGAGGTAGCTGTCGTCGGCGAACTTGTCAGGACCGGTCTCGTCCGGGTGGAACTCCTTCGAGTACAGCGCGTACTTGTACTTCAGGAAGGCGTCCGGGCTGACGTTGAGCGAGGCGCCCAGCGCGCTCAGCGCGTTCTTGGAACCGGTGCCCTGGAGGTTGCCGTCGAGGAACGTGCCCAGGTGGTAGGAGGCCTTGTACTTGCCGTCCTTGATGTCCTTCTCGATGGTGGCGCCGGCGGTCTGCTCGAACGCGGCGCAGCCGGGGCAGCGCGGGTCCTCGAAGAGGTCCAGGGTGTTCTTGGCGTCCGGCTTGCCGACGACGATTGTGGTGCCCTTGGGGCCGCTGGTGTTGGCGGGCTTGACCAGCGGGCCGCTGGCGGCCTTCGCGTCGCCGCCCATGTTGGCGACCGCCACCCCGATACCGCCTGCTACCGCCAGGACGCCGACGATCGCACCGCCGACGATCAGCTGCCTGCGCAGCCGGTCCTTCTTCGCCTGCCGTTCACGCTCGGCGCGCAGCCGCTCGCGGGCTGCCTGCTTGTTGGCCTGGTTGTTGCGGTTGCTCATGACTGTTCCTGCTCCGTGGGTGTCCGTGGGACGGGAGATACGTGCGGTCGAGGGCGTACGCGCGCTCAGCGGGCGTACGCGGGCCGCGCGGCCGAAGGCTCACGCGGCGAGCGCGCAGGGCGGCCCACGGCGCACGACACAGTGCACGAGCAGGGGGACGGCGCGGGCGGGGTGCCCGGACCGTACGGGGGCGGGCACCGGCCGGGGGGCCGCGGTGCCCGTGCCGATGACCGCGACGGCGATCAGCAGCGGGCGGAAGGCGAAGCCGGCCACCGCGCCGAGCAGCCGGCCCAGCGCCCGCTCGCCGCGGCGCAGCCAGCCGGCCGCCAGCAGTCCCGTGCAGACATGCGCCGCGAGCAGCACGAGCCAGGTGACCACGGGCGCGGCGTCGTCCTGGGGCAGCTGGGCCAGCGGCGTACCGACCGGGTCGCCACCGCACAGCAGATCCATGCCCAGCGAGCGCAGCGGGCCGGCGACCGGGCCGCCGGCCTCCCCGTAACAGGCGTGCTGCCCCAGGCTGAAGACCAGATCGGCGGCCAGCTCCAGGGGGATCAGCAGCGCCGCGATCCGCCAGAAGCCGCGTTCGCGGCCGGCCAGTGCGTAGGCGAGGGCGAAGACGGCGCCGCAGAGCGCGGCGACGGTGGTCAGCGGCAGCGGCATACGGGACAGCAGCACATGGGAGGCCGCGGACAGCGTGACGCACAGCGCGGTGAAGAGCGCCGCGCGCAGTGCCCGCAGGTGTGCCGCCGAGATGTCCATTGCAGCCGAGTGTGCCATGGGCGGGGATAAGAGGTGCCTAAGGGGGTCCGAAGCCGTACGCACCGGGAAATACGGTGCGTACGGCAGGTGTCGGACGTGGCCCAGGGCCCCTACAGACCCGGGATCCGCCCGTTCCGGAACAGATCCACGAAGATCTGGTGGTCGGCGCGGGCGCGGGCGCCGTAGGAGTGCGCGAAGTCCACCAGCAGCGCGGCGAAGCCGTCCTCGTCGGCCGCGATGGCCGCGTCGATGGCCCGCTCCGTCGAGAACGGCACCAGCGAGTGGCCGCTCTCGTCGTCGGCGGCGGCATGCATGGTCGCGGTGGCCCGGCCCAGGTCGGCCACCACCGCGGCGATCTCGTCCGGGTCGTCGATGTCCGACCAGTCCAGGTCGACCGCGTACGGGGAGATCTCGGCGACCAGCTGGCCCGCGCCGTCGAGTTCGGTCCAGCCCAGCCACGGGTCGGCGTGATCCTGGAGGGCGCGCTGGGAGATCACCGTGCGGTGGCCCTCGTGCTGGAAGTAGCCGCGGATCCCGGGGTCGGTGATGTGCCGGGAGACGGCCGGGGTCTGCGCCTGCTTCATGTAGATCACGACATCGTTCTCCAGGGCGTCGCTGTTGCCCTCGAGCAGGATGTTGTACGACGGCAGACCGGCCGAGCCGATGCCGATGCCGCGGCGGCCGACCACGTCCTTGACGCGGTAGGAGTCCGGGCGGTCCAGGCTCGACTCCGGCAGCGTCTCCAGATAGCCGTCGAAGGCGGCGAGGACCTTGTAGCGGGTCGCCGCGTCCAGCTCGACGCTGCCGCCGCCCGCCGCGAAGCGGCGCTCGAAGTCGCGGATCTCCGTCATCGAGTCGAGCAGCCCGAACCGGGTCAGCGAGCGGGCCATGCGCAGCGCGCCCAGCAGCGGGCCCTCGGCGGTGTCGAGCGTGAAGGGCGGCAGCTCGTCCCGGTCGGAGCTCTTCGCCCCGGAGGCCAGCGCGTGGATGCGCTCCCGGTAGGCGGCGGCGTAGGTGCGCACCAGGTCGGTGATCTGCTTGTCGCTGAGCGCCTTGGCGTAGCCGATCAGCGCGACCGAGGCGGCGAACCGCTTGAGGTCCCAGGTGAACGGGCCGACGTACGCCTCGTCGAAGTCGTTGACGTTGAAGATCAGCCGGCCCGTGGAGTCCATGTACGTGCCGAAGTTCTCGGCGTGCAGATCGCCGTGGATCCACACCCGCCCGGTCCGCTCGTCCAGATACGGGCCGCTGTCTTTGCCGCCGTCCTCCTGCGCGGCCTCCAGGTCCCGGTAGAACAGACAGGCCGTGCCCCGGTAGAAGGCGAAGGCGGAGGCGGCCATCTTCCGGAACTTCACACGGAAGGCCGCGGGGTCGGCGGCGAGCAGCTCCCCGAAGGCGGTGTCGAAAACGGCGAGGATCTCCTCGCCGCGCTGCTCGGCGTCCTGCGCCGGGGCGTGCTGGGACGGCATCGCTGGGTGCCTCCTGAGGTGCGGAAGGGGGTACGGAGAGCCGTGGCGGAGCCCGTCGCGGTTCTGCCACTGACAACGCGCGAGGCTACTCGTCGGTGCCCGGCGATTGTCAGTCAGGAGTCGTAGACTTCGAGACCGTCTCACCCATCCGTCGCCGGCCGTCCATCCGCCGGCCGGTCACCGTCCCTCGCCGAGGCGCTCTGCGCCGCTCCGTTCTCTTGGAGGTCCTCCGTCGTGGCAGCCTCGTCCAGGCCCCCCTTCACGCACCTGCATGTCCACACCCAGTACTCACTGCTGGACGGTGCGGCGCGGCTGTCGGACATGTTCAAGGCGTGCAACGAGATGGACATGACGCATATCGCCATGTCCGACCACGGCAACCTCCACGGCGCGTATGACTTCTTCCACTCGGCGAAGAAGGCCGGGGTGACGCCGATCATCGGCATCGAGGCGTATGTGGCGCCCGAGTCGCGGCGCAACAAGCGCAAGGTCCAGTGGGGCCAGCCGCACCAGAAGCGCGATGACGTCTCCGGTTCCGGTGGTTATACGCACAAAACGATCTGGGCGGCGAACAAGACCGGTCTGCACAACCTCTTCCGGCTGTCCTCGGACGCCTACGCCGAGGGCTGGCTGACGAAGTGGCCGCGGATGGACAAGGAGACCATCGCCCAGTGGTCCGAGGGCCTGATCGCCTCCACCGGCTGCCCCTCCGGTGAGCTTCAGACCCGGCTGCGCCTCGGCCAGTTCGACGAGGCGCTGAAGGCCGCGTCCGAGTACCAGGACATCTTCGGCAAGGACCGGTATTTCCTGGAGCTGATGGACCACGGCATCGAGATCGAGCGCCGGGTCCGCGACGGCCTGCTGGAGATCGGCAAGAAGCTCGGCATCCCGCCGCTGGTCACCAACGACTCGCACTACACCTACGCCCACGAGTCCACGGCGCACGACGCCCTGCTGTGCATCCAGACCGGCAAGAACCTCTCCGACCCGGACCGCTTCCGCTTCGACGGCACCGGCTACTACCTCAAGTCCACGGACGAGATGTACGCCATCGACTCCTCGGACGCCTGGCAGGAGGGCTGCGCGAACACCTTCCTGGTGGCCGAGCAGATCAACACCGACGGGATGTTCGAGAAGCGCGACCTGATGCCGAAGTTCGACATCCCGGAGGGCTTCACGGAGGTCACCTGGTTCCAGGAGGAGGTCCGGGTCGGCATGCAGCGCCGCTACCCGGGCGGTGTCCCCGACGACCGGCAGAAGCAGGCCGAGTACGAGATGGACATCATCATCCAGATGGGGTTCCCCGGCTACTTCCTCGTGGTCGCCGACTTCATCATGTGGGCCAAGAACAACGGCATCGCGGTCGGCCCCGGCCGTGGTTCCGCGGCCGGTTCGATCGTGGCGTACGCCATGGGCATCACCGACCTCGACCCGATCACGCACGGACTGATCTTCGAGCGGTTCCTCAACCCCGAGCGTGTCTCCATGCCCGATGTCGACATCGACTTCGACGAGCGCAGGCGCGTCGAAGTCATCCGGTATGTCACGGAGAAGTACGGCGCCGACAAGGTCGCCATGATCGGCACCTACGGCAAGATCAAGGCGAAGAACGCCATCAAGGACTCCGCGCGCGTCCTGGGCTACCCGTACGCGATGGGTGACCGTCTCACCAAGGCCATGCCCGCCGACGTCCTAGGCAAGGGCATCGACCTCAGCGGCATCACCGACCCCAAGCACCCGCGCTACAGCGAGGCGGGCGAGATCCGGGGGATGTACGAGAACGAACCGGACGTGAAGAAGGTCATCGACACCGCCAAGGGCGTCGAGGGCCTGGTCCGGCAGATGGGTGTGCACGCGGCCGGCGTGATCATGTCCAGCGAGCCCATCGTCGACCACGCCCCGGTCTGGGTCAGGCACACCGACAACGTCACCATCACGCAGTGGGACTACCCCCAGTGCGAGTCGCTCGGCCTGCTGAAGATGGACTTCCTGGGCCTGCGCAACCTCACCATCATGGACGACGCCGTCAAGATGGTGCGGAAGAACAAGGGCGTGGAGCTGGAGATGCTCACCGTCCCGCTGGACGACCCCAAGACGTACGAAATGCTCTGCCGCGGTGACACGCTCGGCGTCTTCCAGTTCGACGGCGGCCCGATGCGTTCGCTGCTGCGGCTGATGAAGCCCGACAACTTCGAGGACATTTCCGCCGTCTCGGCCCTGTACCGCCCGGGCCCGATGGGCATGGACTCGCACACCAACTACGCGCTGCGCAAGAACGGCCTCCAGGAGATCACCCCGATCCACCCGGAGCTGGAGGAGCCCCTCAAGGAGGTCCTCGGCCTCACCCACGGCCTCATCGTGTACCAGGAGCAGGTGCAGAAGGCCGCCCAGATCATCGCCGGGTACTCCCTCGGCGAGGCCGACATCCTCCGCCGCGTCATGGGCAAGAAGAAGCCCGAGGAGCTGGCGAAGAACTTCGTCCTCTTCCAGGAGGGCGCGCGGAAGAACGGCTTCTCCGACCAGGCCATCCAGGCCCTGTGGGACGTCCTGGTCCCGTTCGCCGGCTACGCCTTCAACAAGGCGCACTCCTCCGCGTACGGCCTGGTCACCTACTGGACCGCCTACCTCAAGGCCAACTACCCGGCCGAGTACATGTCCGCGCTGCTGACCTCGGTGCGCGACGACAAGGACAAGTCGGCGGTCTATCTGAACGAGTGCCGGCGGATGGGCATCAAGGTGCTGCCGCCGAACGTCAACGAGTCCGAGGCCAACTTCGCCGCCCAGGGTGACGACGTGATCCTCTTCGGCCTCACCGCGGTCCGCAACGTCGGCCAGAACGTCGTCGATTCGATCATCCGGTGCCGCAAGGCGAAGGGGAAGTACTCCTCCTTCCCCGACTACCTCGACAAGGTCGACGCGGTCGTCTGCAACAAGCGCACCACCGAATCACTGATCAAGGCCGGCGCCTTCGACGAGATGGGCCACACCCGCAAGGGCCTGACGGCGCACTACGAACCGATGATCGACAATGTCGTCCAGGTCAAGCGCAAGGAGGCCGAGGGGCAGTTCGACCTCTTCGGCGGCATGGGCGACACCAGCGCCGACGAGGGCCCCGGCTTCGGGCTGGACGTGGAGTTCTCGGACATCGAGTGGGACAAGACCTACCTCCTCGCCCAGGAGCGCGAGATGCTCGGTCTCTACGTCTCCGACCACCCGCTCTTCGGCCTGGAGCATGTGCTGTCCGACAAGGCGGACGCCGCCATCGCCCAGCTGACCGGCGGTGACTACTCGGACGGATCGATCGTCACCATCGGCGGCATCATCTCCGGTCTCCAGCGCAAGATGACCAAGCAGGGCAACGCCTGGGCCATCGCCACGGTCGAGGACCTGGCCGGCTCCATCGACTGCATGTTCTTCCCGGCGACCTACCAGCTGGTGTCCACCCAACTCGTCGAGGACACCGTGGTGTTCGTCAAGGGCCGGCTCGACAAGCGGGAGGACATCCCGCGGCTGGTCGCCATGGAGATGATGGTCCCCGACCTCTCGGAGGCCGGCACCAACGCCCCCGTGACGATCACCATTCCGACGGTCAAGGTCACCCCGCCGATGGTCGAGAAGCTCGGCGAGGTGCTCAGCAGCCACCGCGGCTCCACGGAGGTGCGGATCAAGCTGCAAGGGGCGCGCAAGACGACGGTGCTCCGCCTGGACCGGCACCGGGTCACGCCCGACCCGTCGCTGTTCGGCGATCTGAAGGTGCTGCTCGGCCCGTCCTGCCTGGCGGGCTGACCCGCCGGCTCCGGCCCTTTCCGCCCCGAGGGGCGCGCCCGTAGCGGACGTGCCCCTCAACCTCTGTACGGCGTGGATCAGTTGTGACCGAAGCGCCGCTGGTGCTTACGTGCAACATCGGCCGGGCTGCCCTGCGCCTGTGACCGCGACTGGGACTGTGCCTCCAGGCTCGCCTTCTGGGCCTCCTGCTGGCCGCGCTCGGCCGCGGATGCCGCCTTCTGCTGCTGACTGCGGTCCTGCTTCTTGTCCTTGGCCATGATCGTGCCTCCTGGGGGGGAATGAGGATCGGGGCCGGAACCAGACTTACATGACGGACAGACGCCTGCATTTCGGGCAATTACCCTGCGTTATATGGTTGATCACACGCTGTACTCAAGATCCCCGCCGAATCCGCCACGCCGATGATCGAGTTCGGGCAGATAACGCCCGTAGGGTCGGGCAGACTCGAAGGACAACCGAAGAAAACTCGTGCCACGGGCCGAGCCGGGGGGCGACCGGACATCAGCACCTCAGGGAAGAGGGTGGATCGTGGATCGCTGTGTCGTCCTGGTGGACGCCGGGTATTTGCTCGGCGCCGCGGCGAGCCTGCTCGCCGGAGAGCCCGCCCGTTCCCGGATCACGGTGGATCACGCCGCCCTCATCCAGGGCCTGCGCCAGCGCGCCGAGGCGGACACCGAACGCCCGCTGCTGCGGATCTACTGGTTCGACGGCGCACCCGACCGCGTCCCGCAACCCGAGCACCGACGGCTGCGTGTGATGCCCCGCGTCACCGTCCGGCTGGGGGCGCTGACCCGCAGCGACGGGCGCTGGGCGCAGAAGGGCGTGGACGCCGCGATGCACGCCGAGCTGACCGAGCTCGCCCGTAACCGCGCCTGCTCCGACATCGTCCTGGTCACCGGCGACGGCGACCTGCTGCCCGGCCTGATGTCGGCGAAGGAGCACGGCGTCGCCGTCCACCTGTGGGCCGTCCAGGCCGCGGACGGCGACTACAACCAGTCCGAGGACCTGGTCGCCGAGGCCGACGAGCGGCGGGTGCTGGACCGGACCTGGATCACCCGCGCGGTACGCGCCAAGGAACTCGGCGGTCCCTGCGCCCCGCCGCCCGTACCCCGCCCCGAGATCGCCGCGATCCTCTCCGCGCCGCTGCCGGAGTCCGCCGTCGCGGCCGCGGCCGCCGCGGCGGCCGCCGCATCCGGCCCGGAAGCCGCCGAGCACACCCATGACCACAACGGCGCCAACGGCGTCGCCCGGCCGCCGGCCGGCACCGAGGGCGCACCGGTCGCCGGCGACGAGCCCGGCGCCGCCGGTTCCAAGGTCGTGCCCACCCCCAAGGACCTGGCCGGTCTCGGCCGGGCCCACGCCGCGGGCCAGGGGCCCGGCGGTACGGGCGGCGCCGCCCCGCAGGCGCCCGCGGCCGGCGCCACCCTGCGCTGGTCGTCCGACAAGGGCTGGGTCGAGCGCGGCGGCCCGGTCGGCGAACCCTCCGAGACCGCGGCCCTGCCCACCCTCGCCCAGCTCACCAGCGCCGAGCAGCGCTGGGCCGACCGCGAGGAGGACATCACCGCCGTCAGCGGCGACCCCTTCGAGGTCGGCCAGGTCTTCGCCCGCCGCTGGACCGACCGGCTCTCCGACACCGCGCATCTCCAGCAGCTGTCGACGGAGTACCCGCGCATCCCGCACCGCATCGACGGTGAACTGCTGCGCTACGCGGCCCGGTTCGGGCTGCTCGCCCACAAGGACGACCAGATCGACGAGCACGACCGCTACGCGATCAGGGCCGGTTTCTGGCGCGAGGTCGATCTGCGGACGGCCGCCGAGCACGCTCCGGCCGGGGACTGACCAGCCCGGCCGCCCCGCGCCCCGTCCCGCCCGCCGGTGCCCCGCGGCCCGGAGGCGGGCCGGGGACGCGTACCCTCATAGCTCGTGAGGACGGGCGCAAAACAGGTGGAGCACGGCGTGCCGGTGTGTGCCGTACAGGACCTGGTCAAGACGTACCCCGCGATGCGCGGGCGCCGCGGGGCGGCACGGGCGTCCGCCGTACGCGCCAATGACGGCATCACCCTGGACGTACACGGCGGAGAGATCTTCGGGCTGCTCGGGCCCAACGGCGCCGGCAAGTCCACGCTGGTCCGCCAGCTGACCGGACTGCTGCGCCCGGACTCCGGCAGCGTCCGCGTGCTCGGCCACGATCTGGTGCGCCACCCGGAGCGGGCCTCCCGGCTGCTCGGCTACCTGGGCCAGGAGTCCACCGCCCTGGACGAGATGACGGTCGCGCTGGCCGTGGAGACCACCGGGCGGCTGCGCGGCCTCGGTGCCCGCGAGGCGCGCGCCGAGCGGGACGCGGTGATCGGCGAGCTGGGGCTCGGGGACATCACGGGGCGGCCGCTGAAGAAGCTTTCCGGCGGGCAGCGGCGGCTGGCCTGCCTGGCCACCGCGCTGATCGGCGAGCGGCCGCTGCTGGTGCTGGACGAGCCGACCACCGGTATGGACCCGGTCGCGCGCCGTGCCGTGTGGGCCGCGGTGGACCGGCGCCGGGCCGAGCGCGGCGCCACGGTGGTGCTGGTGACCCATAACGTGCTGGAGGCCGAGAGCGTGCTCGACCGGGTCGCGGTGATCGACCGGGGCCGGGTCATCGCCTGCGACACGCCCGGTGGGCTGAAGGAAATGGTGAGCGAGGAGGTCCGGCTGGAGCTGGTGTGGCGCGACCGCCCGCCGCTGGAGGTGCCGGAGGTCGCCGCCCTCGAAGCCGAAGCGCACACCTCCGGCCGCCGCTGGACCCTCCGCCTCCCCGCCGACCGGGCCCGCTCCGCGGTCGCCGCGGTCACCGCGGGCCCCGCCTTCGCGGCCCTGGACGACTTCACGCTGGCCACGCCCAGCCTGGAGGATGTGTACCTGGCCCTGGGCGGCCGGTCGGAGGGACTGGTCAAGGGGTGAACGGGCGCTGGTACGGCGGACGTATGAAGGACCACGGGGGCAGCGAGGAAGGCTTGGTGACAGCGTGAGTGTGGTTCCCGCGCAGGCGGTGGCCGGGGTGGCCCCGGACACCGGGGCTCGGCCCGAGGAGGCCGCCCCGCTGGCGCCGCGCGCCCGTCTGGTGCCCGCCCTGGGCGCCGTCTACCGCGCCCAGCTCTCCCGGGCCCGGGTCGCCCGGATCCCGCTGCTGTTCGTCGCCACCTTCCAGTCCGTTGGGATCATGGTCCTGCTGCGCGGGGTGGTCGACGGCGGCGAGGCGGCCCGTTCCGTGGTGTCCGGCTCCAGCGTGCTGGTCGTCGCCTTCGTGGCGCTCAACCTGCTCGCCCAGTACTTCGGGCAGCTGAGGGCCGGCGGCGGGCTCGACCACTACGCGACGCTGCCGGTGCCGCCGGCCGCCGTGGTGCTCGGCGCCGCCGCCGCGTACGCCTCGTTCACCGTGCCCGGGACGGTGGTCACCGCGGTCACCGGCTGTGTGCTCTTCCAGCTGCCGATGGCCCATCTGTGGGTGCTGGCCGCCGTGCTCCCGCTCGCCGGGGCGGCACTGGCCGGCCTCGGCGCGGCGCTGGGCCTGCTCGCCCCGCGCCCCGAACTCGCCACACTGTGCGGCCAGTTGGGCATGTCGGCGGCGCTGCTGCTGGGAGTGCTGCCGGCCGAACGGATGCCCTCGGTGATCGGCTGGGCCCGCGATCTGCTGCCCTCGACCTACGGGGTGGAGGCACTGGCGCGCAGCTTCGACCCCCATCCCGACTGGGTCGCGGTCGGCGCCGACCTGGGCGTCTGCGCGGCCGTCGGAGTGCTCTCGCTGGGCGTCGCCACCTGGGCCTACCGCCGGGCGGCGACCCGATGACGGATTCCACCACACCGAACGGCCGTCCTGCTTCGGGTCCCACCAGCCCCACCTGGCACGATGACGGGGTGATCGCACCGCTGACGCCACCCGACAACCAACCGCCCGAAGAGCCGCAGCACCCCGAGGCCGCGCCCGTCGCCGACCACGCCGACCACATCGGCCTCGGCGGCCCCGAGCTGGCCCGCGAGCTGCGCGAGGGCGCACTGATCGCGCTCGTGGTCGCGGTGAGCGGCGTACTGCTCGGCGTGCTGTGGAACTGGCTCGCGCCGCATACCCCGCTGATCTCGGACACCCGCAACGTCTACCTCAAGAACACCGAGGGCGAGGAGGCGATCGGCGCGGACGGCACCTTCGTCCTGCTGTGCCTCGGCTTCGGTGTGCTCACCGCGGCCGCGGTCTTCGTCTTCCGCCGCCGGGGCGGGATTCCGCTGGTCGTGGCGCTGGTCGTGGGCGGGCTGCTCGGTGCGGTGCTCGGCTGGGTGACGGGTATGTGGCTGGGCCCCACCCCGGACGTGGCCGCGCACGCCAAGCAGGTCGGCCCCGGTGTGACCTTCGACGGACCGCTGCGGCTCCAGGCCAAGGGCGCGCTGCTGGCCTGGCCGATCGCCGCGATGCTCACCCAGCTGGCGCTGACCGGGCTGTTCGGGCCGCGTGACCCGGAGCCGGAACCACCGCACTGGCCGGGCGACCCCCACGCACAGCAGCCGCCCGCCGCGGACTGACCGGCGCGGATCTCCGGGGCGGCCGGTCCGCCGGCCGTCCCGCAGTGCGTTCAGCCGCGGGCGATCGGTGCGAGGTGCGCGCCCGTGAGGGTCACCAGATCCTCCGGCGCCAGCTCGACCTCCAGCCCCCGCCGCCCCGCCGAGACACAGACCGTCGGCCGGCCCTCGGCCGAGGCGTCCACGACCGTGCGCAGCCGCTTGCGCTGGCCCAGCGGTGAGATCCCGCCCCGGACGTAGCCCGTGCTGCGCTCGGCCGCGGCCGGGTCCGCCATCGTGGCCCGCTTGCCGCCCACCGCGGCCGCCAGCGCCTTGAGGTCCAAGGACCCCGACACCGGGACCACGGCGACCGTCAGGGTGCCGTCGACGTCCGCCAGCAGTGTCTTGAACACCTGCTCCGGCGCGACACCGAGGGCCTCGGCGGCCTCCTCGCCGTACGACGGGGCGGCCGGGTCGTGCTCGTAGGAGTGTGTGGTGAAGGGGACGCCGGCCGCGGTGAGGGCGACCGTCGCCGGGGTGCCGACGGACTTCTTGGACTTCTTCGCCACCGTCTTCGTGCCTCGCGTCAGTGGGGCCGGTCGTGGGGGGCCGGGCGGTTCAGTTGGGGCTGGTCGGCTGCCGGGTCAGATCCACGGCCGGCAGCGACGGGAGCTTACCGAGCAGCGCCGATTCCTGGCGAAGCAATTTCAGCTCCTGCCCGAGCCGGGACGCGGTGTCCGGCGCCTCCAGCAGCCGCTGCTTGGCGGGGACGTCCAGCACGGCCGCCGCGGCGACGAGGTACGAGAGCACCGAAGGGTCGGCCGGCAGGTCCTGCCCGCTCGACAGGGTCCGCTCGTTCGCCCAGGCCAGCCGCTTCTGGTACGTACGGAAGGCCCGGACGACGCCCGAGGCGAGCGCGCCCGCGCCCTCTCCCTCGCCGTCCTCCAGCTCCTCCAGCTCGCCGGTCAGATACGGACCGGAGGAGTCCACGGACAGCAGCCGGAAGCGGGTGGTGCCGGTGGCGAGGACCTCGTAGCCGGTGTCGTCGTCGGAGGACTTCTCCCGGATGGTCGCCGCGTCGGCGATACAGCCCACGGCGTGGAACGCCCGCATCGGCTCGTCACCGAAGCCCGCCGCGGGACCTTCCGCGGCCGGCAGGGTGGCGTCCGGCATGCCCTGGGCGGTGGCGGCGACCTCCCGGCCGTCCCGGATCGCGATCACGGCGAAGCGGCGGTCGTCCTCGGGCACCGCGCTCAGATCGCGCATCATGGCCCGGTACCGCGCTTCGAAGACGTTCAGCGGGAGCACGAGTCCCGGGAACAACACCGAGTTCAGCGGGAAGAGCGGTAGGCGCACGGAGGTCACAGCCCGTAAGCCTAGAGCCTGTGACGGCCGGGGCCACCACCCGTACCCCCGCTATTGCCGTCGCAGCAGCCGGGACGCGCCGGCCGCGACCGTCGTGGCGAGCACCCAGCCCGCCAGGATCAGGATGGCGGCCGCCCACTGCGCACCGCCGCCCGGCTTCCAGGCGGCGCCCTGATTGAGGTCGATCACCGGCAGCAGCAGGTCCAGGGCGTAGAGATACGGATTCCAGGGCGGCGCCTCGTCCGGCTTCAGCGGCGGCGGCGGGGACATCGAGAAGTAGATCGTCCCGATCGCCCACAGGATGGCCATCCACACCGCGGCCCGCCCCGGGCGGTAGCCGTAGGCCACCGTCCAGTCCTGAAGGAAGCCCCAGGCCTTGGCCGCCAGCGGCAGCGTCTCGCGGCGCCGCCGCTGCTTGGCCAGCAGCACCTCGCGGGCATCGGAGTCCTCACCGGTGGTGCGCAGCGAGGTGGCGAGCATCTCGTACGGCTCGGGAGCGTACTCGGGGGTCGCCGCGGCCACCCACTGAAGCCGCAGCGCGAGCGGGAAGTGGCCGCGCGGGATCAGCGTCTCGTACGCGAAGCCGGCCATCCACAGCCCGCCGAGCCCCGGCCAGCTCGCCGACTTGTCGACGAGATTGACGACCCGGGCGCCGGAGAGGATCACCCGGCCGCGCTGCGGCCGCTCGCCGAGGAACCGCAGCTCGGGCGTCTGGATACGGCGCAGCGACAGCTCCTGGTCGGACTCCATGATGAACCGGGCGTGCTCGAAGTCGACCGCGTCGCCGAACCGCCCGTCGTCCAGCCGCATCCCGCCCTCGCACTCGAAGCGCTGCATACGGGTGCCGCGCGAGGGGGTGTGCGCGATGCCGTACGGGGGAGTGGCACTGCTGGAGAACGGGGAGTTGGCCAGGCCCGCCGCGGTCAGATAGAGGGTGCGCTCGACGGTGAGCTGCGGGGCGTTCAGCGCCCGGCGGCCGAACGGATTGCTCAGCCGGCTGCCGCGCAGGCTCAGCGACACGCCGATGGTGGCGCCGCGCAGCGACAGCTCGCCGTAGGACTCCATCATCTCGGCCTGGAGGTCCTGGGCGACGGTCATCCCGTCCGCCATGATCGACCGGCCTTGGCGGTCCTTGTGCACCACGGTCTGATTGAGCATCAGGTCCGTGCCGATGTGCGCGTCGGTGAGCCGGATGCCGGAGTGCACCACACAGCGCGGCAGATGGAGATCGCCCTCGGTGTGCAGCCGGGCCGCCTCCACCCGGGGTATCGCGCAGTTCACCAGCCGCAGCGTGGTGAACCGGCTCTCCGGCAGCACCACCTCGGCCTCGAAGCGGCAGTCCCGCAGTTCGACGAATGGCTTGATCGTGCCGCCCGCAACGTCGAGAGTGTCCGTGATGTACGCACCGGTGATCTTGAGCGCGGAGACCCGGCCGGGCTGCGGTGGCGGCCCGTCGAGCAGCAGCAGCGCCACGACCCGGGCCCGCACCCGGCGCTCCGGGCCCCACAGATGCTGCCCGTGCGGATCGTCGCGGGCCGGATCGCCGATGTGCAGATCGCAGGTGCTGCCGTTGCGGAAGGCCTGCCACATGCTCCATTCCGCCGATGTCAGCTGAAGGTCGGCGGGCGCGTCGCCGTCCCCGGGCTCGGTCACTGTGGATCCCCCTTGCTCTCCCGTGGTGTGTCGCAACCTGTTCGGACGCATTTCGTGCACGGGTCGTGATGCGTCCCACAGGTGTCCCCGTACGCCGTCACGTGGCCCTTGCCCGCCCCGTGACTGCTTGAACACGCGTGGTCAGGGCCAACTCCGGTCAACTTCAGGCGGCCTGGTCACGGCGTGTCCGGAGCGTGTGCCGTTGTGTATCACTGAGTGATACGGCCGCTCGGGCCCAGGAGCGGGTCTGAGACACTGGGAGGGTGATCTCCCGAATCGATCTGCGCGGTGACGCCCTCCCCGAGGGCGGCGCCCTGCGCGACCTGCTGCCCCGTGCCGAGTTCGACGTGGAAGCCGCCCTGGAGAAGGTGCGGCCCATCTGCGAGGACGTACGCCATCGCGGCACCGCGGCGCTGATCGACTACGCGCGGCGGTTCGACGGCGTCGAGATCGAGCGCGTACGGGTGCCCGCCGAGGCCATGCAGAGCGCGCTCGCGGAGCTGGACCCGGCCGTCCGGGCCGCCCTGGAGGAGTCCATCCGGCGCGCCCGGATCGTCCACCGCGAACAGCGCCGCACCGACGTCACGACCAAGGTCGTCCCCGGCGGCACGGTCACCGAACGCTGGGTGCCCGTCGAGCGGGTGGGCCTCTATGTCCCCGGCGGCCTGGCGGTCTACCCGTCCTCCGTCGTCATGAACGTCGTCCCGGCGCAGGAAGCCGGTGTCACGGGCATCGCCGTCACCTCCCCGCCGCAGAAGGAATTCGGCGGCCGGCCGCACCCGACGATCCTCGCCGCCTGCGCCCTGCTGGGCGTCGACGAGGTCTACGCCGCCGGCGGCGCCCAGGCCATCGCGATGTTCGCGTACGGCACCGAGGAGTGCCTGCCGGTCAACCTCGTCACGGGCCCCGGCAACATCTTCGTCGCCTCCGCCAAGCGCCTGCTCAAGGGCCGTATCGGCATCGACGCCGAGGCCGGACCGACCGAGATCGCGGTGCTGGCGGACGCCACCGCCGACCCCGAGCACGTCGCCGCCGACCTGATCAGCCAGGCCGAGCACGACACCCTCGCCGCCGCCGTCCTGGTCACCGACTCCACCGAGCTCGCCGACGCCGTCGAGGACGCGCTCAAGCGGCAGGTGGCGGCCACCAAGCACATCGACCGGATCACCGAGGCGCTGGCCGGACAGCAGTCCGCCGTCGTTCTCGTCGACGGCGTCGACGAGGGCCTCAAGGTCGTGGACGCCTACGGCGCCGAACACCTCGAGATCCAGACCGCCGACGCCTCCGCCGTCGCCGCCCGGGTCCGCAACGCCGGCGCGGTCTTCGTCGGCCCCTACGCCCCGGTGTCCCTCGGCGACTACTGCGCCGGCTCCAACCACGTCCTGCCCACCGGCGGCTGCGCCTGCCACTCCTCGGGCCTGTCCGTGCAGTCCTTCCTGCGCGGCATCCATGTCGTGGACTACTCCCGCGACGCACTGGCCGAGGTCGCCCACCATGTGGTGACCCTCGCCGAGGCCGAGGACCTCCCGGCCCACGGCGCCGCGCTGAAGGCCAGGTTCGAGTGGAAGGTCCCGCAGAGCAAGTGAGCAGGCACGTGACCCGTATTGACGATCTCCCCATCCGGGACGAGCTGCGCGGCAAGTCCCCCTACGGCGCACCGCAGCTGGCCGTCCCGGTGCGCCTGAACACCAACGAGAACCCCTACCCGCTGCCCGAACCGCTGGTCCGGCGGATCGCCGAGCGGGTGACCGACGCCGCCCGGCAGCTCAACCGCTACCCCGACCGGGACGCGGTCGAGCTGCGCACCGAGCTGGCCCGCTACCTCACCCGCACCGCAGGACACGAGGTCGCCGCCACCCAGGTCTGGGCCGCCAACGGCTCCAACGAGGTCATCCAGCAGCTGCTCCAGACCTTCGGCGGCCCCGGCCGCAGCGCCATCGGCTTCGAGCCGTCGTACTCGATGCACGGGCTGATCTCCCGCGGCACGGGCACCGGGTGGATCTCCGGCCCGCGCAACGACGACTTCACCATCGACGTCGAGGCGGCGGAGCGGGCGATCGCCGAGCAGCGGCCCGACGTGGTCTTCATCTGCTCGCCGAACAACCCCACCGGCACCGCCGTCGGGGAAGCGACGGTGCTCGCCCTGTACGAAGCGGCGCAGGCGGCCCGTGCCGACGGTGCCGGCGCCCTGGTCGTGGTCGACGAGGCCTACGGCGAGTTCAGCCACCACCCCTCGCTGCTGCCGCTGATCGAGGGCCGGCCGAATCTGGTCGTCTCCCGCACCATGTCCAAGGCCTTCGGTGCCGCCGGACTGCGGCTGGGCTATCTCGCCGCCGACCCCGCCGTGGTCGACGCGGTGCAGCTGGTCCGGCTCCCGTACCACCTCTCGTCCGTCACCCAGGCCACCGCGCTCGCCGCGCTGGAGCACACCGACACGCTCCTGAAGTACGTCGAGCAGCTCAAGACCGAGCGGGACCGCCTGGTCACCGAGCTGCGGGCGGCCGGCTGCCAGGTCGTCGCCTCCGACGCCAACTTCGTGCAGTTCGGCCTCTTCGACGATGCGCACGCCACCTGGCAGGCGATCCTCGACCACGGCGTGCTGGTCCGTGACAACGGCGTACCGGGCTGGCTGCGGGTCACCGCCGGCACCCCGGCCGAGAACGACGCGTTCCTCGACGCGGTTCGCGCAGTACTGAAGGAGAGCAAGCGATGACCCGCGTAGGACGCGTGGAGCGCACGACCAAGGAAACGTCCGTGCTCGTCGAGATCGACCTCGACGGCAGGGGCGAGGTGGAGGTCTCGACCGGTGTCGGCTTCTACGACCACATGCTCGACCAGCTCGGCCGGCACGGTCTGTTCGACCTGAAGGTCAAGACCGACGGCGACCTGCACATCGACACCCACCACACCATCGAGGACACCGCCCTCGCGCTGGGTGCCGCCTTCAAGCAGGCCCTCGGCGACAAGTCCGGGATCTACCGCTTCGGCAACTGCACCGTCCCCCTGGACGAGTCGCTCGCCCAGGTGACCGTCGACCTCTCCGGCCGCCCGTACCTGGTGCACACCGAGCCGGAGAACATGGCGCCGATGATCGGCTCCTACGACACGACGATGACCCGGCACATCTTCGAGTCGTTCGTCGCCCAGGCCCAGATAGCGCTGCACATCCACGTCCCGTACGGTCGCAACGCCCACCACATCGTGGAGTGCCAGTTCAAGGCGCTGGCCCGCGCCCTGCGCTACGCCAGCGAGCGCGACCCGCGCGCGGCCGGGATCATTCCTTCCACCAAGGGAGCCCTGTAGGCCTGTGAGCGACGCACGCGCGGCCGCCGGGCCGCAGATGACTACGATGCCCGCGCCTCTGCGCCGCGCGGGCGGAGAAGCGAACCGGAGGATGCAGTGAACGGTCTTTCCACCGTCTTCATCCTGCTCGGGCTCTTTCTTCTCGGCGGTGTCTACTCGTTCTGGAAGCAGCAGCTGCCCAAGGGCCTGATCGTGCTGCTGTCCCTCGGTTCGGCGCTGTGTCTGGTCGCCGGTGTACTGCGGCTGGAGGTATGGAATTGACCGCCCCGGCATCCCGTAAGAAGGTCGTCGTCTTCGACTACGGCTTCGGGAACGTCCGCTCCGCCGAGCGCGCCCTGGCGCATGTCGGCGCCGACGTGGAGATCACCCGTGACTTCGACCGGGCGATGAACGCCGACGGGCTGCTGGTCCCCGGCGTCGGCGCGTTCGCCGCCTGCATGGCGGGGCTCAAGGAGGCCCGCGGCGAGTGGCTCATCGGCCGCCGGCTGTCCGGCGGGCGCCCCGTCATGGGCATCTGCGTCGGTATGCAGGTCCTCTTCGGCCGCGGCATCGAGCACGGTGTCGAGACCGAGGGCCTCGACGAGTGGCCCGGCACGGTCGGCCCGCTCAAGGCCGAGGTCGTCCCGCACATGGGCTGGAACACCGTCGACGCCCCCGAGGGCTCGCGGCTCTTCGCCGGACAGCCCGCCGACGCCCGCTACTACTTCGTGCACTCCTACGCGGTGCACGACTGGGAGCTGGAGGTCGGCAACCCGCACATCGTCGCGCCGAAGGTCACCTGGGCCACGCACGGCGAGCGGTTCGTGGCCGCGGTCGAGAACGGCCCGCTGTGGGCCACCCAGTTCCACCCCGAGAAGTCCGGCGACGCCGGTGCCCAGCTCCTGACCAATTGGATCGAGACCCTGTAATGCCGAACGCATCGAAGCTCGAACTCCTCCCCGCCGTCGATGTCCGCGACGGCCAGGCCGTCCGCCTCGTGCACGGCGAGTCCGGCTCCGAGACCTCCTACGGCGACCCGCTGGAGGCGGCCCTCGCCTGGCAGCGGGCCGGCGCCGAGTGGCTGCACCTCGTCGACCTCGACGCGGCGTTCGGCACCGGTGACAACCGGGCGCAGATCGCCGAGGTCGCCCGGTCCATGGACATCAAGGTCGAGCTGTCCGGCGGTATCCGCGACGACGACACGCTCGCCGCGGCCCTGGCCACCGGCTGCCGCCGGGTCAACCTCGGTACCGCCGCGCTGGAGACCCCCGAGTGGGTCGCCAAGGTCATCGCCGAGCACGGCGACAAGATCGCGGTCGGTCTGGACGTGCGCGGTACGACGCTGCGCGGCCGCGGCTGGACCCGCGACGGCGGCGACCTCTACGAGACGCTGGCCCGGCTCGACGCCGAGGGCTGCGCCCGCTATGTCGTCACCGACATCAACAAGGACGGCACCCTCCAGGGCCCCAACGTCGAGCTGCTCAAGAACGTCTGCGCGGCCACCGACCGGCCCGTCGTCGCCTCCGGCGGTGTCTCCTCGCTCGACGACCTGCGGGTGCTGGCCACGCTGGTTCCGGAAGGTGTCGAGGGTGCGATCGTCGGCAAGGCGCTCTATGCGAAGGCATTCACCCTCGAAGAGGCGCTGGCAGCAGTGTCGTAACGGCGAACGGAAGGCCGCATGATGACCATCGAGCGCGTACGGACCGACAGTCCCTGGGAAGAGAAGATCGGCTTCGCACGCGCCGTGGCGGCCGGCGACCGCGTCCTGGTCGCCGGCACGATGCCACTGGTCGACGGCGTCCTCCAGGGTGAGGGCGACCCTTACGTACAGACCAGGGCCGCCTTCACCAACGCGCTGGCGGCGCTGCGGCCCTTCGGGCTCGGCGCCGACGCGGTCCTGCGCACCCGTATGTACCTCACCCACCTGCGCGATGTGGATGCGGCCGGCCGCGCCCACCGGGAGCTGTTCGAGGCCGCGCCGCCCGCCTCGACCCTCGTCGTGGTCTCCGGCTTCGTCGACTCCCGCGTCCTGGTGGAAGTGGAAATCGAAGCATTCCGAGACGTGAGCCTCCCGGGGCGCGACCCCGGCACCCCTGAAGGAGCCTGAACCGACATGACCCTGGCGGTCCGAGTCATCCCTTGCCTGGACGTCGACAACGGCCGGGTCGTCAAGGGCGTCAACTTCAAGAACCTGCGGGACGCCGGCGACCCCGTCGAGATGGCGAAGATCTACGGCGAGGAGGGCGCCGACGA
Source organism: Streptomyces sp. MCA2 (assembly GCF_023544705.1). Lineage (NCBI taxonomy): Bacteria > Bacillati > Actinomycetota > Actinomycetes > Kitasatosporales > Streptomycetaceae > Streptomyces > Streptomyces sp. MCA2. The sequence goes on from NZ_JAMJFM010000030.1 coordinate 59,991, forward strand.
GCTGACCTTCCTCGACATCAGCGCCTCCTCCGGCAACCGCGAGACCACCTACGACGTGGTCCGCCGCACCGCCGAACAGGTCTTCATCCCCCTCACGGTCGGCGGTGGCGTCCGCACCCCCGAGGACGTCGACAAGCTGCTGCGGGCCGGCGCGGACAAGGTCGGCGTCAACACCGCCGCCATCGCCCGCCCCGACGTGATCCGCGAAATCGCCGAACGCTTCGGCAGCCAGGTCCTGGTCCTCTCGGTCGACGCCCGCCGCACCGACGCCGGGACCCCGTCCGGATACGAGGTCACCACCCACGGCGGCCGCCGCGGCACCGGCATCGACGCCGTGGAATGGGCCCACCGCGCCGCCGAACTGGGCGCCGGGGAGATCCTCCTCAACTCCATGGACGCCGACGGCACCAAGGACGGCTACGACGTCGAGATGATCGAGGCCGTCCGCAAGCACGTCACCGTCCCGGTGATCGCCTCCGGCGGGGCCGGCAAGCTGGACCACTTCGCCCCGGCCGTCGGCGCCGGTGCCGACGCGGTGCTGGCCGCCTCCGTCTTCCACTTCGGCGATCTGCGCATCGGCCAGGTCAAGGAAGCCCTCCGGGGGGCGGGACACCCGGTGCGCTGACGCCCTCGCGCCCTCGGGGTGTCTCCCCGGTCTCCCTGGCTGGTCCACGGTGATCGGGGCGACAGCCTCTAGGCTCGCCCCATGAGCCGTGTCAACGATGTGGGTGGCCAGGCCGGGTTCGGCGCTCTGGAGATCGAGGCGGACGAGCCGCCGTTCCATGCCGACTGGGAGGCGCGGGTGTTCGCGCTGAACTCCGCGTTGGTGCGGAACGGGGTCTACCGGCTCGACGAGTTCCGGGACGCCGTCGAGCGGATGGCCCCGCAGGAGTATCTGGCGGCGTCGTACTACGAGCGGTGGCTGCATGCGATCGAGACGCTGCTGGCCGAACGGGGGCTGCTCGGCGATGACTGAGTTCCGGGCGGGGGAGCGGGTACGGGTACGCGCCGTCGATCCGGTGGGGCATACGCGGGTGCCGCGGTATGTGCGCGGACAGGTGGGGCGGATCGTCGAGTGCCAGGGGCGCTGGGCGCTCGCGGACGAGAGCGCGGCGGGGGTTGCCGAGCCGCGGAGGGAGCCCGTCTACACCGTGGCCTTCGCGGCGGGCGATCTGTGGGGCGAGGGCGGTCACGAGGTGACGGTCGACCTCTGGGAGTCGTACATCGAGCGGGTGCGGGAGGACGGGGCATGAGCGGCGAGCACACGAGTGTGCCGGTGGCGGCGCGGGTCAGGCGGCTGGAGGAGCGGCTGATCGCGGCAGGGGTGGTCGGCGAGGCGCAGCTGGACGAGGCGCTCGCCGCGATGCTGACGGGGGCCTCGCCGGTCAACGGGGCGCGGATCGTGGCGCGGGCCTGGACCGACGAGGGGTTCCGGCGGCGGCTGCTGGCCGATGCGAACGCGGCGCTGCCCGAGGTGGGGCTCTCGATGGCGGGCGGCATCCAGGAGCAGCGGCTCAAGGTCGTCGAGAACACCGCCACCACGCACCACGTCCTCGTGTGCACGCTGTGCTCCTGCTATCCGATCGGGCTGCTGGGGCCGTCGCCGTCCTGGTACAAGAGCGAGGCCTACCGCTCGCGGGTGGTGCGCGAACCGCGGGCCGTGCTGGCCGAGTTCGGGCTGGAGCTGCCGGACGGCACCGCGATCACGGTGTGGGACTCCAGTGCGGAGAGCCGCTATATGGTCCTGCCGCGGCGGCCCGAGGGCACCGCGGGGCGGAGCCAGGCGGAGCTGGCCGCGCTCGTCACCCGGGAGGGGCTCATCGGGACCGCCGCGGTCTGACCCGGCGTTCCTTCCGCCGCGGCGTTCCTGGCGTCGTGGCGTTGCTGCCGTCTCGGCGTCCCTCCCGTCTCAGCGCCCCTTCCGTGCCGCCCGGACGAACTCGCGGTTCATCGTGGAGATGCTGAACAGCGGAATCCCCTTGGGGCAGGCCGTCGCGCACTCCCCCGTGTTCGTGCACCCGCCGAACCCCTCCGCGTCCATCTGTCCCACCATGTCCAGGACGCGGCTCTCCCGCTCCGGGGCGCCCTGGGGGAGGGAGTTGAGGTGGACGACCTTGGCGGCGGTGAAGAGCATCGCCGAGCCGTTGGGGCAGGCCGCCACGCAGGCGCCGCAGCCGATGCACTCGGCGTGTTCGAAGGCGGCGTCGGCGGCCGGCTTGGGCACGGCGGTGGCGTGCGCCTCGGGGGCGGCGCCGGTGGGGGCGCTGATGTAGCCGCCGGACCCGATGATGCGGTCGAAGGCGGAGCGGTCGACGACCAGGTCCTTGACGACGGGGAAGGCGGCGGCGCGCCAGGGCTCGATGTCGAGGGTGTCGCCGTCCCGGAAGGACCGCATGTGCAGCTGGCAGGTGGTGGTGTGCTCGGGGCCGTGCGCCTCGCCGTTGATGACGAGCGAGCAGGCGCCGCAGATGCCCTCGCGGCAGTCGTGGTCGAAGGCGACCGGATCGTCGCCGCCCAGGAGGAGTTCCTCGTTGAGGGTGTCGAGCATCTCCAGGAACGACATGTCCTGCGAGATGCCGTCCACCTCGTACGTGGTCAGGGCGCCGGGGGCGTCGGCGTTCTTCTGGCGCCAGATGCGCAGGGTGAGCTTCATGCGTAGCTCCGCTGGGTGGGGTGGACGTACTCGAAGACCAGGTCTTCTTTGTGCAGGGTGGGGGCCGCGCCGGTGCCGGTGAACTCCCAGGCGGCCGCGTAGGAGAACGCGTCGTCCCGGCGGGCGGCCTCGCCGTCCGGGGTCTGCGACTCCACGCGGAAGTGGCCGCCGCAGGACTCGGCGCGGTGCAGTGCGTCGAGGCACATCAGTTCGGCGAGCTCCAGGTAGTCGACGACGCGGTTGGCCTTCTCCAGGGACTGGTTGAACTCCGCGCCGGTGCCCGGCACCTTGATGCGGCGCCAGAACTCGTCGCGGATCTGCGGAATCCGGTCGAGGGCCTTGCGCAGCCCCTCTTCGGTGCGGGCCATCCCGCAGTACTCCCACAGGAGGGTGCCGATCTCACGGTGGAAGGAGTCGGGGGTGCGGTCGCCGTCGACGGCCAGCAGCAGGTTCAGCCGGTCCTCGGTCTCGGCCAGCGCTTCCTGTACGACGGGGTGCTCGGCCGTGAGCGTGTCGTGCCGCGGATGGCGGGCCAGGTAGTCGTTGATGGTCGACGGGAGGACGAAGTAGCCGTCGGCGAGGCCCTGCATCAGGGCGGAGGCGCCGAGGCGGTTGGCGCCGTGGTCGGAGAAGTTGGCCTCACCGATGGCGAACAGGCCCGGGACGGTGGTCCGGAGGTCGTAGTCGACCCACAGGCCGCCCATCGTGTAGTGCACGGCGGGGTAGATCCGCATCGGCACCTCGTACGGGTTCTCCGCGGTGATCCGCGCGTACATGTCGAAGAGGTTGCCGTACTTCTCCTCGACCGCGGCCTTGCCCATCCGGGCGACGGCGTCGGCGAAGTCGAGGTAGACGCCCTGGCCGCCGGGGCCGACGCCGCGGCCCTCGTCGCAGACGTTCTTGGCGGCGCGGGAGGCGATGTCGCGGGGGACCAGGTTGCCGAAGGAGGGGTAGAGGCGCTCCAGGTAGTAGTCGCGCTCGTCCTCGGGTATCCCGGCGGGCGGGCGGGTGTCGCCCTTGGCCTTCGGGACCCAGATACGGCCGTCGTTGCGCAGCGACTCGCTCATCAGCGTCAGCTTCGACTGGTGGTCGCCGGTGCGCGGGATGCAGGTGGGGTGGATCTGGGTGAAGCAGGGGTTGGCGAAGTACGCGCCGCGCCGGTGGGCCCGCCAGATCGCGGTGGCGTTGGAGTTCATGGCGTTCGTCGACAGATAGAAGACGTTGCCGTAACCGCCGGACGCCAGCACCACCGCGTCCGCGAGGTGGCTCTCGATCCGGCCGGTGACCAGATCGCGGGCGACGATGCCGCGGGCCCGGCCGTCGACGACGATCAGATCGAGCATCTCGGTACGGGCGTGCAGCCGCACGCTGCCGGCCGCGATCTGCCGGGAGAGCGCCTGGTAGGCACCGAGCAGCAGCTGCTGCCCCGTCTGGCCGCGGGCGTAGAACGTACGGGAGACCTGCACGCCGCCGAAGGAGCGGGTGTCGAGCAGCCCGCCGTACTCGCGGGCGAACGGCACGCCCTGGGCCACGCACTGGTCGATGATCTCGACGGAGATCTGCGCCAGCCGGTGCACATTGGACTCCCGGGCGCGGAAGTCGCCGCCCTTGACGGTGTCGTAGAAGAGCCGGTGGATGGAGTCGCCGTCGTTGCGGTAGTTCTTCGCGGCGTTGATCCCGCCCTGGGCGGCGATGGAGTGCGCCCGGCGCGGGGAGTCCTGGTAGCAGAACTGCTCGACGTGGTAGCCCTGTTCGGCGAGGGTGGCACCGGCCGCGCCGCCCGCGAGCCCGGTCCCGACGACGATGACGGTGTGCTTGCGGCGGTTGGCCGGGTTGACGAGTCCGGCCTCGAAGCGGCGGCGGTCCCAGCGCTCGGCGATCGGCCCGTCGGGGGCCGCCGCGTCGGCGACGGGCGCACCGGTCGGGTAGTCGGCGTAGCTGCCGTACGGCGTCCTGTCGGCGGTCGAAGTCATGTCAGCTCACTACTCCGGTCAGCACGGAGACGGGGACGGCGATGAAGCCCAGGGTCAGGGCGGCGGCGAGAGTGTTCGCCAGGGTCTTGAGGGTCCGGTCGCGGCCGGGCCGGCCCGCTCCGAGCGTCTGCGCGGCGCTCCAGAAGCCGTGCCGGATGTGCAGGCCGAGGGCGAGCATCGCCACGAGGTAGACGGTGGTGCCGTACCAGGTGGAGAAGGTCGCCACGACGTTCGCGTACGGGTGGCCGGCCTCGGCGCGCGGATTCACCGTCAGCGTCGTCAGGTCCAGGATGTGCCACACGAGGAACAGGCCGAGGATGACACCGCCCCAGCGCATCGTCCGGGTGGCGTAGCTCGGGCGGCGCCTCGGCCGGGGGCGGGGCGACGGGCGGGCGTACTTCGTGGGCCGGGCGGCGATGTCCCGCCGGCTGAGCTGGTACGCGGCCACCGCATGCACCACCACCGCGGCGAGGAGCACCACCCGCGCGATCCACAGGAACCACTCGTGGTGCAGGAACGGCTCGCCGATGGTGCGCAGCCAGGCGGCGTAGGCGTCGAAGTCCGCCGCCCCGAAGAAGATCTTGAGATTGCCCAGCATATGGACGACCAGGTACAGCAGCATCACGATGCCGCTGACGGCCATCGCCGTCTTCTTGCCGACGGTCGAGCGCCACAGGAGGCCCGCGAAGGACGGCCGTCGATCCGTCCGTGTGTCCAGTGCCATGGGTCCCGACGGTAAGGACCGCGCCTGCCATCAGTCCAAGACATGGTCTGGCTCATCTCCATAGGCAGGGCCTATCGACGCCGCCTAGCATTCCTCTTATGCAGTTGCAGCAGCTCCGCTACTTCACCGCCGTGGCCGACACCCGGCACTTCACCCGCGCCGCCGAGCGCGAACATGTCGCCCAGCCCTCCCTCTCCCAGCAGATCCGGTCGCTGGAACGCGAGTTGGGCGCGGAGCTGTTCCACCGCGCCCGTGGCCACATCACCCTCACCGACGCCGGGGAGACCCTGCTGCCGCTCGCCCGGCGCATCCTCGCCGATGCCGAGACCGCCCGCCGCGAGGTCCAGGAGGTCGCCCGGCTGCGCCGCGGCAGGCTGCGTCTCGGCGCTCCGCCCAGCCTCTGCGCCAGCCTCGTCCCCGACGTCCTGCGGGCCTTCCACACCGCCTACCCGGGCGTGGAGCTGATCGTCACCGAGGACGGCTCGCAGGACCTCGTCCGGGCGCTGGCCGACGGCGCACTGGACCTGGCGCTGATCATCACCCCGCTCCCGGTCCAGGCCCCCGCCCTGGTCACCTCCGACCTGCTGCGCGAGGAACTCGTCGTGGTCTCCGCGCCCGACCGCCCCGCCCCCGTCGGCCGGCGCACCCGCATCCGGGTCGAGGATCTCCGAGGCAGGCCGCTGGCCATGTTCCGCCGCGGCTACGACCTGCGGGAATTCACCACCGCGGCCTGCCGCGCGGCCGGCTTCGAGCCCACCTTCACCGTCGAGGGCGGCGAGATGGACGCGGTCCTCGGCTTCGTCCGGGCCGGGCTGGGCATCGCCGTGGTCCCCAGCATGGTCGCCGAACGCTCCGGCCTGCGCGTCACCCGTTTTTCGACGCCCGGGATGCACCGTGTGGTGTCCGTCGCCCACCGGGGCGATGTCTCCCCGCCGCGCGCCGCCCGGGAGCTGGAGCGCATCCTGATGGACCACCTGGAGCCGGACGGGCCCTGAGCGGACCGGCCCGCAGGCGGGGGAGAGCGGCCGGTCAGGGGGCGCGGCCCCGTGGCAGGGGGCCACGGCCGGTCGTAGGCTGGCCGCATGTCGACCCATGCGAAGCGTGAACGGCTCCTTCTCGCCGACCTGTTGGAGAACGCCGGCCCCGAGGCGCCGACGCTGTGTGAGGACTGGACCGCCCGGCAACTGGCCGCGCATGTGGTGGTGCGCGAGCGGCGCGCCGACGCGGCCGGCGGGATCCTCGTCAAGCCGCTGGCCGCACGTCTGGAGCGGGTGCAGAAGGAGTTCGCCGGCCGGCCGTACGACGAGCTGATCCGGCTGATCAGGACCGGCCCGCCGCGGATGTCGCCGTTCGCGCTGAAGCAGGTCGACGAGGCGTCCAACACCGTCGAGTTCTACGTCCACGCCGAGGACGTACGGCGTGCCCAGCCGGACTGGGCCCCGCGCGAGCTGGACCCCGTGTTCGCGGACGCCCTGTGGTCCAGGATCGAGAAGATGGCCCGGGTGCTGGGCCGTAAGGCGCCGGTGGGCCTGGTGCTGCGGCGGCCCGACGGGCGGACGGCGGTGGCCCACCGCGGCACCCCGGTGGTCACGGTCGTCGGTGAGCCGGGCGAGTTGACGATGTTCGCCTTCGGCCGGCAGGAGGCCGCCGATGTGGAGCTGGACGGCGACAAGGACGCGATCGACCGGCTGATGGCGGCGAAGCTGGGGGTGTGATCCCGCTCCGCCCTTCGCTCACAAGTGGAACTCCACCACCACGACCACCACGGCCACCACCACCGCGGCCACGAACACCGCCGCCAGCACCCGCGCCGCGACCCGCGCGGCGCGGTCCGGGTCCGGCGGCGGTGGCGGCACGGGCGGCTGCTGATGATGCATGGGTGCAGGATGCCGCACGGCACAATGGAGACCATGAGCAGCCGCGCCGCCACTCCGGACACCACCCCCGCCCTGGACCCCGCCATCGCCGCCCGCCTCAAGCGCGGCGCCGACGGCCTGGTCCCCGCCATCGCCCAGCAGTACGACACCGGCGAGGTGCTGATGCTCGGCTGGATGGACGACGAGGCCCTGCACCGCACCCTCACCACCGGCCGCTGCACGTACTGGTCCCGCAGCCGCCAGGAGTACTGGGTCAAGGGCGACACCTCCGGCCACGTCCAGCACGTCAAGTCGGTGGCCCTGGACTGCGACGCCGACACCCTCCTGGTCCGGGTCGACCAGGTCGGCGCCGCCTGCCACACCGGCGACCGCACCTGCTTCGATGCGGATGTGCTGGCCACCGAGGCTGCCCAGGACCAGTAGGCTCCGCTGCCATGACCACGGGAACCACCGGCACCGCCACTCCGGACCTCGACACCTTCCGCACCCTCGCCAAGGACCGGCGGGTCATCCCCGTCACCCGGCGCCTGCTCGCGGACGGCGACACACCGGTCGGGCTCTACCGCAAACTCGCCGACGAACGCCCCGGCACCTTCCTCCTGGAGTCCGCCGAGAACGGCCGTACGTGGTCGCGCTACTCCTTCATCGGCGTCCGCAGCGCCGCCACCCTCACCACCCGCGACGGGCAGGCGCACTGGCTCGGCACCCCGCCCGTCGGCATGCCCACCGGCGGCGACCCGCTCGCCGCGCTGCGCGCCACCGTCGAGGCGCTGCACACCCCCCGGGACCTGATCGAGGGCGAGGGGCTGCCGCCGTTCACCGGCGGCATGGTCGGCTACCTGGGCTACGACATCGTGCGCCGCCTGGAGAAGGTCGGCGAGCAGACCGAGAACGATCTCCGGCTGCCCGAACTCACCATGCTGCTCACCTCCGACCTCGCCGTCCTCGACCACTGGAACGGCACGGTCCTGCTGATCGCCAACGCGATCAACCACAACGACCTCGACACCGGTATCGACGAGGCCTACGCGGACGCGGTGGCCCGCCTGGACACCATGGCCGACGACCTCGCCCGGCCCGCGGCCGCCAGTGCCGCCGCGCTGCCGCCGTCCGAGGTCCCGCCGTACACCGTCAAATGGGGCGGCGCCGACTACCAGGACGCCGTCGTCGACATCAAGGAGCGCATCCGGGCCGGCGAGGCCTTCCAGGTCGTGCCCTCCCAGCGCTTCGAGACCCCGTGCACGGCGAGCGCGCTGGACGTCTACCGGGTGCTGCGGGCCACCAACCCGAGCCCGTACATGTACCTCTTCCGCTTCGAGGGGGGCGACGGCCCGGAAGGCGGCGCCTTCGACGTCGTCGGCTCCAGCCCGGAGGCGCTGGTGAAGGTCGAGGGCGGCCGGGCCATGGTCCATCCCATCGCCGGCACCCGCCCGCGCGGCGCCTCCGTCCAGGAGGACCAGGCCCTGGCCGACGAGCTGATGGCCGACCCCAAGGAGCGCGCCGAGCATCTGATGCTGGTCGACCTGGGCCGCAACGACCTGGGCCGGGTCTGCGAACCGGGCAGCGTCGAGGTCGTCGACTTCATGTCCGTCGAGCGCTACAGCCACGTGATGCACATCGTCTCGACGGTCACCGGCCAGGTGGCCGAGGGCCGCACCGCCTTCGACGTGCTCACCGCCTGCTTCCCCGCGGGCACGCTCTCCGGCGCCCCCAAGCCGCGCGCCCTCCAGATCATCGAGGAGCTGGAGCCGACCCGGCGCGGCCTGTACGGCGGCTGCGTGGGCTACCTCGACTTCGCCGGTGACTCCGACACCGCCATCGCGATCCGCACGGCCCTGCTCCGGGACGGCACCGCCTACGTCCAGGCGGGCGCCGGGGTGGTCGCCGACTCCGACCCGGTGGCCGAGGACACCGAGTGCCGCAACAAGGCGGCCGCGGTGCTGCGCGCCGTGCACACCGCCAACCACCTGGGCCGGTAGCCCGCCGAGGGGTGATCCACCGGGCGGGACCACCAACGGCTCCTGCCCCGGTCCACCCCGCCGCGGGGTGCCCCGAGTGCCCAACAAGGCGGCCGCGGTGCTGCGCGCCGTCAACACCGCGAACCACCTGGGCAGGTAGCCCCTTCCCACCCCGCGCGCCGGTCCCCGGTGGCCGGTGCGCGATAGTGGTACGCGTGACTGCCGTACCCCAGACCCCTGCCGAGACCGAGCCCTCGGTCGCGTCCGTGCCCCCGCCGGCCGGGCCCGCGCCCGGCGCGAAACGCAGTCTCGCCCTGGCGCTGCTGGCCGGCGCGGCCGGCGCCGCCCTGGCGCTGCTGGCCTCCGGCCGCACCTGGGCCGAGGGCACCGCGGTGCTGGCCCAGGGCGAGCTGCCGCGCACCGTGACCGGCGCGGATGTGACCGGTGTGCCCGGCGCCCTGGCCGTCGTCGGCCTGGCCGCGCTGGTCGCCGTCTTCGCGGTGCGCCGGGCCGGCCGGCTCGCGGTCGCCGGTCTGCTCACGCTCAGCGGGGCGGGCATCGTCGCCGCCGCGGTGCGGGGCAACTCCGACACCTCGGCGCTGCGCGAGAAGGCGGCCACCGCGGTCGGTCTGACCGGAGCCGATGTGCATCACGTCACGCACACCGGCTGGCCGTGGGTGGCCGCGGCCGGCGGTCTGCTGCTGTTGATCGCCGGGCTGCTGGCGCTGCTGCACGGACGCCACTGGCCTGCAATGTCGGGCCGGTACGAGCGCACGCCCGGCGGCGCCCGCGGCCCGCGCCGTGCTCCGCCCGCGCCGGACCTGGACCGTCCGGAGGAGATCTGGAAGTCCCTGGACCGCGGTGAGGACCCCACCCGGTAACGGTGCTCCGCCCGGCATCGGTGACAATGGCCGACGAGGATCATCGCGCCCGGACCCGGCGCGGACAGAGCATCGAGGAGCATTCATGTCGAGCAGTGGCCACGGACACACCCCCGCCGCCTGGACCGGCGTCATCATCTCGTTCATCGGCTTCTGCGTCGCCGGAGCCTTCATCGTGCTGGCGAATGTGCCCGGCTTCTGGGCCGGGATGGCGCTGATCGGCCTCGGTGCCGTCGTGGGCGGTCTGATGCGCATGGCCGGTCTGGGCTCCGAGCCCAAGCGCGCGGCCAAGCCGCGCCCCCAGGCACAGGCACAGCCGCAGGAGGGCTGAGCTCCCGCTCCCCGTGGCGCCGTGCTCCGGCGCCACCCTCGTGGCACCCCTCGAAGGCGCCGCTTCCCGGCCCGTACGCACCCCCGGTGCCGTACCCGCCGTCCGTGCCCGTTCCGTACGGCGGCCGAGAAGCTGCGCCTTTGCGCGTGCGGCCGCACAATCGGCACGTGAGCGAACCCGTGGCGCGGCCCGAAGCCCCACTCCACGGCGGCCTGCCGCGCCGCCTCGCGGCACCTCTGGGCGCCCTGGCCGCCGCCACCGCCGCCTTCGGCTGGCTCGGTGCCGTCGACCCGAACGAGCCCGGCCACTACCCGGTGTGCCCGCTGCTGCACCTCACCGGCCTCTTCTGCCCCGCCTGCGGCGGTCTGCGCAGCGCCCATGCCGTCGCCCACGGCGATCTCGGCGCGGCGCTGGGCGCGAACGCCCTCGCCGTGGCCGGATACGCCGCCTGTGCGGTCTTCTGGGCGCTCTGGGTGAGCCGTGCGGTACGCGGACGCCGGACGGCGGGCCCGCGGCCGCGAGCCGTCCACTGGTGGGCGCTGGGCGGCCTGCTGCTCGTCTTCACCGTCGTACGCAACCTCCCCTTCGGCAGCGGTCTGGCACCGTGAGGCGCCGGCCGCCCGGTTCGGCTGCGGAGTCCCGCATGCGACCCGCATATGTCCAGGTCGTGGGACCGCGGTCCACCGGATGTGAGACCTGCGTCCCATGGCGGATACCATCGGAGTGCCGGACGGGACAGCTTGTCCCACAGGCCACTGTCCACCTCCACCGCTCAAGAAGGAGGCCGCTCGCGTGAGTGTGCTCGACGAGATCATCGACGGCGTCCGTGCCGACCTCGCAGAGCGGCAGGCGCGCGTCGGCCTCGACGAGCTCAAGGAGCGGGCCCAGAAGGCGCGTCCCGCCAAGGACGGCGTCGCGGCGCTGAAGGGCGAGAGCGTCACGGTGATCTGCGAGGTCAAGCGCTCCAGCCCCTCCAAGGGCGCGCTCGCCGCGATCGCCGACCCGGCCGGTCTGGCCGCCGATTACGAGGCGGGCGGCGCGGCGGTCATCTCCGTCCTGACCGAGCAGCGCAAGTTCGGCGGTTCGCTGGCCGACCTGGAGGCCGTCCGCGCCAAGGTCGACATCCCCGTGCTGCGCAAGGACTTCATCGTCACCGCCTACCAGCTGTGGGAGGCCCGTGCCTACGGCGCCGACCTCGCGCTGCTGATCGTCTCCGCGCTGGAGCAGGAGGCCCTGGTCTCGCTGATCGAGCGGGCCGAGTCGATCGGGCTGACGCCGCTGGTCGAGGTGCACGACGAGGAAGAGGTCGCCCGCGCGGTGGACGCCGGCGCCAAGATCATCGGCGTCAACGCCCGCAACCTGAAGACCCTCGAGGTCGACCGCGGCAACTTCGCCCGGATCGCCCCCGAGATCCCCGACCACATCGTCAAGATCGCCGAGTCCGGCGTCCGCGGGCCGCACGACCTGATCGCGTACGCCAACGACGGCGCGGACGCGGTGCTGGTCGGCGAGTCGCTGGTGACCGGCAAGGACCCCAGGACCGCGGTCGCCGACCTGGTCGCCGCGGGCTCCCACCCCGCGATCCGGCACGGCCGGTCCTGAACGGCCGGGGACGGCACACACCGACATGACCACCACCGCCGCAGGCATCCGCTGCCAGGCCCGGGTTCCGCACCCGGGCCCGGTCGGCGTGCGCGCCGCGGCGGGGTCCGCCCGCGTCCCCTGCCCGGCGCTCGGCCGGGGATTCCCGCCCGTCGCCCGGCGCCGCCCCGAGCCGACGAAGCGCTGCGCGCTGCCCCCGTGGCACCGCGGCTGCCGGGCGCCCGCACGGCGGGTCCACGGGCGCAGGGTCAGGTATCACATCGGATCCGAGCCGGGACAGATCAACGGCATGCGATGGCGACCGGGGTCCGCGCGCTGACGCGTCGGCCCCGTACCGGCGCCGGGTCGCGAGGGGACACGGCGGTCGTCTGACCGCCTGCTCGTCCCCCCACCCCCGAACCCACCCCCGGCCCCTCCCCCGAAGGGGGAGAGAGGGAGGGGCCGGGGGGGGCGCTGCGGCCGCGTCCCATGACGCCGGCCCACCCCTCCGCGGAACCGCCGCTCGCGGCTCCCCGGAGGCAGCGACCCCTCCGCGCGCGCCGCATACCGTGATGCCCCTGTCCCGAATCTCGAAATATCGCTGACATAACCGGACTTCCGGGGCGGCTGCCCCGGCAGAGGAGTGCGTCTGATGTCCTCCGATTTCTTCCTTCCCGACCCTGAGGGCCGTGTGCCCAGCGCCGAGGGCTACTTCGGTGCCTACGGCGGCAAGTTCATCCCCGAGGCGCTGGTCGCCGCCGTCGACGAGGTCGCGGCCGAGTACGAGAAGGCCAAGGCGGACGCCGCGTTCGCGGCCGAACTCAACGACCTGATGGTCAACTACACCGGGCGCCCCAGCGCGCTCACCGAGGTGCCGCGGTTCGCCGAACACGCCGGCGGGGCCCGGGTGTTCCTCAAGCGCGAGGACCTCAACCACACCGGCTCGCACAAGATCAACAACGTGCTGGGCCAGGCACTGCTCACCAAGCGGATGGGCAAGACCCGGGTCATCGCCGAGACCGGCGCCGGCCAGCACGGCGTCGCCACCGCCACCGCCTGCGCCCTCTTCGGCCTCGACTGCACCATCTACATGGGCGAGATCGACACCCAGCGCCAGGCCCTCAACGTCGCCCGGATGCGGATGCTCGGCGCCGAGGTCATCGCCGTGAAGTCCGGCAGCCGGACCCTCAAGGACGCCATCAACGAGGCGTTCCGCGACTGGGTCGCCAACGTCGACCGCACCCACTACCTGTTCGGGACCGTCGCGGGACCGCACCCGTTCCCCGCCATGGTCCGCGACTTCCACCGCGTCATCGGCGTGGAGGCGCGCCGCCAGATCCTGGAGCGCGCGGGCCGCCTGCCCGACGCCGCCGTCGCCTGTGTCGGCGGCGGCTCCAACGCCATCGGGCTCTTCCACGCCTTCATCCCGGACGCCGGCGTACGGCTCATCGGCTGCGAGCCCGCAGGCCACGGCATCGCGACCGGGGAGCACGCCGCCACCCTGAGCGCCGGTGAGCCGGGAATCCTGCACGGGTCCAGGAGTTACGTCCTCCAGGACGAGGAGGGCCAGATCACCGAGCCCTACTCCATCTCGGCCGGCCTCGACTACCCGGGCATCGGGCCCGAGCACGCCTACCTCAAGGACACCGGCCGCGGTGAGTACCGCGCCGTCACCGACGACGCCGCGATGCAGGCGCTGCGCCTGCTCTCGCAGAGCGAGGGCATCATCCCCGCCATCGAGAGCGCCCACGCCCTGGCCGGCGCCCTGGACCTCGGCAAGGAGCTCGGCACGGACGGGCTGATCGTGGTCAACCTGTCCGGGCGCGGCGACAAGGACATGGACACCGCCGCCCGTTACTTCGGCCTGTACGACACGGACGCCGCCGTCGAGGCGGACACCGACACCGCGGACGCGGAGATCGAGGGGGACGTCAAGTGAGCGGGAACATCAAGCTGCTGAGTGACACCCTGGCCGCCGCGAAGGCCGAGGGCCGGTCCGCCCTCATCGCCTATCTGCCGGCCGGGTTCCCGACCGTCGACGGCGGTATCGAGGCGGCCAAGGCCGTCTTCGACGGGGGCGCGGACGTCGTGGAGATCGGGCTCCCGCACAGCGACCCCGTCCTCGACGGCCCCGTCATCCAGACCGCCGACGACATCGCCCTGCGCGGGGGCGTGAAGATCGCGGACGTCATGCGGACCGTCCGCGAGGCGCACGAGGCCACCGGCAAGCCCGTCCTCGTCATGACGTACTGGAACCCCATCGACCGCTACGGCATCGAGCGCTTCACCGCCGAGCTCGCCGAGGCCGGCGGCGCGGGCTGCATCCTGCCCGACCTGCCCGTCCAGGAGTCCGCGACCTGGCGGGAGCACGCCGACAAGCACGGTCTCGCCACCGTCTTCGTCGTCGCCCCCAGCAGCAAGGACGCGCGGCTCACCGAGATCACGGCGGCGGGCTCCGGCTTCGTGTACGCCGCCTCGCTGATGGGCGTCACGGGCACCCGCGCGTCGGTGGGCGAGCAGGCGCAGGACCTCGTGCGGCGCACCAAGGCGACCACCGGGCTGCCGGTCTGCGTCGGCCTCGGCGTCTCCAACGCCGAACAGGCCGCCGAGGTGGCCCAGTTCGCGGACGGTGTGATCGTCGGCTCGGCGTTCGTCAAGCTGATGCTGACCGCGGACGGTGACATGACGGCCGGCCTCGACGGGATCCGCGCCCTGGCCGCCGAGCTGGCCGAGGGCGTACGCAAGCGGGCCTAGGGGACGTCTCCCCTGGAGGCACTGCGGCGACCGGGCCCGGCAGGTACGCAGGTCCGGTCGCTGTCCCTCGATAGGGCGAACATCGGTGCGGAGGAGTGCGGCGGCACCCCTCCGCTTCGTTGTCCAGGGGCGTGAGCCAGAAGAATCATGAGGGTAAGAGAACCGCCCGCGAGCGGCTACAGGAACAGCGGGAAAAGGAGAGGGTGCGCGCCCGGCGCGGCCGTCAGGCCATCGTCGCCGGATCGGTGGTGGTGGTGCTGGCGATCGCCGGCGGCATCGCCGTCTGGGCGACCTCGGCCAACGGCGGCGGGACCAGCTCCGACAACGAGACGGCCCGCCCCAAACAGGCCAGCGGCGGCAGCCGGCCCGCCATCCCCGTCGGCGCTGCCAACGCCCCTTCCACACTCACGGTGTGGGAGGACTTCCGTTGTCCCGCCTGCCAGCAGTTCGAGACCGGCTTCCGCCCGGCCATTCACGAGCTGGAGGACTCCGGCCGGCTCAAGAGCGAGTACCACCTCGTGACGATCATCGACGGGAACGCCGGCGGCAAGGGTTCCCTCAATGCCGCCAACGCCGCCATGTGTGCCCAGGACGCGGGGAAGTTCCGCGCGTACCACGACGTCCTCTACTCCCACCAGCCGCCCGAGCAGCAGGACAAGTTCGCCGACAAGAAGTACCTCCTCCAACTGGCCGGCAAGGTCAAGGGGTTGGTGACCCCCGCCTTCACCACCTGCGTCAACGACGGCAGGTACGACGCCTTCGTGCAGAAGTCCACCGACGCCTTCGCCGAGACCGGTTACCGCGGCACCCCGACCGTCCTGCTCAACGGCAAGGACCTCTCGAAGGAGAAGGGCGGCCGGTTCTCGCCCGCGGACCTGAAGAAGATGGTGCAGGACGCCAACAAGGGCAAGCAGCCGGGGAAGAGCTCCTCACCGCACCCGGGCGCCGCACCGCACATGAGCACCTCGCCCCAGGGCAAGCAGGCCGGACGGAGCGCCTCGCCCCGGGCACCACACCCCGCAATGAGCGCCACGCCGGGCTACTAGGCCCTGTCGTAGGCCTCCGCCCCGAGGAGCGCCGCGGCCCTCGCGGACACGCAGCGTCATGGCGTGCTCGCGGGGTCGTTACGCAGCCGTTGCCGGGTGGGTTGTCGTCGACCCCGCCCGGCGCGGTAGCGTCGTCCCTGCCATGGACCTCGCATTCATTCCCAGCCCGTCGGTCGGCGTCGTACATCTCGGCCCGATTCCGCTGCGCGGCTACGCGTTCTGCATCATCATCGGCGTCTTCGTCGGCGTCTGGCTCGGCAACAAGCGCTGGGTGCAGCGCGGGGGCCGCTCCGGCACCGTTGCCGACATCGCCGTGTGGGCCGTGCCCTTCGGGCTGGTCGGCGGACGCCTCTACCACGTCGTCACGACGTACGAGCCCTACTTCGGCCCGAACGGGCATCCCCTCGACGCCTTCAAGGTGTGGGAGGGCGGCCTCGGCATCTGGGGCGCGGTCGCGCTCGGCGCCGTGGGTGCCTGGATCGGCTGCCGCCGGCGCGGTATCCCGCTTCCCGCGTACGCCGACGCGCTCGCGCCCGGTCTCGCGCTCGGGCAGGCGATCGGCCGCTGGGGCAACTGGTTCAACCAGGAGCTGTACGGCAAGCCGACCGATGTCCCGTGGGCGCTGAAGATCAGCTCCGACCCGGCCATCGGGCGGATCGGCGGTACCTACCACCCGACCTTCCTCTACGAGTGCCTGTGGTGCATCGGTGTCGCCGCGCTGGTGATGTGGGCCGACAAGCGCTTCCGGCTCGGTCACGGGCGGGCCTTCGCGCTGTATGTCGCCGCCTACTGCGCCGGCCGCGCGTGGATCGAGTACATGCGGGTCGACGAGGCGCACCACATCCTGGGCCTGCGGCTGAACGTCTGGACCGCGCTGATCGTCTTCGTCCTCGCCGTCGCCTACTTCGTGGTCTCCGCCAAGAAGGCACCAGGACGGGAAGCGGTCGTCGAGCCGGGGGCGCAGCTCGCCGAGGGTGCGGACGGCGCCGCGGCCGAGGACGCCGAGCACGCCGACGACGCCAAGGTCTCGGTCGAGAAGCCGTCGCCGAAGACCGCGTCCGAGGACGACGGGGAGACAGAGACAGAGACGGAGGCGGAGGCGGGTGCCGACGGCGCCGACGGGGCCTCCGAGTCCGCGAAGGACGAGCCCGGCGACAAGAAGGCCGCGGACGCGGCGGACGCGCCCGCGGCCGATGCCCCCGCCGTGGATGCCACCAAGCCCGCCGGGAGCGGCAGCACCAAGAAGTCCTGAGGCGGCCACCGGCTGCCGACCGCGCCGGGCGGACCCGATACGTCGGATCCGCCCGGCGCGGTGCTGTTCCGGCCCGGCGCCGCAGGGTCAGCGTCGGCGCTCGGCCAGCTCCAGCACCCGCCGGGCCCCCGCGACCACCGCCGCGTCCACGAACCGGCCGTCCGGCAGCGCCAGCGCCCCGCCGCCCTCCGCCGCGGCCGCCCGTACCGTCTCCCGTGCCGCCGCGACCTCCTCCGCCGAGGGGAGGAACGCCGTTTCGATGACCGGAAGCTGGCGGGGGTGGAGCGCTGCCCGGCCCAGGAACCCCAGGGCGCGGCCCAGGGCACAGGACCGGGCCAGGCCGTCCAGGTCGTGGACGTCCGGGTAGACCGACTGCGGCGGCGGGGCCAGCCCGGCCGCGCGGGCGGCGACCACGGTGCGGCCGCGGGGCCAGGCCAGCCCCGTGTCGTCCCGCACCCCCAGCTCCCCGCACAGATCGGCCTCTCCGAGGGCGATCCCGCGGAGCGCCGGATGCGCGGTGGCGATGGCGAAGGCGTGCTCGACGCCCAGCGCGGATTCGAGCAGGGCGAACAGGGCCGGGGTGGCGGGGAGGGCGCTCGTGGTGGGGGTGGCCGCGGGGGCGAGGGTGGCGGTGGTGCTTCCCGGGGCCGTACGGGCGGGGGTGAAGGGACCCGCGAGGGTGCGTCCGGCCGGTCGTACGGCCCCCTCCGCGGCGTAGGGGGCAGGCCCGGGGACGGGGTCCGCGGCGGTCGTCGCCCAGCCGGCGGCGCGGTGCACATCCGCCGGGCCCTGCACCTTGGGCAGCCGCAGACCGGCCAGGCCCGGCAGCGTGGCCAGCGTGCGGATCTCGGTCTCGGCGAGCGGACCGTCCAGGGCATTGACACGGACATGGACCGGGCAGGGGCCCGGCGCCGGGCCGCTCAGCAGCTCGGCGGTGGCGCGCAGCGCGTACTCCTTGCGGTCCGGGGCGACCGCGTCCTCCAGGTCGACCACGACCACATCGGCCCCGCAGGCGAGCGCCTTGGTCACCACCTCCGGGCGGTCCCCGGGCACATACAGCCAGGTCAGCGGCGTGGGAACGGTCGCCTGCCGAGGCGCCTGGGAAGCCGGCCTCACAGTGCACCCGCCGCACGCAGCCCGTCGATCTCGGGGCCGGTCAGTCCGAGGGCGGCCAGCACCTCGTCCGTGTCCGCGCCGTGCGGGCGGCCCGCCCACCGGATGGCGCCGGGCGTTTCGGAGAGCCGGAAGAGGACGTTCTGCATCCGGAGGGTGCCGAGCTCGTCGTCCGGGACCTCGGTGATCGAGCCCAGTGCCTGGTACTGCGGATCCGTCATCACCTCGCGGATGTCGTAGATGGGTGCCACCGCCGCCTCGGCCTTCTCGAAGGCGGCCATCACCTCGGCCCGGTCGTGCCGGGCGATCCAGCCGGCGACCGCGGTATCGAGCTCGTCGGCGTGCCGGGCCCGTCCCGCGCCGGTCGCGAACCAGGGCTCGTCGATCACCTCGGGCCGGCCGACCAGCCGCATCACCCGCTCGGCGACCGACTCGGCCGAGGCGGAGACCGCCACCCATGAGCCGTCGGCGGTGCGGTAGGTGTTGCGCGGTGCGACGTTGGCGGAGCGGTTGCCGGTCCGCGGCTGGATGTGGCCGAGCTGGTCGTACCAGAGCGGCTGCGGGCCGAGGACGGTCAGCATCGGTTCGATCAGCGCCAGGTCGATGACCTGGCCGCGGCCGGTCGCCGCCCGCCCGTGCAGCGCGGCCATCACGGCGTACGACGTAGCCATCGCGGCGATCGCGTCGGCGAGCCCGAAGGGCGGCAGGGTCGGCGGCCCGTCCGGCTCACCGGTGATCGCGGCGAAGCCGCTCATGGCCTCGGCGAGCGTGCCGAACCCGGGGCGGCGGGCGTAGGGGCCGAACTGCCCGAAGCCGGTGACCCGGGCCAGCACCAGACGCGGGTTGGCGGCGGACAGTTCGTCCCAGCCCAGCCCCCATCGCTCCAGGGTCCCGGGCCGGAAGTTCTCGATGACGACGTCCGCCCCGGCGGCCAGCCGCAGCAGGACGTCCCGGCCGTCCGGGTGGGACAGATCGAGTGTGAGGGTCTTCTTGTTGCGGCCCAGCAGCTTCCACCACAGTCCGATGCCGTCCTTGGCGGGCCCGTGGCCGCGCGACGGGTCGGGCCGCTGTGGATGCTCGACCTTGATCACCTCGGCGCCGTAGTCCCCCAGCAGGGTGGCGGCGAGCGGACCGGCGAACAGCGTGGCGAGATCGAGCACCCGCAGTCCGGCGAGCGGACCGGAGGAGGGGGGCTCCGGGGCGGTGCGCTCACCGGCGGCGGGCCCGGTCATCGCGGACAGGGACGGGTCGGTCATGGTGCGGGTGCCTCCGGTCGGTGGGGCGGGGGACAGGGCGCGGTCAGTGCGGCGGTACGGGCCGCGAGGGCGTCGAAGCCGATGCCGTCCAGCCCGCCGACGCTCGTGGCGAGCCGGTTGCGCAGCGGTGCCGTCCAGCGGGCGGGCAGCGCCTCGGGCGATCCGGCGAGCAGTCCGGCCAGCGATCCGGCCGTGGCACCGTTGGAGTCGGTGTCCCAGCCTCCGGACACCGCACGGCAGATGGAGCCGGTGAAGTCACCGTCGGCGTGGGTGAGCGCGGCGGCCAGCAGCGCCGCGTTCGGCACGGCGTGCACCCAGTGGTGGTGCCCGTAGGCGGTGTGCAGCCGGTCGACGACGGCCGCGAAGCCGGCCGGCGTACCGGTGGGTTCGTCGTGTGCCGCCGCGATGCCGTGGCGGACGGCCCGCGCGAGGCGGGAGCGCGCGGGGATCACGGCCAGCCCAGCCCGCAGCGCGCCGTGCACATCGGCGCCCGCCGCGCCCGCCCCGGCGAGCGCGGCGGCGGTGAACATCGCGGCGTACACCCCGTTCGCGGTATGGCTGAGCGTGGCGTCCCGCCAGGCCGCGGCCGCGGCGGCCGCCGGGTCGCCGGGGTGCGTCCAGCCGAAGATGTCGGCGCGGATCTGCGCGCCGATCCACTCCCGGAACGGGTTGCGGTACCGCGCGGTGTGCGGCGGCTCGATGCCGTCCAGGAGATTGCGGTACGCGAGGCGCTCGGCGGTGAAGGTACGGCCGGCCGGCAGTGCGTCCAGCCACAGCCGCGCCACATCGGCGGTGGTGAAGCCGTGCCCGTGCCGTTCGAGGAGCAGCAGACCGAGCAGCGGGTAGTTGAGGTCGTCGTCCTCCGGCATGCCGTCGATGTTCTCGGCGAGCGAGGTGGCGCGGCTGCGGCGGTTCCACGGGTAGCGCGCGGCCACCGCCGGATCGAGACCCCGCTCGGTGAAGTACGAGGCCAGCGGCCAGTTGCCGGTCGAGTGGGCGAGCGCCCGTACTCCGTCGAGCGGCAGCTTCTCGACGGGCTTGCCGAGCAGGCAGCCGGCCGCCCGCCCGAGCCAGGCGGCCTCCAGACGGGCGGCCGGCACCGCGCCGCACGACTGCTGCTGCGGCTCGGGCCGCGGCCCGCCGCCCGTGGCCCGCGCTCCCCACCCCGCCCGGATCGCCGCCAGGGCGGTGGGCTCGTCCGCCTCCGACGGGCAGGGCAGCAGCGCGAGTTCATCGAGCAGGGTCCCGGCCAGTGCCCGCAGCGCCGGATCCGCCGGGCCGGGGGAGGCGCCCGCCCGGCCGGGTGCCGTCCCGCCGCCCGCCGCGCGCCACCGCCGCGCGATCCCGGCGGCGTCCCGGCCGTCCTCCGCCGCCTGCCGCAGCTCGTGACCGATCAGGTCCTCGGGCTGCACCCAGGTCACCCGGAGCGGCGGCGCGCAGGCGGTGCCGGCGACGGCCGCCGTGGTCGTCACCGCTCGCCCGCCTCCGTCATCGCCGGGATGGCCGAGATCGCGGTGAAGGCCTGCTCATGGGTGCGGGCGCGGGCCCGGTCGCGGGTGAAGATCTCACGGGCGACGGTGGCCAGCGCGGCCCCGGGCGCCTGGAGATCGAGGCGGCTGGCGCGGGCGACCTCCGTGCTCCACTCGGCCGGCACGGCGGACACGCCGCGCAGGGCGCCGACCAGCGCGCCGCTCATCGTGGCGATCGAGTCGCAGTCGCGGCCGTAGTTGACCGAGCCGAGGACCGTGGCCCGGTAGTCGCCGCCACCGATCAGCAACATGCCCAGGGCGATGGGCAGTTCCTCGACGGCGTGCAGCCGGGAGGGGCGCCGGGCGCCGAGCGACGGGTTGCGGTAGTCGGGGCCCACGGTGTCGAAGGGAGCGATCGCCGCGCGCAGCGGCACCAGCGCCGACTCGGGGTCGGTGAGCGACGACGCGGCCTCGCAGACCGCCTCGATCGCGGCGCGGGTGCCGTCCTTGGCCAGCCGCAGCGCCTGGACGACGACGGAGGAGACCGTGGCGTCGGGCGTGAACGCGGCGGCCACGGCCGCGGCGAACACCCCCGCCGCCTCCCGCCCGTACGAGGCCTGATGCGCGCCGGAGATGTCCAGCGCCTCGGCGTACGCCCGGTCCGGGTTGCCGGCGTTGACGATGCCGACCGGTGCCATGTACATCGCCGCACCGCAGTTGACGATGTTTCCGACGCCCGCCTCGCGCGGGTCCGCATGACCGTAGTGCAGCCGCGCCACGATCCACTTCTCGGCGAGGAAGATCCGCTGCAACGGCAGCGCCTCGGTCTCCAGCTCCGGGATCCAGCGCGGGGTGCCGATCAGATCCGGTACGAGGTGGTCGGCGATGTCATAGGCGTCGAGGTGGTCGCGCACCGTCTCGTAGACCCGCACCAGCGCATGCGTCATCAAGGTGTCGTCGGTGACGTGGCCGTCGCCCTTGTGGTACGGCGCGATCGGGCGGGCGGTGCGCCAGTCGTCGTGGAACGGTCCGACGATGCCCCCGACCCGCCCGCCGTGCCGCTTGACGATCTCCTCCGGCGACCAGCCCTCCACCGGCCCGCCGAGCGCGTCGCCGACGGCGGCGCCGACCAGGCAGCCGGCCGCCCGGTCCTCCAGGGACGGCGGGGCGGGGACGGCGGGGGGCACAGGACCCGACGGCGACGGCTTCGCGACCGGGGTGACGGTGACGGCCGGCAGGACTTGGGCGGCCGGGGTGGCGGAGGTGTTCGCCGCGGCCGGTGCCGCGGCCGGTGTCTGCTCGCTTGCGTAGGTCATGTGCGGGTGAGTCCTTCCACGGTGGGGGAGGGGCAGGGGGCCAGAAGGGCGCCGGGGACGGCTTCGGGGACGGCCGGGGGGACGGCCGCGCCCGCGGCTTCGGGGGCGGTCAGCTCGGTGAGGGCGAGCAGCCCGGCCAGCTCGACGAGGTCCGTGCCGGCCAGCCGTGGCAGCGCGCAGCCGGACAGCACCCGGCAGGCGTCGCGCCAGGTGCGGGGCAGGGCGTGGGCGCCGCCGAGCGCTCCGGTCAGCGCCCCGGCCAGGGCCGGCGCGGAGTCGGCGACCCGGGAGAGGCAGGCGGCGGCCGGTACCGCCTCGGCGACCTGCCCGTCCGTGGCCAGCGCGAGCGCCAGTGCCACCGGGACGGTCTCGGCCGCGGCGATGCCATAGCTGTAGACGTGGTCGACGATCTCGTGCTCCAGCACGGGCACCAGGGCGAAGGCGGTGCCGGGGCGGCCGGACGGGCCGTGGCCGTCGGTGGCGAAGGCCTGCGCGAGACGGACCGCATGCAGGGCGTTGCGGCGGATCTCGGTGCCCTCGGGGAGCTGGTCCAGCGCCGCTTCCACACAGCCGCCGGCCGCCGTGCCGCCGAGCGCGGCCGCGACCGCGGCGGCCATCGCACGGGCACCGTGCACCCCGTCGCCGTCCTGGGTGTAGCGCGCGTCGTACTCGGCCAGGTCGGCCGCCGCGGACGGTTCGCCCGGGTGCACCACGGCCAGTACGGCGGCGCGTACGCAGGCCGCGTCGTCGAAGAAGTGCGGGTTGTCGTGGCCGGTGGCCGGCGGCCGCAGCCCGGCGGCGAGATTGCCCAGCCCGGCCCGTACGGAGATCCGGGCGCGCAGCGGCAGCACGGCGGACTCCACCTCGGGCGCCCGTTCGGCGGCCGCGGCGACCTCGCAGGCCAGCGCGTTCCAGGCCAGATCGATCGCGGCGCGCATCCGGCGGTCCCGGCCCAGGTCGCTGAGCAGCGCACCGGCCGCGGTGAGCACCGATCCTGCGGTGAAGGCCGCCCACTCGGCGTCGTCGGAGGGCCCCAGCCGCAGCGGCTCGGGCGGCTGGTTGAGGGCGATCGGCACCGGCAGCGTGGTGGTCGCGTTCTGCTCGGCGAAGGTGTCCAGCTCACGGGTCAGCCGCCGGGTCCACTCCGGCATCCGCGCCGCCCGGTGCCGGGCCGCGGGCCACCCGGCGGCGTCGCCCGCGGCCACCCCGAGCAGCAGCCCCTCGATACGGCTCCGGGCGTCCGTGGTGTCCCGGGGGCCGTCCGCGGCGGGGGCGGCGGCCTCCCGCGCGGTGCGCCCGCCGTTCATCCGGCCGCCGCCCCGGCCTCGACACCGGTGCCGATCCCGAGGCCCGTTCCCGGCCAGGCCCCCGCCCCGGCGCAGGCCCCCTGTGGCGTCAGCAGATCCGCGATGTCCAGGACGTGATAGCCCGCCATCGACGGCAGACAGCTGCCGCGCGCCGGGCCGATGGCGCTCGCCCAGGCCTCGGGGATCGCGGCGACGCCGCAGAGCGCTCCGGCCAGCGCACCGGCGACGGCCGCCGTGGTGTCGGCGTCGCGCCCCATGTTGACCGCGGTCAGCACCGAGGCGGAGAAGTCACCGCGGGCCGCCGCGAACGCGCCGAAGGCCAGGCCGACGGCCTCCGGTGCCAGATCCGTCCAGGGGTAGCCGCCGACCACCACGGCGGAGCGCACCGCCCGCTCGGTGCCGAGCTGGGTGATGCCCGGGTCGTAGCGGGAGCGCTGGGCGGCGCCGACCGCCCGGCGCAGGGAGCGGGCCGTCCAGGAGTCCTCCGGTACGACGGACAGCGCCGCGGCGATCACCGCGTCGGTGTTGGGGGCACCCCCTGGACCGGAGGCCGTCGAAGGTCCTTGGGGGAGGGCGACCATGGCGGCGGCGACCCCGGCGGCCACCGCCCGGCCCCCGTAGATCCCCTCACCGTCGTGACTGACCGTGCCGTCGATGGCCACCAGCCGGGCCGCCTCGGCGGGCCGCCCGGCGGCGAACACCCCGAACGGCGCGGCGCGCATCGCCAGCCCGTCGCTCCAGGCGTGCCGGTGCTGGGCGGAGATGGGGGCGGCCAGGCCCCGGCGCAGGTTCTCCAGGGTGCCGCGCTCGCTGAAGCCCGCGCCGCGGAACGGCCCCTCGTCGCGGTCGGCGATCCACTGGTGCCAGGCGGCCTCGACCTGGGCGACGGTCAGCGCCGAGCCGTGCGCGGCGAGCAGCAGCCCCGAGAAGATGGCGTACTCGGTGTCGTCGGTGCCGGCCGGGTCGTCCTCGACGTACCCCTCGATCCGGCCCCAGCGGCGGCGGATCTGCGAGGGCTTCATGTTCTCCGCCGGGGCGCCGAGCGCGTCACCGACGGCGAGCCCGAGCATCGCGCCGCGGGCCCGGTCGCGCACCGGATCGCCCGCGGTGGGCACGGCCGGGTCCGCGGGCGGGAGGTGCGCTGCGCTCATGGTGCGTGCCGTCCTGTCGTACGGGCCGGACCGCCGCCCGGGACCGCGGGGCGCCGGCCGGTTGCGGGCCGCTGGGCTGTATCCGTGCCACGCGACGGCCCCGCTCTCCTGTCCCGGGCGGCAGGGTCACCCGGTCGACTCCCTGGGACGGCACCCGGACGGACCGTCCAAAGGGCCACGAAAGGGCGTGTGACCCGGATCTCATCACCGGCCGCGCGGAAAACCCGCAGGTCAGCGCGGTAAGTTCGGCCTTCCTTGCTAGCGGCGGAGGGTAATGGGCGCATAACTTCGAGGTGTTGGAGGGGGAAGTGCCGCCATCGGCCCACACCTCGATGCAGGGAGTAGGTACCGATATGTCCGTCATGGAGATCATGGATGCGGCGGCGCCGACGCATGTGGCCCACCGCGACAACCACACACACCGCGATGTGAACGGCGGCTGGCTGCGCCCCGCCGTCTTCGGCGCGATGGACGGGCTGGTCTCGAACCTCGCCCTGATGACGGGTGTCGCCGGCGGTGCGCTGTCGCAGCAGACGATCATCATCACCGGCCTCGCGGGCCTGGCCGCCGGCGCGTTCTCGATGGCCGCGGGGGAGTACACCTCGGTCGCCTCGCAGCGTGAGCTGGTGCAGGCCGAGCTGGATATCGAGCGGTCCGAGCTGCGCAAGCACCCGGCCGACGAGCTGGACGAGCTGGCGGCCCTCTATGTGTCGCGCGGGGTCGAGCCGGTGCTCGCCCGGCGGGTCGCGGAACAGCTGTCCCGGGACCCCGAGCAGGCCCTGGAGATCCATGCCCGCGAGGAGTTGGGCATCGACCCGTCCGACCTTCCTTCGCCCACCGTGGCCGCGCTCTCCTCCTTCGGATCCTTTGCGCTGGGCGCGCTGCTGCCTGTCCTTCCCTACCTGCTGGGGGCGTCCGCCATCTGGCCCGCGGTGCTGCTCGCGCTGGTCGGACTGTTTGCCTGCGGGGCGGTCGTGGCACGTGTGACGGCACGCTCCTGGTGGTTCAGCGGGCTGCGCCAGCTGGCCCTCGGCGGCGCCGCGGCGGGTGTGACGTACGCCCTGGGAGCGCTGTTCGGAACCGTCGTAGGGTGACGTGTCATACGGGTGACTGCATAATTACCGCGTTACTCGGCGGTTTCGGTTCGTTGACGACCGGGCATAAGGCCCAGGCGTCGCGGGCAATGTCGCTCGGCGAACGCCGCCTTGTAGGACGGCCCGGATTCCGTCCGCGTACTGACTCACCGCATGCGCGGTGTCCGCATGTTGGAAGCCCCTTTTCGCTTTTCGAGAAGGGAGCGATCCTGTAACCTGCACGAAATTTCGCGGAGGGCCAACGTCGTCCCTCGGCAATGCCTATGCCACGACGACGTTGGGAGAGCCGATGCGTTTCGCGTCCACGCACTCCGCGACCACCAGCAGCGCCAGCGCCGCCGCTTGGTCGCCCATGGACGGCCGCCCCGCCCAGCAGGGGATGTACGACCCCCGCAATGAGCACGACGCCTGTGGCGTCGGCTTTGTGGCCACCCTCACCGGCGAGGCCAGCCACGCACTGGTCGAGCAGGCACTGACCGTCCTGACGAATCTGGAGCACCGCGGTGCCACCGGCTCCGAGCCCGACTCGGGCGACGGCGCGGGCATCCTGCTCCAGGTGCCGGACGCGTTTCTTCGCGAGAACGTCACCTTCGAGCTCCCCGAGGCCGGCGCCTACGCCGTCGGCATCGCCTTCCTGCCGTCCGATGCCCAGGAAGCGGCCGACGCCGTCTCACGCATCGAGACGATCGCGGGTGAAGAAGGCCTGGACGTCATCGGCTGGCGGGTGGTCCCGGTCGCCCCGCAGCTGCTGGGCAACGGCGCCCGCGCCACCATGCCCGCCTTCTCCCAGATCTTCGTCGGCGACGGCGAGAACACCGGTCTGGCGCTGGACCGCAAGGCCTTCGCGCTGCGCAAGCGCGCCGAGCGCGAGGCCGGGGTCTACTTCCCCTCGCTGTCCGCCCGGACGATTGTCTACAAGGGCATGCTGACCACCGGCCAGCTGGAGCCCTTCTTCCCGGACCTGTCCGACCGCCGCTTCGCCACCGCCATCGCGCTGGTCCACTCGCGGTTCTCGACCAACACCTTCCCGAGCTGGCCGCTCGCCCACCCGTACCGCTTCGTCGCGCACAACGGCGAGATCAACACGGTCAAGGGCAACCGCAACTGGATGCGGGCCCGCGAGTCCCAGCTCGCCTCGAAGCTCTTCGGTGCGGACAACGCCGAGCAGCTGGACCGGCTGTTCCCGGTCTGTACTGCGGACGCCTCCGACTCCGCCTCCTTCGACGAGGTCCTGGAGCTGCTCCACCTCGGCGGCCGCTCGCTGCCGCACTCCGTGCTGATGATGGTCCCCGAGGCGTGGGAGAACTCCCCCTCCATGGACCCGGCCCGGCGCGCCTTCTACCAGTACCACTCCACGATGATGGAGCCCTGGGACGGCCCGGCCTGCGTCACCTTCACCGACGGCATCCAGGTCGGCGCGGTCCTCGACCGCAACGGTCTGCGCCCCGGCCGCTACTGGGTCACCGACGACGGCCTGGTCGTGCTCTCCTCCGAGGTCGGCGTCCTGGACATCGACCCCGCCAAGGTCGTCCGCAAGGGCCGCCTCCAGCCCGGCCGGATGTTCCTCGTGGACACCGCCGAGCACCGCATCATCGAGGACGACGAGATCAAGGCGCAGCTCGCCGCCGAGCAGCCCTACCAGGAGTGGCTGGACTCCGGTCTGATCGAGCTCGCGGACCTGCCCGAGCGTGAGCACATCGTGCACACCCACGCCTCGGTCACCCGCCGCCAGCAGACCTTCGGCTACACCGAGGAAGAGCTGCGCGTCATCCTCGCGCCGATGGCCAAGGCCGGCGCCGAGCCCATCGGCTCGATGGGCACCGACTCGCCGATCGCCGCGCTCTCCGAGCGTCCCCGGCTGCTCTTCGACTACTTCACCCAGCTCTTCGCGCAGGTCACCAACCCGCCGCTGGACGCCATCCGCGAGGAGCTCGTCACCTCGCTGATCTCCTCCCTCGGCCCCCAGGGCAACCTCCTGGAGCCGAGCGCGTCCTCCTGCCGCAGCGTGACCCTGCCGTTCCCGGTCATCGACAACGACGAGCTGGCCAAGCTCGTGCACATCAACGCCGACGGCGACATGCCCGGCATGAAGGCCGTCACCCTCTCCGGCCTCTACCGGGTCTCCGGCGGCGGCGAGTCGCTGGCCGCCCGGATCGAGGAGATCTGCGCCGAGGCCGACGCCGCCATCGACGACGGCGCCCGGCTGATCGTGCTCTCCGACCGCCACTCCGACGCCGAGCACGCGCCGATCCCGTCGCTGCTGCTCACCGCCGCGGTCCACCACCACCTCATCGGCACCAAGGAGCGCACCCAGGTGGGTCTGCTCGTCGAGGCCGGCGATGTGCGCGAGGTGCACCACGTCGCGCTGCTCATCGGCTTCGGTGCCGCGGCGGTCAACCCGTACCTGGCCATGGAGTCGGTCGAGGACCTGGTCCGCGCCGGCACCTTCCTGCCCGGTGTCGAGGCCGAGACCGCCATCAAGAACCTCATCAAGGCGCTCGGCAAGGGCGTCCTGAAGGTCATGTCCAAGATGGGCATCTCGACCGTCGCCTCCTACCGGGGCGCGCAGGTCTTCGAGGCCGTCGGCCTGGACGAGGCGTTCGTCGAGAAGTACTTCCACGGCACCGCCACCAAGATCGGCGGCGCCGGCCTGGACGTCATCGCCAAGGAGGTCGCGGCGCGGCACGCCAAGGCCTACCCGGTCTCCGGCATCGCGGCCACGCACCGCGCGCTGGACATCGGCGGCGAGTACCAGTGGCGCCGCGAGGGCGAGCCGCACCTCTTCGACCCGGACACCGTCTTCCGGCTCCAGCACTCCACCCGCTCGCGCCGCTACGACATCTTCAAGCAGTACACCGAGCGGGTGAACGAGCAGTCCGAGCGGCTGATGACGCTGCGCGGCCTGTTCTCCTTCGCCTCCGAGCGCTCCTCGATCCCGATCGAGGAGGTCGAGCCGGCGTCCGAGATCGTCAAGCGCTTCTCCACCGGCGCCATGTCGTACGGCTCCATCTCGCAGGAGGCGCACGAGACCCTCGCCATCGCCATGAACCAGCTGGGCGGCAAGTCCAACACCGGTGAGGGCGGCGAGGACCCCGACCGTCTCTACGACCCGGCGCGCCGCTCGTCCATCAAGCAGGTCGCCTCCGGCCGCTTCGGTGTGACGTCCGAGTACCTGGTCAACTCCGACGACATCCAGATCAAGATGGCCCAGGGCGCCAAGCCCGGCGAGGGCGGCCAGCTGCCCGGCCACAAGGTCTACCCGTGGGTCGCCAAGACCCGGCACTCCACCCCGGGCGTCGGCCTGATCTCCCCGCCGCCGCACCACGACATCTACTCCATCGAGGACCTGGCTCAGCTGATCCACGACCTCAAGAACGCCAACCCGCAGGCCCGCATCCACGTGAAGCTGGTCTCCGAGGTCGGCGTCGGCACGGTCGCCGCGGGTGTCTCCAAGGCGCACGCGGACGTGGTCCTGATCTCCGGCCACGACGGCGGTACGGGTGCCTCCCCGCTCACCTCGCTCAAGCACGCGGGCGGCCCCTGGGAGCTCGGCCTGGCCGAGACCCAGCAGACGCTGCTGCTCAACGGCCTGCGCGACCGGATCGTGGTGCAGACCGACGGTCAGCTCAAGACCGGCCGCGATGTCGTCATCGCCGCCCTGCTGGGCGCCGAGGAGTTCGGCTTCGCGACCGCACCGCTGGTCGTCTCCGGCTGCGTCATGATGCGCGTGTGCCACCTGGACACCTGCCCGGTCGGCATCGCCACCCAGAACCCGACGCTGCGCGAGCGGTTCAGCGGCAAGGCCGAGTACATCGTCAACTTCTTCCAGTTCATCGCTGAAGAGGTCCGCGAGCTGCTCGCCGAGCTGGGCTTCCGCACCCTCGACGAGGCCATCGGCCACGCCGAGCTGCTGAACACCTCCCGCGCCGTGAAGCACTGGAAGGCGCAGGGCCTGGACCTGGCCCCGCTGCTGCACGTCCCCGAGCTGACCGAGGGCGCCGTCCGCCACCAGGTCATCGAGCAGGACCACGGCCTGGAGAAGGCGCTCGACAACGAGCTGATCAAGCTCGCCGCCGACGCGCTGGCCGCGGACACCGCCGAGGCCGCCCAGCCGGTCCGGGCACAGATCGCGATCCGGAACATCAACCGGACCGTCGGCACCATGCTCGGCCACGAGGTCACCAAGAAGTTCGGTGGCGCGGGCCTGCCCGACGACACCATCGACATCACCTTCACCGGCTCGGCCGGCCAGTCCTTCGGCGCGTTCCTGCCGCGCGGCGTCACGCTGCGGCTGGAGGGCGACGCCAACGACTACGTCGGCAAGGGCCTGTCCGGCGGGCGGGTCATCGTCCGCCCGGACCGCGGCGCGGACCACCTCGCCGAGTACTCCACCATCGCCGGCAACACCCTCGCCTACGGCGCCACCGGCGGCGAGCTGTACTTGCGCGGCCGGGTCGGCGAGCGCTTCTGCGTCCGTAACTCCGGTGCCACGGTGGTCTCCGAGGGCGTCGGCGACCACGGCTGCGAGTACATGACCGGCGGCAACGCGGTCGTGCTGGGCGAGACGGGCCGCAACTTCGCGGCCGGTATGTCCGGCGGCTTCGCCTACGTCATCGACCTCGACAAGGCCAACGTCAACAAGGAGCTCGTCGACGCGGTGAACGCGCTGGACGACGCCGACAAGCAGTGGCTGCACGACGTCGTGCGCCGCCACCAGGAGGAGACCGGCTCCACCGTCGCCGCCAAGCTCCTCGCCGACTGGGATGCCTCAGCCGCGCGCTTCAGCAAGGTCATCCCGCCCACCTACCAGGCAGTGCTCGTCGCCAAGGACGCCGCTGAGCAGGCCGGACTCTCCGAGTCCGAGACCCACGAGAAGATGATGGAGGCGGCGACCAATGGCTGACCCCAAGGGCTTCCTGAACCACGAGCGCGAGATCGCCAAGACCCGTCCCGTCGAGGAGCGCGTCAAGGACTGGAGCGAGGTCTACCAGCCCGGCTCCCTGCTGCCGATCATCAGCAAGCAGGCGTCGCGCTGCATGGACTGCGGTATCCCGTTCTGCCACAACGGCTGCCCGCTCGGAAACCTCATCCCCGAGTGGAACGACTACGCCTACCGCGAGGACTGGACCGAGGCCAGCGAGCGGCTGCACGCGACCAACAACTTCCCGGAGTTCACCGGTCGCCTGTGCCCCGCGCCCTGTGAGGCCGCCTGTGTGCTGGGCATCAACCAGCCGCCGGTGACCATCAAGAACGTCGAGGTCTCCATCATCGACAAGGCGTGGGACAACGGGGACGTCACCCCGCAGCCGCCCGAGCGCCTGTCCGGCAAGACCGTCGCCGTCATCGGCTCGGGCCCGGCGGGACTCGCCGCCGCCCAGCAGCTGACCCGGGCCGGTCACACCGTCGCCGTCTACGAGCGCGCGGACCGTATCGGCGGCCTTCTCCGCTACGGCATCCCCGAGTTCAAGATGGAGAAGCGCCACATCAACCGCCGCATCGAGCAGATGCGCGCGGAGGGCACCAAGTTCCGTACGGAGGTGGAGATCGGCCGGGACCTCGACGCCAAGAAGCTGCGCAAGCGCTACGACGCCGTGGTCATCGCCGCCGGTGCCACCACCTCCCGCGATCTGCCGGTGCCCGGCCGTGAGCTGAACGGCATCCACTTCGCGATGGAGTACCTCCCGCTCGCCAACAAGGTGCAGGAGGGGGACCTGACGGTCGCCCCGATCAGCGCCGAGGGCAAGCACGTGGTCGTCATCGGCGGCGGCGACACCGGCGCGGACTGCGTCGGCACCGCCCACCGCCAGGGTGCGGCCTCCGTCACCCAGCTGGAGATCATGGGCAAGCCGGGCGATGAGCGGAACCCCAACCAGCCCTGGCCGACCTTCCCGATGCTCTACAAGGTCACCTCCGCGCACGAGGAGGGCGGCGAGCGGCTCTACTCCGTCTCCACCACCCACTTCGAGGGCGACGAGGACGGCAACGTCCAGTACCTGCACCTGACCGAGGTGGAGTTCAAGGACGGCCGCCCGGAGCCGAAGCCCGGCACCGAGCGGAAGATCCCGGCCCAGCTGGTCACCCTCGCCATGGGCTTCACCGGCACCGACCGGGAGAACGGCCTGGTCGAGCAGTTCGGCCTGGATCTCGACGAGCGCGGCAACGTCGCCCGCGACGCGGACTTCGCCACCAACGTCCCCGGCGTGTACGTCGCCGGTGACGCCGGCCGCGGCCAGTCGCTGATCGTGTGGGCCATCGCCGAGGGCCGTTCCGCGGCCAAGGGCGTGGACCGCTTCCTGACCGGAGCCAGCGCCCTGCCGGCTCCCATCAAGCCGACGGATCGCGCACTGACCGTGTGACCGTCCCCTGATGTCCCGTACAACGTCGTACGGAACAGCCGCGGCGCCTGTCCCCCTCCCCCGACCGGGAGGGCAGGCGCCGCGGATTTTTGCCGTGGAGCGCTCCACCGGAGCGTCCCCGGCGCCCCGGGCGCCTTACGAGCCGCCGCTTCCGGCGGGGTAGCGCCGCCCCAACTGCCGTGCCATCTCCCGGGCGGGCGCCGGCACGGCCTGCGGCGGGGGAGTGCCCGACGGCCGGAAATCATGCACCGGCGGAAGCCAGGCCCCCAGGTCGATCCGCCGGTCGCTCAGCGGCAGCACCCACCGCGGATCGGCATGCACCCGCAGCACCTGTGCCTCGATCTGCGTCCACGCCCCGTCCGTGACCGTCCGCTCCCCGAGCCGGCGCGCCTCCAACTGCACCGGACAGTGCACCAGTCGGGGCGGCCGCACCAGCTCGGACGGCTCCGTCCACGGTGTCTCCGTGGAGCCGGGCAGGGCACTCGTCCCCTCCTCGGCCCCCGTCCCGTCCGGCGGCAGATTGAAGACCACGTCCGGGCGTACCGCGAGATTCTGCGCGGTGCGGCCGCGGGCCGGCAGCCAGACGCTGACGACCGGTCCGAGCTCCCACCGGATGCGCAGCTCGACCAGCACGAAGGTGCCGTCGTCGTTCTCCGTGGACAGCAGCGCCGGGGTGACCGAACTGCTCTTCTCCAGCGCGCCTTTCATGGACCCGAGGATAGAAGCCGGTTGATTCGGTGCTCACCGAAATGTTATGAGAGGTTACTCTGTGTACATGAAACGATGGGACGCCGATCAGGAAAGCGTCGCGGAGACCCCCGATCTGGCCGCCCTCGCGGCGCTGCTCGCGGACCGTACCCGTGCCGCCATCTGCATGGCCCTGCTCGACGGCGGCAGCTGGACCGCCGGCGAACTGGCCGAATTCGCCGCGGTGGCGCCGTCCACCACCACCGAGCACCTCAACCTCCTGGTCGCCGGGGGACTGCTCGCCGAGGAGCGCCAGGGGCGGCGGCGCTACGTACGCCTGGCCGGACCGGAGACCGCGGAAATCCTGGAGAACCTCGCCGGGCTGGCCCCCTACCGCCGGGTCCCGGTCCGCTCCCTGGCCGAGGCCCATCACCGCAGAGCCCTGCACCACGCCCGCACGTGCTACGACCACATCGCCGGTGCGCTGGGCGTCGCCATCGCCGAGGCGATGACCGAACGCGGCTTGCTGGGACGGGACTACGGCCTGGTGCTGACCGGCGCCGGCGCCACCTGGCTGACCGCCCTCGGCATCCCCGACACCGACCCCTCGGCCGCCCACCGGGCCCATGTCCGCACCTGCCTGGACTGGACGGTGCGCCGCCGGCATCTCTCCGGCGCGGTCGGCGCCGCCCTCTACCGCCACGCCCTGGAACACGGCTGGATCGTCAAGGCCGTCGCCACCCGCATCCTCACCGTCACCGCGGCCGGCCGCACGGCCTTCCGCGCCCAGCTCGGCCTGCCCGACGACGCACTCTTCCCCTCCCTCGCCCTCTCCGCTCCCCGCACCTGACCGGCCGGGGCGCTCAGTCCGCGCCGACCTGGCCGATCCGGTCGTCGCCGAGCTTGCGCTGGGTGTCCTGGAGCAGGATCCGCAGCAGGCCGGCGAGCTGCTCCTGCTGCCCGGGGGTCAGGCCGTCGATCAACTCGGCCTCACGATGGAGCACTTGGTCGACGGTGGACTCGACCAGCCCATGGCCGGCCGGGGTCAGTTCGACCAGGACCGTCCGCGGGCGGCCCTCGCCGGGCCGCCGGGCGACCAGCCCCTCGCGCTCGGCGCGGGCCACCCGCTGGGAGACCGCCCCCGCGGTGATCAGGGAGCGGTGGCCGAGCTCACGGGTGGTCAGGGTGTAGGGCTCGCCGCTGCGGCGCAGCACGCTGAGCAGATCGAGGGTGGCGGGGTCCATGCCGGCGCGGGTCAGTACCCGGCGCCGGTCGTCGCCCAGCAGCTTCGCCAGCTGCCAGATCGGCGTCACGATGCCGATCGAGGAGACCGGTGTGCCGGGGCGCTCACGCTCCCAGGCGGCGGCGATCTCCTCGACGGGGTACGAGGAGGCGCGGGGCGCCGGCTGGCCGCAGTCGTCCTTCGCCTCGAATTCTCTTGCCACGGGCCCTCCTGGCGATGTTATGTTCAGGTCTAAATTCAGCTCTAAATTTAGACCTGAACGTCATGGACGGAGCTCAGCATATGTCACGCACCATCCTGATCACCGGCGGTGGAACCGGCATCGGACGCGCCGTTGCCCACCACTTCGCGGACGCCGGTGACGACGTCCTCGTCACCGGCCGGCGCACCGGGCCCTTGGAGGAGACCGCGGCCGGCCGCCGCACCGTCCGCCCGCTGGTGTGCGACCACACCGACCCCCGGGCGCTCACCGCGCTACTCGCCGAACTCCCCGAGCGGATCGACGTATTGGTCAACAACGCCGGCGGCAACACCGACCTGGACGCGGATGGAGCCGACGACCTGGCGTCCTACGCCCGGAACTTCCGCGCCAACCTCGACGCCAACCTGCTCAGTGCCGCGCTGACCACCAAGGCGCTGGACGGCCGGCTCGCGGGCGGCGGCGCGGTGGTCCAGATCGGGTCGATCGCCGCCGACCAGGGGAGCGGCGCCTATGGAGCGGCGAAGGCCGGGCTAGCCTCCTGGAACGTCGAGCTGTCCCGGATCCTCGGCCCCCGCGACATCACCGCCAACGTCGTCGCGCCCGGCTATGTCGCCGGCACCGACTTCTTCCGCGACCGGCTCACCGACGAGCGCCGCGACCGCCTGGTGGCCGCCTCGGCGGTGGGCCGCCCGGGGTCCCCGGACGACATCGCGGGGACCGTGGCCTTTCTGGCGTCACCGGCGGCCCGGCATCTGACCGGTCAGGTGCTGAACGTCAACGGAGGTACCCGCACCACCCGTTGACGCGTGCCCGGCCGGTGCGCGGGACTCGCGGTGGGGCGGGTCAGGAGTCGCCGTCCTCCGCGAGCCGGGCCGGGAAGCCGCCGGTCGCGACCGGCCCCCAGCGCAGCGGCGTCACCCGGATCAGCGACTTGCCCTGCTTGCGCATCGCCTCCCGGTACTCGTCCCAGTCCGGGTGCTCCCCGGCGATGTTGCGGTAGTACTCGACGAGCGGCTCGATCGAATCCGGGGTGTCGACGACCTCGGCCTCGCCGTCGATCTGCACCCACGGGCCGTTCCATTCGTCGGACAGCACGATCACGCTGACCGACGAGACCCGGCGGGCGTTACGGACCTTGGCGCGCTCCGGATACGTCGACATGACCAGCCGCCCGGAGTCGTCCACCCCGCAGGTCAGCGGCGAGCCCTGCGGGGTGCCGTCGCTGCGGCGGGTGAGCAGGATCGCACGGTGACGGGGGCGGACGAACTCCAGCAGCTCGGGCAGCTCGACACGGGTGTTGCTGGCGATGGAAGGGCTCATGCGGCGAGCCTAGGGGGTGTCTCCCCGAACTCCGTGGATCGGCCTGCGGTGCCAGGCGTCGCAGGCCGGTCCACGGAGATCAGACGCCGGTCCCGCCCCTCAGCCCTTGAGGAGCTGCTTGCCGGTCGCCGCGTCCACGACCTTGCGGCCGTCCAGCGCGCTCTTGAGGTGCACCGTCACCTTGTCGGTGGCCAGCTGCTCGGTGCACATCCCCTTCGAGCTCTTCCGCTTGCCCCAGCCGGTGATCACCACCAGGTCCTTCGACTCATGGCTGCGCGCACCGAAGCGCACATCGCAGGCGCTGTGCCCGACGGTGACCGTGATCTCCCGTACGTCCTTCTTCCCGGGGCGCTGGGCGGCGACCAGCGGCAGCAGTGCCTGCTGCCGGCCGTGGACCGGGGAGACCTTCGGCCAGTCCCGCACTATCTGGTCCGCGCGCTGCTCGAACGCATCCTGCTTCTTCGGCGGGGCCGCGGGGGTCACCTTCTGCTGATCCTGGCCACAGCCGGACAGTGCGACGGCGCCGGCCGCCGTCAGCGCGAGCAGGGCGGTGAGGGTACGGGTGCGGGAGAGGTGGGATCCTCGCATGACATGCCTCCTTGTGTCACCGATGGGACGTGCCAGGCGCAAGACAGGTTCCGGCCGCTTTCCGTCGAAGTCCGCGGGGCGGGGGAGACGTCCCTCCGGCCGGTCCGCCCACGGCATAACCCGGTCCGCCCAGGGCGTAACGGCGGCGGAACCGGGCCGTCCGCCCGTTAGCGTCCGGAGCATGGACGCACCCATCGAAATCACCCCCACCGTCTGGCAACTCCCCTTCCCTATCGGGCATGTGTATCTCGTCGCCCTGCCCGACAACGGTTACGCGGTGGTCGACACCGGCGTCCCCGGCTCGGCCCCCGCCATCCTCGACGCACTCGCCCGGCTGGGCGGCCGGCCCGGACAGCTGCGGCAGATCGTGCTCACCCACTTCCACCTGGACCACATGGGCTCCGCCGCCGACCTGGCCGCCGCCACCGGGGCCCGGATCCTGGCCGGCGCACTGGACGTCCCGTACATCCGTGGCGCCGCTCCCGAACCCACGCCGGCGTTCACCCCCATGGAAGGGTCGCTGTACGAAGGGGTCATGGCGGACCTGGCGGCCGCCGAGGTCCCGCCGCTGCGCCACACCGAGGTCGATGTCGCCCTGCACGACGGGGACACCCTCGACGGCTGGGGGGAACCCGTACGGGTGCTGCACGTCCCCGGCCACACACCCGGCGGGATCGCCCTGCACCTCCCCACGAGCCGGCTGCTCTTCCCCGGCGACATCATCGCCACCAGCCCCGACGGCAGCCGCGCCATCCTCGGCCCGGGCAACGTCGCACGCGAGGAGGCCATCGCGTCCTTCCGCCGGCTCGCGGCCCTCGACGACGTCGACACGGTGTGCGTCCCGCACGGCATACCCCTGCGCACCGGCGCACGGGCCGCACTGGCCGCGGCCACGCCGGAGAAGGACTGGCTGTGAGGGGCGGGCTACGGCGGCCGGGGTGCACAGGGGCTGCGCCGGCCGGGTGCACAGGAACGGGTAGGCCGGGCGCACAGGAACGGGTAAGCCGGGCCGGTGGTCTGCTCCGGGGGTGTGGCCTCGGCGTGACCGGCGTGACCAGCGGGCAACAACCCTACCCGTAGGGGGAGTTGGGGTGGACTGGGAGCCCGTCCGGTCGGTCTTGCTGCCGGGCGGCCTCGCGCAGGGGATTTGTGCGGCGGGTCGGGGCGGGGCGCACCTGCCGCGCCTGTTGACACGTGTAATCTCGCGCGGGTGCGGCCCGGCCCGGCCCAGGGAACACGGGCCGGGGGCCATCGGCAGGCGGAGAGTGCACGGGCACCGGAGAGCGCGGGCACCGGAGAGAGGCACGGGCATGCAGCTGCACACCCATGAGTGGGGCACCGGCGAACGGACCGCGGTGCTGGTCCACGGGCTGATGTCCGATCACCGCACCTGGCACCGCGTCGGTCCGGCGCTCGCCGACCGGGGCTACCGGGTCATCGCCGTCGACCTGCGCGGCCACGGCCGCAGCCCGCGCGGCGATTACCACACCGAGCTGTACGCCGAGGACCTCGTGGAGACCCTGCCCGCCGCCCCCGAGGTCGTCATCGGGCATTCCCTGGGCGGTCTGGCGCTGTCCCTGGCGGTGGAGCGGCTCCAGCCGCGGCGGGCGGTCTACAGCGATCCGGCGTGGGCGTTCCCTCAGTTCCAGGAGCCCGTCGACCCGGCCCTGTTCGTCGCGTTCAAGCGGGCGGACCGGGCGATGCTCCAGACCTTCAATCAACGCTGGAGCGACGTCGATTTCGATATCGAGCTGGCCACGATCGCGGACTGGGACACCGCCACCGCCCTCGCGCTGTCCGCCGTGCACCGGCAGGACCATGTGCCCGAGAAGCCGGTCGTCCCGTCGCTGGTGCAGTTCGCGGGGGAGGGGTTCCTCTTCTCCGAGCAGGCCGCGACCGAGCTGACCGGACGCGGCTTCGAGGTCCGTACGGTGCACGGCGTCGGCCACACCATCCACCGCGACGACTTCGACGGTTTCATGGCGGGCCTGGAGGGGTGGGTCTAGGGCCGGTCTGCCGGCCACCGGGCCCGAGGGCCGGGATTGGCTGACGCCTCGTCACGTATCGCAGTCCAGCAGCGTCTTGCACAGCCCGCAGCGTGCCTGGAGCCGGCCGCGGACCGGGACGCGGATCCGCTGGTGGCAGGCGGGGCAGGGGAAGGACACCCGCAAGGGCGGCGGGCCCTCGAAGGCGTAGTCGGCGGTGGCGGGCGGCCGGCCGGCGCGGCGTGGATCCTGTGCCGCCCGGCGGTCCTTGGCGT
The DNA here is from genome assembly GCF_023544705.1 of Streptomyces sp. MCA2. NCBI lineage: Bacteria > Bacillati > Actinomycetota > Actinomycetes > Kitasatosporales > Streptomycetaceae > Streptomyces > Streptomyces sp. MCA2. The sequence goes on from NZ_JAMJFM010000030.1 coordinate 98,383, forward strand.
AGCGCAGCCGGGCGGCCCAGCCGGCGGCGGCGAGCGGTGGCCGGCGCGCGTCCTGGCGGGCCCGCGCCGCGCCCGTCGTGTAGGCGTCGTACGCCTGCGGGCTGGTGAACCACGGCGCCGGGTCCTCGCCGAAGAACGCGGCCCGCTGGGCGAGGACGTAGCCGAACTCCTCCGGCGTCAGATAGCCGAGCTTCTGCGAGAACGGGCCGTGCTCGCGGTAGGCGTCGAGCAGCAGCCAGCCCGCGCCGAGGTAGGCGGCGGCGGTGTCGGTGAGGATCTCGTTGTCGCGGGTGCCGGGGAACGACAGGTCCAGGCGGTGCAAGTACACATGCATCACCTCGTGGGCCAGCGCGGCGCCGATGTCCGTGCGGTGCTTCTTGAAGCGGTCGTTGAGCTCGATGAAGTACTCGGGGCCCGCGGTCAGTTCGACATACGCGGCGTGTTCCATCTCGCGGAAGGTGATCACCACCCGGGCGTCCGGCAGATGCAGGTGCCGCACCATCGCGCGGGCGACCCGCTGCGCCCCCAGATGCAGATCCTCGGTCTCGTCGAAGGCCACATCGACGGGCGGCACGCTGGTGGCAAAGGTGCTCACCGTGTCGTACGACAGGCGTTTGAACAGCGCATGGACGGCCGCACGCACCGTGTCGAGATGGGGGTATCCGTGCTCGATCTCACTGCCGCCCGTGGTCACCCGGCCACTGTACGGGGGGCCGGGAAGGTCCGGTATGGGCCGTACGGGGCCTGTGGGGCAGGGGAGTTGGCTGGATGCGCACCCTTGTCACCCCGATCGGGCAGTCCACATAATCACAGGGCGCTCTACGGACTCATCCCCCACTGGGTCCGGACGCCTTGCGGCGTGCTGCCCTCCTTCCACGCACCTTCTGCGGCGGCCACGTCCGGCTCCGGTGTTGGCATGGGCTCGTCAGCGACGGCAACCCCCCACGAAAGGAAGCCCGTTGCGCAGGTACCGGAAGCACCTCAAGAGAACCACTGCCGCCGGCGCGATCGCCCTGGCCGCCTTCAGTCTCCAGGCCGGTTCGGCCACGGCCACCCCCTCTCCGGGCCCGTCCGGCTCCGTCCACACCAACGTCGTCGGCGGCACCAAGGCCGACCAGGGTGAATTCCCCTTCATGGTCCGGCTGTCGATGGGCTGCGGTGGCGCGCTCTACGCCAAGGACATCGTGCTCACCGCGGCGCACTGCGTCGACGGCAGCGGCGACAACACCTCCATCACGGCCACCGCGGGCGTGGTCGATCTGGAGGACTCCGCCGCCGTCAAGGTCAACTCCACCAAGGTCCTTCAGGCCCCCGGCTACAACGGCAAGGGCAAGGACTGGGCGTTGATCAAGCTCGCCAAGCCGATAGACCAGCCCACGCTGAAGATCGCCGAGGACGACAAGCTCAACAACGGCGACTTCACCATCGCCGGCTGGGGCGCCGACAAGGAAGGCGGCAGCCAGCAGCGCTACCTCCTCAAGGCGACCGTCCCGTTCATCGACGACGCCACCTGCCAGAAGGCCTACGGCGACCAGTTGACGCCCGGCGACGAGATCTGCGCCGGCAAGCTGGACACCGGCGGCGTCGACACCTGCCAGGGTGACTCCGGCGGCCCGATGTTCCGCAAGGACGACGCCGGGCAGTGGCTCCAGGTCGGCATCGTCTCCTGGGGCGAGGGCTGCGCGCGGCCCGGCAAGCCCGGTGTCTACAGCGAGGTGAGCGCCTTCGCCGCGAACATCAAGAAGGCCGCGGGCGAACTGGGCTGACGCAGCACGCACGCGACGACGAAGGGCCCGGGGAGCCGCTCCCCGGGCCCTTTGCCGGGCCGGAGGTCCCGGACCTTGGTCCCGTCGCCGTACGGCCGTTGGTCCCACCGCCCCGGGACCAAGCTCGTGCTTCCGGCCGGGCCTTGTGCCGTCATGGATGACCGGACGGCCTATGGGCTGCGCCGCGACGGCTCCCTAGCGTGAACGGCATGACCACCGAGCCCTGTACCCGCCCCCCGGCACGCGACCGCGACCGCCGTGCGACGGTCCTCGCCACCCTGCTCCTCGCCGCCTCCGCCGCGACCCTCGCCTATGTGCTGCTCGGCGGTCACCACGATGCCGTCGAGCTGCCGGCCGACGCCCCCTCGAACGCGGCCCGGGGCTGATCTGCACGCACCCCGGCGCCGGTCCGGCAGGCCGCCCCCGGCCCCGGTTGCGGTCCGCGCGCACCGCCGTTCGGATGGACGGAGCGGGCCCGACCCCGAGGGCGCCGAGGAGGAACGACATGCCGATCAGTGTGGTGATCGCGGACGACCAGGAAGTGGTCCGGATGGGCTTCCGGATGGTCCTGGAGAGCCAGCACGACATCCAGGTCCTCGCCGATGTCACCGACGGCGAGGCCGCCCTCGCGGCCGTCGAACGGCTGCGCCCCGATGTGCTGCTGCTGGACATCCGGATGCCCAGGACCGACGGGCTGGAGGTCACCCGCCGGCTGACCGAGCGCGCCGCCGCCCGCCCCGGGCACCGGCCCACCCCGGGGATCGTCATCGTGACCACCTTCGACCTGGACGAATACGTGCACACCGCGCTGCGCGGCGGCGCCTCGGGCTTCCTCCTCAAGGACGCCAGCCCCGCGCTGCTGGTGGAAGCCGTACGGGCCGCCGCCGCCGGCGAGGCACTGCTCTCGCCCGCGATCACCGCCCGGCTGCTGCGCGACATGGTCCCCGCCGCCGGCCGGGGACGGACCGCCCGCACCCCCTCCGAGCCGCTCACCGACCGCGAACGGGACGTCGTCCGTGCGCTGGCCGGCGGCCGGACCAACGCAGAGATCGCCGGTGCCCTCTACCTGTCGCTGTCCACGGTGAAATCCCATCTGGCGAACGTGCAGACCAAGCTGGACGCCCGCAACCGGGTCGAGGTCGCCTTCTGGGCCTGGCAGAGCGGTCTGTCCTCCGGCAGCCCGTGAGCATCCGGCGAAGGGCCCCGAAGGCGGCGCGACCCGGGCGGCGGCCGGAGCACGCCCGCCCGGCCGCGCGCCGGAGCCCGCCCGGGCGGTGGACCAGGACCCATCCGCGGGAAGCCGTTGTCGCCAGAGCCGCGCTGGCCCTCGTGCTGCTGCTCCTCGTCGGATTCGAAACCCTGCAACTGGCCGGCCGGCCCACCCTCCCGCAGGCGGTCGTGGTGGCCGCCGGCGTCGTGGTCTGTCTGTGCGCGGTGCCCTCCGTCCGGATCCCGCTGACCGTACGGGCCCAGGCCGCGGCCGCGGTCTCCCTCACCGCGTCGGCGGTGCTGATCGCCGGGCAGCACGCGCCGCAGGTGTGGGGCCTGGGCGAGGGCATCGCCCTGCTCGTCCTGCTCACCGCCGTGATCCGCCGCGCGCCCGGCCGCACCGCCGCCGTCCTCGGCCCGGCGCTGGGCCTGGCCTGCGCACTCGCCCCGATGCGGGACGTCCGGCCGGGCCTGTTCACCGTCGTCTCCGCCGTGCTCACCGTGGTCGTCGCCGCGTACTCGACGATCCTGCGCCGGCAGGACGCCCGGCGACTGCGCGATCTCGCGGCCGTACGGGCCGCCGAACGCCTGGAACTGGCGCGGGAGCTGCACGATCTGGTCGCCCACCATGTCACCGGCATCGTCGTCCAGGCCCGCGCCGCCCGCTTCACCGCCCTCGAAGGCCGGCAGGCCGGCGCCACCCTCGAACGGATCGAGGTCTCCGGCAGCGACGCGCTGAGCGCGATGCGGCGGCTGGTGCGGGTGCTGCGCGAGGACGGGGCGCAGCCCCACCCGGTCGCCGGGCTCGCCGACGTCCGCGCACTGACCGAGGCGTTCGCCCGCACCGGCCCGCCGGTCGTCCTCTCCCTCGACAGGGACCTGGCGCAGGCGCTGCCCGCCGAGGTGGCCGCGGCGGTCTACCGCATCGTGCGCGAGGCGCTGACCAACGTCCGCAAGCACGCCGCGGACGCCACGGCGATACGGATCGGACTGCGGCCCGTGCCCTGCGGGGCGGAGCTGCGCATCGCCAACGACGGCGGCAGCCCGGCCCGCCTGTGCGAACAGGCCCGCGGCGGCGGCTTCGGCCTGGCCGGACTCACCGAGCGGGCCGAGGCGTTGGGCGGACGGCTCGCCGCGGGGCCCGCGGCGGAGGGCGGCTGGGAGCTCACCGCCGTACTGCCCCTCGACGGCGGGGCGACGGCCTGACGCCGCCCGGCCGCACCGGCCGCCACCCGGCCGCACCGGCCGTCACCTGGCCGCACCGGCCGTCACCTGGCCGCACCGGCCGCCACCCGCCCACGGGCTCCACATCTGTCCAACACCTGCCCCTCCTTTGTCCATAGGCGCACGCACCGCACGCGCAGCACGCTGTCCGCCGACAGGCAGTGCAGGCACGAAGGAGGACAGCGCGCGTGAACGAACAGACAGGTGCCCCGCGCGGGCCCAGCCGCAGAACGGTCGTCGCCGCCACCGCGCTCGCCGGGGCCGCCGGTGCCCTCCCGCTCGGCGCGCACTCCGCCACGGCCGCACCGCGCGCCGGCGAGGCGGTGCTCCGGTCCGGCGCACTGGAGGTCCGCGTCGACACCGCCTTCCCGCGCATCGTCTCCTACACCGACCGCGGCACCGGCGCCGTCCTGCACGGCCAGGACACCCCGGTCACCCAGGTCGTCATCGACGGCACCGCCCGCACCCCCCGCGTCACCCACCGCGCCCGCGCCGACCGCGCCACCTACACCCTCGGCTTCGACGGCGGCACCAGGATCACCGTCGAGATCGCCGTCCACGGCCGGCGGACCACCTGGCGGGTCACCGCCCTCACCGACACCCCGGCACTGCGCGTCGGCACCCTGGAGATCCCCGGCCTCGCCCTGCTGAGCGTCCGCAGCGACCAGCCCGGCGCCGCCCTGCTGGCCGCCCGGATCGAACTGGACAAGGACAAGAGCGGCGACACCCTGGTGCAGGTCACCGCCGACACCCCCGTCGAGGCCTCGCCCACCGGCTGCGCCTACGCCGTCGTCGCCACCGACGAACTGGCCGGCGCCGTCGAGACCAACACCTGCTACGACAAGCCCGCCGGAGCCACCACCTGGGAGAACGGACGGCTCTGGCGGCAGACCGCCAAGGGCGACGGCTTCGTCAAAGCCCAGTTGTCCTGCGGCCAGTGGACACACCGGGCCGCCGGGCAGCCGGTGGACGCCACCGACCCGCTGCCCTACGCGACCGTCATCGTCACCGGCGACCGCAACGGCGACGGGAAGACCGACTGGCAGGACGCCGCCATCGCGCTGCGCGACATCATGGTCATGCCGCTGGGCGCCGGCGAACAGCATCTGCGGGTCGTCCCGCACATCCCGTTCAACTTCGCCAGCCAGGCCACCAACCCGTTCCTCGCCACCCTCGACCACATCAAGCGGATCGCCCTGGCCACCGACGGGCTGCGGCAGTTCACCCTCCTCAAGGGCTACCAGTCCGAAGGCCACGACTCCGCACACCCCGACTACGGCGGCAACTACAACGAGCGGGCCGGCGGCCTGGCCGGCCTCAACGCCCTGCTCCGCGCCGGCAGGAAGTGGCACAGCGACTTCGCGGTGCACGTCAACGCCACCGAGTCCTACCCCGTCGCCCACGCCTTCTCCGAAAAGCTCGTCGACAAGGACGACAAACAGTGGGACTGGCTCGACCAGTCCTACCGCATCGACGCCCGCCGCGATCTGCTCTCCGGCGACATCGCCCGGCGCTTCGCGCAGCTGCGCAAGGAGACCGACCCCGCGCTGAACACCCTCTACCTCGACGTCTTCCGCGAGTCCGGCTGGAACTCCGACCGCCTCCAGCGCCACCTGCGTGACCAGGGCTGGCAGGTCACCACCGAATGGGGCCACGGCCTGGAGCGCTCGGCCCTGTGGTCGCACTGGGCGAACGAGACCGACTACGGCCCCGACACCTCCCGCGGCATCAACTCCCGGCTCATCCGCTTCCTGCGCAACCACCACAAGGACGTCTTCGCCGACAAGTGGCCCACCCTGCTCGGCAACGCCCGGATGGGCAACTTCGAGGGCTGGGTCGGCAAGACCGACTGGAACGCGTTCCACACGATCATCTGGACCGACGCCCTGCCCGCCAAATACCTCCAGGCGTACCCGATCAGGACCTGGGGCGCGCACGAGATCACCTTCGAGGGGCCCACCAGGACGGTCGTCAGCGACGCGGGCTCCGCTTCCGGGGACGCGTCGCACAGCGGCGGCGCAACGCAGCCGAGCGGCACCCGCAGGATCACCACCGACGGCCGGCTGGTCTACGACGGCGGCACCTACCTGCTCCCCTGGGAGCCCCGCCGGGCCACCGACCCCGACAAGCTCTACCACTACAACCCCCGTGGCGGCAGCACCCGTTGGGACCTGCCCCGCGGCTGGTCGGGCAGCCGGGCCGTCTACGCCTACCGGCTCACCGACCAGGGCCGCACCCAGGAGACCCGCGTCCCCGTCAGCGGCGGCAGCATCACCCTCACCGCCGAGCCCGGCGTGGCCTACGTCCTCCACCGCACCAAGGCCCCGGCCCAGGGCGACCCCGACTGGGGCGAGGGCACCCCGCTGACCGACCCCGGCTTCCACTCAGGGAACCTGGCCGGCCGGCAGGTCACCGGCCCGGCCGCCGTCCGGCTCAGCAAGCGGGGCGACTACGAACTGGTCATCGGCGCGGGCGGCGCCGCCACCGTCGCCCAGAAACTCGCCCGCCTCGCCCCCGGCCACTACGCCGCCTCGGTACAGGTCGAGGTCGGCGCCACGGCGGGCGAACGGCGACGGGCCGCCCTGGAGGTCCGTACCGCCGACGGCGTCACCGCCGCCAACTGGACCGACACCTCCACCGCCGTCAACTACGTCGCCGCCGACCGGAAGTCCGGCACCCGCTTCCAGCGCCTCTTCACCCCTTTCACCGTCCCGGAAGGCGGCGGCCCGGTCACCCTCACCCTCACCGCGGCGGCCGGCCGGGCCCGGGTCGGCTTCGACAACCTCCGCGTCGTACCCGCCGAGCCCACCACCAGGAAAGGCACCCTGGCCTACGAGGACTTCGAGCACGTGCCGCAGGGCTGGGGCGTCTTCGTCAAGGGCGACGCCGGCGGCAGCACCGACCCCCGCACCCATATCGCCCAGCGGCACGCCCCGTTCACCCGGCGCGGCTGGAACGGCAAGGCGGTCGACGACGTCCTCGACGGCGGGCAGTCGCTCAAATCACGCGGCGAGAACAGCGGCCTGGTCTACCGCACGGTCCCGCACACCGTCCGCTTCACCGCGGGCCGCCGCTACCGGGTCACCTTCCGCTACGCCAACGAGAAGGCCGGCCAGTACGCCTGGGTCACCGCCGTCGACGCACCCGCGCCCCGCGAACTGACCCGCACCCCGCTGCCCGCCGCCGGCCGGCCCGCCACCCACACCTACGAGTTCACCGCCCCCGCCGCCGGCGAGGCCTGGGTGGGACTGCGCAAGGTGGGCGACGACGGCACGGCGGAATTCGTCCTGGACACCTTCGAAGTCCGCGAGGTGTGACCCCCGTGGGGGCGGGAGCCCGCCCCCACGGACCCCTCAGCGCCCCGCCGCGCAGGGATACAGACCGGGCGCCCCCGCCTCTTCCCCCACGGTGGCCGGGGCGCCCTCCCACTCCCACACCAGCAGCTCGTTGGCGCCCTCGCGCAGCACCGGACCCGGCACATACAGGGTGCGCTGCGGCCCCAGCTCCCAGTAGCGCCCCAGGCAGAAACCGTTGATCCAGACGACACCGTGGCGCCAGCCCGGCAGCGCAAGATCGGCATCTCCGGGCCGCCCGGCCACCGTCAGCGTCCCCCGGTACAGCCCCGCGGCCCCGCCCGCGCCCGCCACCGCCCGGAACGGGACCCTCGACAGCGCCCCGGGCTCCTCCATCGCGTCCAGCCGCAGCCCCCGCGACCGTACGCCGTGCAGATACTGCCGCTCGTGCAGCAGCCCGCCCACGATCCCCTTGGACTCGCCGAGCCGCGGACCGTAGTTCACCCGCCCCAGCGACGCCACCCACAACTCCACCGACGCGGGCCCGGCCACCTCCCCGAGCACCGCGTCCTCGGTGTCCACCACGGGCCCGCGCACCCCGTCGACCCACACCACCGCCCGGTCCCGCAGCCCCGTCACCCGCAGCGGACGGCCCTCCCGCGGCCCCGGCACCGCCACCCGGTAGCGCACCACACCCCGGTCCACGCCCAGCTCCTCGAACGTCGCCGGAGTGCCCCCCTCGACCTCCGCACCCCCCAGCGCCTCCATCACGTCCTTTGCGGGCGCCCACTCCTCGACCACCGCACGCACCGGTGACGGCAGCACCCGCAGCGGCTCCGGCACCCGGGGCAGTGGCCCGTCCGCCCACTCGGCGAGCACCTCCCGGAACCGCCAGAACTTCTCCGTGGGACGCCCGCGTTCATCGACCGGCGCCCCGTAGTCGTACGAGGTGACCGTCGACCGCAACGCCCCGTCATGCAGTTCACCGGCCCGGTTCGCCCCCGCCCACCCGCCGAAATTCGTCCCGCCGTGCGCCATGTAGATATTGACCGACGCACCGCACTCCAGAATCTCGCGCAGCGCCGCCGCGGCATCCTCCGGAGCGCGCGGCACCTGAGCCTGCCCCCAGTGCGCGAACCACCCGCACCAGAACTCCATGCACATCAGCGGCCCGTGCGCCTGATGACGCCGCAGCGCCGCCAGCGCCTGTCCGGCCCCGGAACCGAAGTTGACGGTGGCCAGCGTCCCCGGCACCGCACCACCGCTGAGCATGTGCCCCTCGGGCCCGTCCGAGGTGAACAGCGGCACCCGCACCCCCAGTTCACGCAGCCGCTCCACGAGGTGCGCCAGGTAGACGCCATCGCTGCCGTACGAGCCGTACTCGTTCTCCGCCTGCACCATGATCACCGGCCCGCCGTCCGGACCGCCGGGCCCGGACGCCGCGGTGCACTGGCGCGCCACGACCTGCGGCAGCAGCCGCGCGAACCAGGCGTCCACGGCCCGCAGATACGCCGCGTCCCGGGTCCGCACCCGCCGCCCCAGCGGCCCGGTCAGCCACTGCGGCAGCCCCCCGTTCTCCCACTCCGCGCAGATGTACGGCCCCGGCCGGACGATGGCCCACAGCCCCGCCGCCTGCACCGCGTCGAGGAACCGCCCCAGCGCCTCCGGGTCCTTGAACTCACCGGGCCGCGGCTCGTGCAGGTTCCACGGCACATAGGTCTCCACACAGTTCAGGCCCATCGCCCGCAGCATCGCCAGCCGGTGGTCCCACTGCGCCTCGTGCACCCGGAAGTAGTGCAACGCCCCGGACAGCAGCCGCACCGGCCGCCCGTCCAGCACGAAGTCCCGCTCGCCCACCTCGAACTGCGTCACGTCAGCCGCCCTTGAGTCGTCTCCCGTGCGCCACCGGCCGGGCGCTCACGGTCACCGGTCACCCTCGCCCTCTGGCGGTGTGACAGTCCATGGACAAAGATCGAGTGTGATTGGACGGTTCGACGGCTCAACGGTCCGACGGTCCGACGGAGCGGTACGCAGAGGTACGGAGCGACGGGAGGCCCGGGCGTGTACCACACCTGGATGCGCTACTTCACCCCGAGCCCGGTCCACCACCGGCTCGGCCTGGTGTGCCTGGGCGTCGGACTCCAGCACGGCACCCTGCCCACGGTCGGCCCGCGCACCCTCGACCACCATGTCGCCATCGTCATCAGCGCCGGTCGCGGCTGGTTCGCCACCCCCGACGGCCGGCGCCACCCGGTGACCGCCCCCGCCCTGCTGTGGATCATGCCGGGAGTGCCGCACCACTACGGGGCCGACCCGGAGACCGGCTGGGACGAGAGCTTCGTCGACTTCACCGGCCCCGCCACCACGACCTACACCGAACTCGGCTACATCGAGCCCGACCGACCGCTCGTACCGCTCGCGGACACCGGCCCGGCACGGGCGGCCGTGGGGCGTATCGCCCGCGCGGCCCGCCGCGGCAACCCCCTCCTGGAGGTGGAGACCTCCGCCACGGTCCACGAACTCCTCGTCGTACTGCGCCGGGCCCGGGCCGATACCGACGCCGACGGCGACCCCGTCCTCCAGGCACTGGCCCGCGACGCTTTCCTGCCGCTCTCGGTCGCCGAGCACGCCGCCCGGCACGGTATGACACCCGCCGAACTCCGCACCGCTGTACGGCGCGGCGCCGGTTGCAGCCCCAAGGACTACCTGCTGGGGATACGCCTGGGCCGGGCCAAGGAACTCCTCGTGGGCACCGAACTCCCGGTGGCGGCGGTGGCCCGCAGAGTCGGCTACGACGACCCGGCGTACTTCAGCCGCCTGTTCACCCGCCGGGTCGGCACCGCCCCCGTGCGCTTCCGCGACCGCCAGGTCCGCAGCGTGCCCGGCGGCTGGTCCACACAGATCCCGGACCCGAACGACCCGCCACTGGTCAGCGGGTGGAACGGCTGACGGGCCCGCCGCCGGGACGCAGGCGGCCGTCCCCGTCCACGGTGCCGCCGGCCGTCTCCGTCCACGATGCCGCCGGCCGCTGCCCCACCGCCCACGCCGCACCCCCGCCTCCCACAAGACGCCCGCCCCACCAAGCCCCCACGGCCTCCGAGCCCCGGCTGTCCCAACCCCCGTGCACCACCCACCGGCCGTACGGCAGCATGAACGCATGCCCGCACTACAGCGCGACGAGGCGCAGACCCGAGCCCGACTCATCGACGTCCACCGTTACGACATCGCACTCGACCTCACCCAGGGCGAGGACCGGTTCGGCTCCCGTACGGTCATCCACTTCACCGCGCGCACGGACGGCGACACCTTCGTCGAGCTCCGGCCCGCCGAGCTGCACTCCGTCACCCTCGACGGCCACCCGCTCGACCCCGCGGACCTGGACGACAACCGCCTCCCGCTCACCGGCCTGGCCCCCGGCGCCCACGAACTGCGCCTGGACGCCACCATGTCCTACTCCCGCACCGGCGAGGGCATGCACCGCTTCACCGACCCCGCCGACGGCGAGAGCTACGTCTACACCCAGCTGTTCCTGGACGACGTCCAGCGCGTCTTCGCCGCCTTCGACCAGCCCGACCTGAAGGCCGTCTTCGCCCTCACCGTCACCGCCCCCACCGACTGGTCCGTCCTCGGCAACGGCATCGCCACCCAGCGCGACCCCGGCCACTGGACCCTCGCCCCCACCCCCCTCATCAGCAGCTACCTCGTCGCCGTCGCCGCCGGCCCCTGGCACTCCGTACGCACCGAACACGCCGGACTGCCCTTCGGCATCCACTGCCGCCGCTCCCTCGCCCCGCACCTCGACGCCGACGCCGACGAGATCCTCGACCTCACCCGCCGCTGCTTCGACCGCTTCCACCAGATCTTCGAAGAGCCCTACCCCTTCGACTCCTACGACCAGGCCTTTGTCCCCGAGTTCAACGCCGGCGCCATGGAGAACCCCGGCCTGGTCACCTTCCGCGACACCTACCTCTTCCGCTCCGCCGTCACCGACACCGAACGCCAGACCCGCGGCGTGACCATCGCCCACGAAATGGCCCACATGTGGTTCGGCGACCTCGTCACCCTCCAGTGGTGGGACGACATCTGGCTCAACGAGTCCTTCGCCGAATACATGGGCTACCAGGTCCTGGCCGAAGCCACGCGCTTCACCGACACCTGGACCGACTTCGCCGTCGCCCGCAAGGGCTGGGGCTACGACGCCGACCAGCGCCCCTCCACCCACCCCGTCGCCCCCGCCCCCGAGGACGTCCCCGACACCGCCTCCGCACTCCTCAACTTCGACGGCATCTCCTACGCCAAGGGCGCCTCCGCACTGCGCCAACTCGTCGCCTGGATGGGCGAGAAGGACTTCCTCGCCGGCATCAACGACCACTTCGCCCGGCACCGCTTCTCCAACGCCACCCTCGCCGACTTCATCGACTCGCTCTCCCGCGCCACCGACCGCGACGTCCACGCCTGGGCCGAACGCTGGCTGCGCACCACCGGAGTCGACACCCTCACCCCCGTCGTGCGGGAAGCCGCCGACGGCAACTGGAGCGTGTCCGTCGAGCAGACCGGAAGCCCCGACGGCACCCGCCCGCACCGGCTCACCATCGGCCGCTACGACCACGACCGCACCGGCACCGGCCGCCTCGTCCCGCGCGAGCCGCTGACCTGGGACGTCCCCGACGACGACGCCCGCTCCGCCACGGGCGGCCGCCCCGCCCTGCTCCTCCTCAACGACCAGGACCTCACCTACGCCAAGGTCCGCCTCGACCCCGTCTCCTGGGGCACCGCCCTCGGCGCACTGTCCGGGCTCCCCGACCCGCTGACCCGCGCCGTCGTGTGGAACGCCGCCCGCGACATGGTCCGCGACGGCGAACTCGCCCCCACCGCCTTCCTCGACGCCGCCCGCGCCCACCTCCCGTACGAAACCGACCTCGCCCTCGTCCAGGGCGTCCTCGCCTTCGCCCGCACCCAGATCGCCGACCGCTACCTCCCCCGCACCCAACGCCACGCCGCCCTCGCCACCCTCACCGCCCTCAGCCGCGACATACTCCGCCGCACCGAAGGCCCCGAACACGGCGCCGAAGCCGGACTGCGGCTCACCGCCGTCCGCGCCTTCATCGACAGCGCCACCACCCCCGAAGGCATCCAGGACTGGCTCGAAGACGGCAGCGTCCCCGGCGGCCCCCGCCTCGACCCCGAACTGCGCTGGCGCATCCTCGCCCGGCTCGCCACCCTCGGCGCCGCACCCCTCGGCGAACTCCGCGCCGCCATCGACGCCGAACTCGCCCGCGACCCCAGCGCCACCGGCCGCGAGGGCGCCGCCCGCTGCCACGCCGCGCTCCCCGACCCGGCCGCCAAACAAGCCGCCTGGGACGCCCTGTTCACCACCGACGGCCCGGCCGCGCTCTCCAACTACCTCTTCACCGCCACCGCCACCGGCTTCTGGGCGCCCGAACAGCTCGACCTGCTCCGCCCCTACGTCGCCCGCTACTTCACCGACGTCCCCGCCCTCGCCGCCGCCCGCGGCCCCGCCCTCGCCGCCGCAGCCGGCCGCTACGCCTTCCCCGACCTCTTCGTCGAGGACCACACCCTCCACCTCGGCGAGGCCTGCCTCACCGACGGCAACCCGACCCCCGCCCTGCGCCGCAGACTCATCGACCAGCTCGACGACCTGCGCAGGGCGGTGCAGGTACGCGCCGCGGCGGACAACGCCTGAGGGGTGTCCGTGGCGTCCCGCCCCGGTGCGCGGGCGGGACGCCGCGGACCCGCCCCGGCCCGCGCAGCGGGTGCCGCCGGACCGGCAGGACGACGGCACCCGAACACCTGCGGTACACCCGTACCACTTACGGGTGGTATGACCACGACCAGTGGATACGCAGCGTGCAGGGAAAGTAACTTAGGGCTGCCTAAGGGCTCATTCGCCTGAGCCCGACGCCCCCAACTCCCCTGACAGAAGAGCACATTGATGACTGTGCCCCCTGCCGGCACCGCCCTCGCAGGCGGCACCAACGGCCCCCGCGCGCTCCGCCCCCTCCTCGACACCGTCCTCGACGCCCTCACCACCGGCGCCGAGGACCGCGCCGGCCCCCTCCCGCCCGGCGGCCCCGACACCGTCACCCGTGCCGTACGCGACGCCTGCCACCCCGTGTTCCCCGACCACGGCACCGGCCCGCACACCGCCCTGCGCACCCTCGTCCACACCCTCGCCGCCGGCGCCGCCGACCCCGCCGACCCCCACTGCGCCGCCCATCTGCACTGCCCGCCGCTCGCCCTCGCCACCGCGGCGGACCTCGCCGCCTGCGCCCTCAACCCCTCCATGGACTCCTGGGACCAGGCCCCCGCCGCCTCCGCACTGGAGGCCCTCACCAGCCGCGCACTCGCCGCCCTGGTCTACCCCCGGGCCACCGACCCCGACGCACTGATCACCACCGGCGGCACCGAATCCAACCAGCTCGCCCTGCTCCTCGCCCGCGAAGCCGCCGCCCCCGCCGGCACCGCGACCGACCCGCACCGGCCCGCCCGCCCCCTCCAGATCGTCTGCGGCGCCAACGCCCACCACAGCATCCCCCGCTCCGCCTGGCTCCTCGGCCTCCCCGAACCCCTCACCCTCCCCACCCCCGACGGCATCCTCACCCCCGACACCGTCCACACCTGCCTCGCCAACCTCGCCGGACGCGCCGGACCCGTCCTCCTCACCGCCACCGCAGGCACCACCGACTCCGGCGCCATCGACCCCCTCGACGCCCTCGCCGACGTCGCCGCCCGGCACGGCGCCCGCTTCCACATCGACGCCGCCTACGGCGGGGCCCTCCTCTTCAGCGACACCCACCGCAGCGCACTCAACGGCCTCGCCCGCGCCCACACCGTCGGCCTCGACCTGCACAAACTCGGCTGGCAACCCGTCGCCGCCGGCCTCCTCGCAGTCCCCGGCCCCGCCACCCTGGCCCCCCTCGCCCACCAGGCCGACTACCTCAACGCCGACGACGACACCGAAGCCGGTCTCCCCGACCTGCTCAGCCGCTCACTGCGCACCACCCGCCGCCCCGACATCCTCAAAATCGCCGTCACCCTCAAAGCCCTCGGCCGCCACGGCCTCGGCGAACTCGTCGACCACACCCTCGCCGCCGCCCAGACCCTCGCCGACCTCATCGAGGCCCACCCCCGCTACGAACTCCACTCCCGCCCCCCGCTCAGCACCGTCCTCTTCCGCCCCACCGGCGCCGACGACACCACCCTCGCCACCATCCGCCGCACCCTCCTCACCGACGGACAGGCCGTCCTCGGCCGCGCCACCACCCCCACCGGCCTCTGGCTCAAAGCCACCCTCCTCAACCCCCACACCCAACCCGGAGACCTGACCACCCTCCTCAAACTCGTGGAAGGCCACACCCCCAGATGAGCAGCACCCCCGAAGCGCCCCTCACCACCGACACCACGAGCCCCGACACACCCCTCGACCTCGCCGGCATCGGCATCGGCCCCTTCAACCTCTCCCTCGCCGCCCTCGCCCACCCCGTCACCCCCCTGCGCACCGCCTTCTACGACCAGCGCCCCGCCTTCCACTGGCACCCCGGCCTCCTCATCGACGGCGCCACCCTCCAAGTGCCCTTCCTCGCCGACCTCGTCACCCTCGCCGACCCCGCCAGCCCCTGGACCTTCCTCAACTACCTCAAAACGCGCGAACGCCTCTTCCCCTTCTACTTCGCCGAGCGCTTCCACATCCACCGCGCCGAATACGACGCCTACTGCCGCTGGGTCAGCGAAAACCTCCCCGGCCTCCACTTCGGCCACCAGGTCGACGCCGTCCGCTGGAACCCCGAACACGAAGTCTTCGAAGTCGACTACACCCAACTCGACCCCGAAGGCGAAGCCGAAGCCCTCGGCCGCACCTACGCCCGCAACCTCGTCCTCGGCATCGGCACCACCCCCCACATCCCCGTCCCGCTCCGCCCCCTCGCCGAAGCCCCCGCCGTCCCCGTCATCCACTCCGCCGACTACCTCGACCACCGCGACAGCCTGCTCGGCGCCGACCATGTCACCGTCATCGGCGCCGGCCAGTCAGGCGCCGAAATCTTCCTCGACCAGCTCCGCGCCCGCCCCGCCGGACGCGAAGGCCTCCACTGGCTCGCCCGCACCCCCGCCTTCGCGCCCATGGAATACAGCAAACTCGGCCTCGAACACTTCACCCCCGACTACACCCGCTACTTCCACGCCCTCCCCGAACGCGTCCGCGACGACCTCGTCCCCGCCCAATGGCAGCTCCACAAAGGCATCGACCACGACACCCTCGGCGCCATCCACGACGAGCTCTACCGCCGCACCCTCGACGGCGGCTGGCCCGACGCCACCCTCACCCCAGGAGTCTTCGTCCGCACCGCAGGCCGCGTCGGCACCACCAAGGTCGAACTCCACCTCGACCACACCCAGCAAGGCACCCGCTCCCGCCTCACCACCGACGCCGTCATCCTCGCCACCGGCTACCGCGAACGCCGCATCGACACCCTGCTCGCCGCCATCGACCCCTACCTGCGCCGCGACTCCTGCGCCCGCCCCCGCATCGACGCACAGCACCGCCTCCTCCTCGACCCCGCCGTCACCGGCTCGGTCTACGTCCAGAACGCCGAAACCCACACCCACGGCGTAGGCACCCCCGACCTCGGCCTCGCCGCCTGGCGCAGCGCCACCATCCTCAACTCCCTCACCGACCACACCCCCTACCCCCTCCCCACCCGCACCGCCTTCACCACCTTCGGCCTTCCCCAGCCGTCGACGGGACGCGCCGGCATGGTCCCCCGCCAGGGCTCCACCCTCGTCCCCCGCCGCTGACCCGCACCCCCCGCCGCCCCCTTCGCGCGGTGGCGCCGCACGCACCGGGACCCGGGGGAGCCGCGGACCCACGAGGCCCACGGCCGCCCCCGACGGCACCCCCCGCCGCCGCACCCCCGTGACCAGCCGGACTCAGAACACCGGCACCCCGTCCCGCGTCAACTTCCAGTCCACCGCAGCAAACTGCGCAGGATCGATCTCCCCGCTCTCCTGCACCCAACCGATGATCAAGTTGCGGATCTCGTCCGACGTCGACCACACCTGCTCCGCAGCCGCCACATGCGGGAAATTACCGCCACCACTCGCCCGGTAATTGTTCACCGCCAGAACGAACCGCGCAGCATCATCCAACGGCTTCCCGCCGAACATCAGCTTCCCGATCCGCCGCCCCGCCGGCTTCGCGATATCGATCTCGTACGAGACACCGCTCACCACGTCATAGTTGTAATCCGGCGTCCCCTCCGCGTTCGTGACCTTCGACGGATCCACCGGACCGCCACCCGCCGTCTGCACGTAATACCGCGCCGAGAACTCCAAATACGCCCGCACCTGCGCACCCGTCAACACCCGCGCCTCCAGCGTGTTGTCGAACGGATACAGCGCCGCCATCGACCGGATCGTCACATCCCCCTCCGGCACCTTCGCGGTACGCGAGAAACACGACGCCTGCGACAGCACCGGAAGCGACGCGTACGTCGACCCCGCAAGCGCCTTGCGCACCACCTCCGCCTGCACCAACGCAATGAAGTCCAAAACCGGCGTGTCCTTCACCGGAGCCTCGGCCGCCGTCATCTCCGCCTTCGACCGGCCGATCACCCGGTTCACATACGCCACCACCTTCCGATGCTCCGCCCGCAGCAGACGCGTGATCCGCGCATCCTCCGCCACCGCATTCGAATTCAAGACCCGAGAACCAACCGACCCCACCTCCCAATGGCCCCGACGCCACTCCACCACCACATCGAAAAGCGTCAGCCGCTGCCCCCACTTCAACGGCTCCGACAACACCACCTCCCGGCCCGACTTCTCATTCACCACCCGCCGCTCGGGAACCTCCACATGCGCATGCCCCACCAAAATCGCATCGATCCCCGGCACCCGCTCCGCCACCAACGCCGCCGCATTCTCCACATACGGCAACTGATCCCCGTACGACGACGTACCGCTCATCCCGGAATGCGCCGCCACGAACACCACATCCGCGCCCATCGACCGCAACTTCGGAACCCACTTCGCCGCCTGCTCCACCAGCCCCGGAAAAGCCAGCTTCCCCTGCACATGAGCCTTGTCCCAGATCGCGATCCCCGGATTCGTCAAACCCAGCACCGCCACCGTCACCTCCCGCCCCCGCGGTGACCGCAAACGCTTCAGCACATACGGACGGAACGCCGGCCGCAGCGACTTCGCATCCACCGCATTCGCCCCCAGCAACGGAAAATCACAGCTCTCCTCGAACTTCCGCAGCACCGGAATCCCGTAATTGAACTCATGATTCCCCAACGCCGCCGCGTCATAGCCGATCGCATTCATCGCCCGCGCCATCGGATGCACCGGACCGTTCGGACCCGTAATCGGATCCACCTTGGCGTAGTAATACGCCAACTGCGTCCCCTGGATCGTGTCACCCGCATCGATCAGCAGCGTGTTGCGCCGGCCCCTCTCCCGACGCACCCCGTCCACCAGCGTCGAAATCTTCGCCAGACCCACATCGTTGTGCGCCGCATCGTCGAACTCCGCGTCCGTGGCGTAGTCCCAGTTGAAGACACTGCCGTGCAGATCCGTCGTGCCCATGACCGTGAAGGCATACCGCTCACGCCGATGACCATGCCGCCCCGGACCCCCCGCCGCCACGGCCTGGGCCGCAGGCACCCCCGCAGCGCCCGAAAGCGCCACCCCGGCCCCCGTCACCACGGAACGCCCCAAGAACTTCCTACGGTCGAGCGACATGCCAACTCCCTTGGATGAACGCCAACAAACGCGGATGCGCGCCGCCACACAGAAGGACAACGCGCGTAGATTCTGGCGCAGCCGCCCCCCACGCAACACCCCTCACCAACTCCCCCCGGATGCCCCACCCTCACCCGCCCCGATATGCGACCCTGCACCACCCG
>NZ_JAMJFM010000031.1:0-111878 GCF_023544705.1 Streptomyces sp. MCA2
ATTTTGAGAAAAGCCCCGCAAGAACCCCGGTTCTTGCGGGGCTTTTCTGCGTTTTCGTGACCTTGGGACCCGGAGCATGGCACGGCCGGCGGGGCAGGTAAGGTCAGGGGGCATCGTTGGCACATTTCCCCCACAGGAGGCCCCCGCGTGGAGGTCCAGGAGACGCGGGTCCAGACGGATCGCGTCCTCACCATCCCGAATGTCCTGAGCATGGCGCGCCTCGTCGGCGTGCCGGTGTTCCTGTGGCTGATCCTGTGGCCGGAATTCGGTGGCCCGAACGCTGATCTGTGGGCGCTCCTGATCCTCGCGCTGAGCGGTGTCAGTGACTACCTGGACGGCAAACTCGCCCGTCGCTGGAACCAGATCAGCAGTCTGGGGCGAATCCTCGACCCGGCTGCCGACCGCCTCTACATCCTGTCCACCCTCGTCGGTCTGACATGGCGCGAGATCCTGCCGCTCTGGCTCACCGCGGCCCTGCTGGCCCGGGAACTGATGCTGCTCATCGCGGTCGGATTCCTCGGACGCCACGGTTACGGGCCTCCCCAGGTGAACTTCCTGGGCAAAGCGGCTACGTTCAACTTGATGTACGCCTTCCCGCTGCTCCTCCTGAGCGACAGGAAGGGCTGGCTTCACGAACTCGCCACTGTTTTCGGATGGGCGTTCGCAGGATGGGGTACGGCGCTCTACTGGTGGGCAGGGATCCTCTACGTGGTCCAGGTCCGTCGACTCATCAGGGCGGACACCACGGCCGACTGAGCTCTCCGAACCGGCAGGTTGTGCCAGGGCCCGGCGCCCGCACCCAGAAAACTGGAACAGCGGGCGATTTGGACAGGTGAAGTCGGCAAGACCGTCGTCTCTTAGAGGAGGACGCTTCCGACATGAAGGCCGTTGTGATGGCCGGCGGCGAAGGAACACGACTTCGCCCCATGACGTCCAGCATGCCCAAGCCCCTGCTTCCTGTTGCCAACAGGCCGATCATGGAGCATGTACTCAGGCTGCTGAAACGGCATGGTCTCAATGAGACCGTCGTGACCGTGCAATTCCTTGCCTCGCTCGTAAAGAACTACTTCGGCGACGGCGAAGAGCTCGGAATGGAGCTCACCTATGCCAATGAGGAAAAGCCACTCGGCACCGCGGGCAGCGTGAAGAATGCCGAGGAAGCCCTCAAGGACGACGCCTTCCTCGTCATCTCCGGTGACGCCCTCACAGACTTCGATCTCACCGATCTGATCCGGTTCCACAAGGAAAAGGGCGCCCTCGTCACCGTCTGCCTCACGCGGGTGCCCAACCCGCTCGAGTTCGGCATCACCATCGTCGACGAGGCCGGCAAGGTCGAACGCTTCCTTGAAAAGCCCACCTGGGGCCAGGTCTTCTCCGACACGGTCAACACCGGTATCTACGTCATGGAGCCGGAGGTCTTCGACTACTTCGAGCCCGATGTGCCGGTCGACTGGTCCGGCGATGTCTTTCCGCAGCTCATGAAGGAAGGCAAGCCGATCTACGGCTATATCGCCGAGGGCTACTGGGAGGATGTCGGCACCCACGAAAGCTATGTGAAGGCCCAGGCCGATGTGCTCGAAGGCAAGGTCGATGTCGAAATCGACGGCTTCGAGATCTCGCCGGGCGTATGGGTCGCCGAGGGCGCCGACGTCCACCCCGACGCGGTGCTCCGCGGTCCGTTGTACATCGGTGACTACGCCAAGATCGAAGCGGAAGCCGAGCTTCGTGAGCACACCGTCGTCGGCTCCAATGTCGTCGTCAAGAGCGGTGCGTTCCTGCACCGGGCCGTGGTGCACGACAACGTCTACATCGGGCCGCAGAGCAATCTGCGCGGCTGTGTGATCGGCAAGAACACCGACATCATGCGGGCCGCCCGGATCGAGGACGGCGCCGTCATCGGCGACGAATGCCTCATCGGCGAGGAGTCGATCGTCCAGGGCAATGTGCGGGTCTATCCGTTCAAGACCATCGAGGCCGGCGCATTCGTCAACACCTCGGTGATCTGGGAGTCCCGCGGCCAGGCTCATCTGTTCGGCGCCCGCGGTGTGTCCGGGATTCTCAATGTCGAGATCACGCCGGAACTCGCCGTGCGGCTCGCGGGCGCGTATGCCACCACGCTCAAGAAGGGCTCCACGGTCACCACCGCGCGAGACCACTCCCGTGGCGCCCGGGCGCTGAAGCGCGCGGTGATTTCCGCCCTTCAGGCCAGCGCCATCGACGTACGCGACCTGGAGAACGTCCCGCTGCCCGTCGCCCGTCAGCAGACCGCCCGGGGCAGCGCCGGCGGCATCATGGTCCGTACGACGCCGGGAGTGCCGGACTCCGTCGACATCATGTTCTTCGACGAGCGGGGCGCCGACCTCTCGCAGGCCGGGCAGCGCAAGCTCGACCGGGTCTTCGCCCGCCAGGAGTACCGTCGCGCCTTCCCCGGCGAGATCGGTGATCTGATCTTCCCGGCCAGCGTCTTCGACTCCTATACCGGCACCCTGCTGCGGGCCGTGGACATCACGGGTATCAGCGAGTCGGGACTGAAGGTCGTCGTGGATGCCTCGAACGGCAGCGCGGGCCTCGTCCTGCCCAGCCTCTTGGGCCGGCTCGGCGTCGACTCCCTGACCATCAACCCCGGGCTCGACGAGTCCCGGCCGACCGAGACGGCCGACGCCCGGCGTTCCGGGCTCGTCCGGCTCGGGGAGATCGTGGCCTCGGCCCGGGCGGCGTTCGGTGTGCGCTTCGACCCCGTCGGCGAGCGGCTGTCCCTGGTGGACGAGCGCGGCCGGATCATCGAGGACGACCGCGCGCTGCTGGTCATGCTGGATCTGGTCGCGGCCGAACGGCGCACCGGGCGGGTGGCGCTGCCGGTGACCACGACCCGGATCGCCGAGCAGGTGGCGGCGTATCACGGCACGCAGGTGGAGTGGACGACGACGTCACCCGACGATCTGACCCGAGTGGGCCGCGAGGACGGCACCGTCTTCGGCGGGGACGGCATGGGCGGCTTCATCGTCCCCGAGTTCAGCAGCGTCTTCGACGGCGCGGCGGCGTTCGTCCGGTTGATCGGCCTGGTGGCCCGCACCCAGCTCACGCTCAGCCAGATCGATGCCCGGATCCCGCGGGCGCATGTGCAGCGCCGTGACCTGGCCACTCCCTGGGCGGTCAAGGGGCTCGTCATGCGGCATGTCGTCGAGGCGGCCGGTGACCGGGACGTGGACACGACCGACGGCGTACGGGTCGTGGAGCCCGACGGCCGCTGGGTTCTGGTGCTGCCCGACCCCGCCGAGGCCGTGACCCACCTGTGGGCGGAAGGCCCCGATGACGCCTCCGCGCAGCAGCTGCTGGACGAGTGGTCCGCAGTGGTGGACAGCGCGGGACGCTGACCCGGACCCCGCCGGCGGGCCGTGCCCGGGCACGCCGGTGGGGCCATTGGGAGACTGTGCGGCCGACGTGCGACGATGTGCGGCATGTCGCAGCAGCGCCCCGATCGGAGCAACACGAACACGCCGGCCGCGCGCCCCGATGCGTCCATGTCGCTGCTGAACAATGTGATGGATCACAGCCTCGACGACGGATACGCCGAGGCCGCCGCGCGGAAGTCCGAAGCCGGTGTGCGCGGTCTGCCGCGTACTTTGCGGGCGAAGTTGGGCCTCGCGGCCGGTCTGGTGCTCGCCGCGGTCGTGGTGACGGTGGGGGCGGCGCAGGCGCGGATATCCGCACCGACGCTGGCCAAGGAGCGTACGGAGCTGATCAACCGCATCCAGACGGGCACCGGCGAGGCGGACCGGCAGCAGCAGCGGGTCGATGCGCTCCGGGACGACGTCAGCAGGATGCAGCGCGAGGCGCTGAAGAAGCACGGGGGCGACAAGGCCGAACTGCTGGCCCTGCTCTCCGGTTCCTCGCAGGCCACCGGGCCCGGCGTGAAACTCGTCGTGGACGACGCCAAGGGCGCGGAGTCCAATGGCGGCGGTCCGCGCGAGAGCAGTGGCTTTTCGGACACGGGGCGAGTACGCGACAGGGACATGCAACGCGTGGTCAACGGCCTGTGGGCGTCCGGTGCGGAGGCCATCTCCGTCAATGGACAGCGGCTTACGTCACTCTCGGCGATCAGAGCCGCAGGAGACGCCATACTGGTCGACAACAAGCCACTGGTGCCGCCTTATACGGTGCTGGCGGTGGGGGACGGGCAGCGGCTGAGCACCGCGTTCCAGGACAGCGCCGATGGCCAGTACCTGCATGTGTTGCAGGAGAACTACGGCGTGCGTACCAGGATTTCCGCGGAGAACGAGGTCACGCTGCCGCCCGCGCCCAGTTTGATCGTACGTACCGCAAAGCCGCAGGCCGGTGCCGCCAAGGCGGACGGCGCCGACACAGGGAAGGGCACATCGTGATCGCCGTATTGGGCCTCATCGTGGGAGTCGTGGTCGGACTTGTCGTCCGACCCGTGGTGCCGACGGTGGTCGAGCCCTACTTGCCGATCGCTGTCGTCGCGGCGCTGGATGCCGTGTTCGGCGGTCTGCGCGCGATGCTGGACGGCATCTTCGACGACAAGGTCTTCGTGGTCTCCTTCCTGTCGAATGTCGTCGTCGCCGCGCTGATCGTCTTCCTCGGCGACAAGTTGGGCGTCGGCGCCCAACTCTCCACCGGCGTCGTCGTGGTGCTGGGTATCCGGATCTTCTCCAACGCCGCCGCGATCCGTCGGCACGTCTTCCGGGCGTGAGGCGGATGTCGACCGAGGAGACCCCGGAGCCGGTGAAGAAGCCCGAGCAGTCGGACCACCCGGAGCGGGCGGAGCAGCCCGGACCGGTGGCGAAGCCGGAGCGGGCCGAGCGGCCCGAGCCGGAGAAGAAGCCGCTCGAGCCGAAGCCGCTCGAGCCGAAGCCGCTCGAGTCGGAGCCGGACCAGTCGGATCCGGAGCGGTCGGAGCCGGGCCGGCCGGACGCGGGTCGGGACAGGGGCCCGGCCGGCCGGCTGCCGATGCCGCCCGAGAGCCGGAGCATCCCGGAGCGGGCGGACTCCGAAGAGGAGACCGAAGCGCAGGAACCGGACAGTGCTGGACAGAAGACGGACAAAGGGGCAGACTCCTCGACTCCGGATGTGATCGCCGATGACGGGAGTGCGGAGCGCCCGAAGAACGGTCGGGACCGGCTGGTGGCGAGCCTGTGGCCGCCGCGGCTGACCCGGGCTCAACTGATCGTCGCGTTGCTCCTGTTCATTCTCGGACTCGGTCTGGCGATTCAGGTACGTTCCACAAGTGACAGCAGTGCGCTGCGGGGTGCGCGCCAGGAAGACCTGGTGCGCATTCTGGACGAGCTGGACAATCGCTCCCAGCGGTTGACCGACGAACAGCGGCGCCTGGAAGGGCAGAAGACCGAGCTGGCGAACAGCTCGGACCAGGCCGAGGAGGCCCGTAAACAGACCGTGGAGAAGGAACAGCAGCTGGGTGTGCTGGCCGGGACCGTCGCGGCGCAGGGGCCCGGCATCAACCTGACCATCGATGACCCGACCCACTCCGTCGAGGCGGACAAGCTGCTGGACACCATCCAGGAGCTGCGGGCCGCCGGCGCCGAGGCCATCCAGGTCAATGATGTCCGGGTCGTCGCGAACACCTCCCTCTCGGATCTTCGGGGCGGTGTCGGGATCGACGGCAAGCGCGTCACGCAGCCGTTCCGCTTCAAGGTCATCGGGAAGCCGGAGGACCTCGAACCGGCGCTGAACATCCCCGGCGGAGTGGTCCAGACGCTGGAAAAGGAGCAGGCCAAGGTGTCTGTGACCCGTGAGGAGAAGATCATTGTGGACGCCTTGCGAGAGGCGAAGCGGCCTGACTACGCTCGGTCGTCATCGCAGTGAGGCGTACACGTATGTCGAGTGCCCGGGGAGGGCATGAGGTAACGGGGGGTCGACGCACCGTGCGTGTGGTGTGTGGTGGAAACTGTCTGAAGGCCACGGACGTTCACAGGATGTCCGGATCGGCCGGTGTGTGTATCGAGGGTTCGTCCTGCCCCACGGGCGGGTCTATTTCGTTCAAGGGGAATCGCCCGTGAAGTTGTTTGGAAAGCTGTTCGGCAAGAGCGCGCGCCAGGAGGGCGGCAGCGGCTCCGCGCGGCACCGCGCGTCGGGCCGGCCCGACGAGAGCGGTACGTCCGAGGACCGTCCGCTCTTCCGTGACGAGGTCGGCGGTCCGTCCGGGGGGTACGGCGCGGGTTCTGTTGACCCCTCCGGTCCCGGCCGCATAGGTTCCCAGGAACCATCAGCCGCACGCACGGGTGGAGGGTCGGCCTTGCCGGTTTGTACGAGGTGTGGGAACCGGAACGCCGAGGCGAGCCGGTTCTGTTCCAACTGTGGTGCGCCGCTGCGTCCGGGCGCCCAGCCCGAGCGCGCGTCCGAGACGACCTCGACCATCTCCATTTCGGGGCTGGAGGCCTACGACTCGGAGGCGACGGGCCAGAACCTGTCACCGTCGCTGTCCCCCGAGGCGCAGGCGGCCGTCGACGCCCTTCCGTTCGGGTCGGCGCTGCTGGTCGTCCGCCGGGGCCCGAATTCGGGCAGCCGCTTCCTTCTGGACAGCGAGCTGACGACGGCGGGCCGGCACCCGCAGGGCGACATCTTCCTCGACGACGTGACGGTCTCGCGCCGGCATGTGGAATTCCGTCGCGG
The DNA here is from genome assembly GCF_023544705.1 of Streptomyces sp. MCA2. Taxonomy (NCBI): domain Bacteria; kingdom Bacillati; phylum Actinomycetota; class Actinomycetes; order Kitasatosporales; family Streptomycetaceae; genus Streptomyces; species Streptomyces sp. MCA2. The sequence continues at coordinate 6,649 of NZ_JAMJFM010000031.1, forward strand.
TGCGGACGGGCTCTTCACGGTCGCCGACGTCGGCAGCCTGAACGGCACCTACGTCAATCGTGAGCGGATCGACTCCGTCGCCCTCGCCAACGGTGACGAGGTCCAGATCGGCAAGTTCCGCCTGGTCTTCTACGCGAGCCAGCGAGGCGCCGGTATCTGACCGGTCGGGGAAGGCATATGCGCGATACACCGAAAGGCGGTGCCGGCTCTGCCGGCGCCGCCTCCTCGGACGGCAGGCCGGTGAGCATCGGCACGGTGCTCAACCTCCTGCGCGAGGAGTTTCCCGAGGTCACGATCTCCAAGATTCGCTTCCTGGAGGCCGAGGGACTGGTCGAGCCGAAGCGCACGCCTTCCGGATACCGCAAGTTCACGCCTGCGGACGTCGAGCGGCTGGCCGGCGTCCTGCGGATGCAGCGGGACCACTATCTGCCGCTGAAGGTCATCCGGGAGCATCTGGACGCCTTGGAGCGCGGAGAGCAGGTGCCGCTGCCGGCCCCGACCACTCCCTCCAGGGATCTGGTCGAGGGCGTACACGATCCTGGTGAGGAGCGCCCTACGGCTGCCCGGATCGGCCGGGCAGAGCTGCTGGCCGCCGCGGAGGTGGACGAGGCGGCGCTCGCCGACTGGGAGTCCTACGGACTCATCGTCCCTCATGCCGAGGGGGGATACGACATCGAGGCCGTCACGGTCGCCAAGCTTGTTGCGGACCTGGGCCGTTTTGGTCTCGAACCGCGGCATCTGCGTGCCGTGAAGGCGGCCGCCGAGCGCGAGGCGGGCCTGGTCGAGCAGGTCGTTGCACCCCTTCGGCGGCACCGTAACCCGCAGACCAGGGCCCATGCCGAAGCGACCGCCAGGGAGCTGGCGACGCTGTCCGTACGGCTGCATGCGGCACTGGTGCAGAGCGCTTTGCGGGTCCGGCTGTAGTGAGCAAACGAGTGCCCGACTACCCAAACCGGCCGGGCACGTCCTAGGGTTGCTGTGTGAACGAGCTCGACGTCGTGGGTGTCCGGGTGGAAATGCCTTCCAGCCAACCGATCGTGCTCCTGCGGGAGGTGGGAGGCGACCGATACTTGCCCATTTGGATCGGGCCAGGGGAGGCCACCGCCATCGCCTTTGCCCAGCAGGGCATGGTCCCTGCCAGGCCGCTGACGCACGACCTTTTCAAGGATGTGCTCGAAGCGGTGGGCCAGGAGCTGACGCAGGTCCGCATCACGGATCTGCGCGAGGGGGTTTTCTATGCCGAACTTGTCTTCGCGAGCGGGGTCGAGGTCAGCGCGCGTCCGTCCGACGCGATAGCGCTGGCTCTGCGCACCGGAACGCCGATCTTCGGTACCGACGGTGTGCTGGACGACGCGGGGATCGCCATCCCGGACGAGCAGGAGGACGAGGTGGAGAAGTTCCGCGAGTTCCTCGACCAGATCTCGCCCGAGGACTTCGGCACCAACAGCCAGTAATACCGGCCAGGCGAACCACCTGTTTTCGGCCAAACAACTAGCCGTTCCCCGTCCGAGGTCACGAGAAACCACTCGTAGGGTGATTATCACTCGGCGTGGCGAGCGCGGCGATCGTTGACGCACCCCGAGTGACTGCATACCGTCGATATGGCAGGTCCCGTCCGGGACGTGGAGGACGGAGGGCGGCGTGGCAATCACCGGCGACGGTATGGCGGCGGAAGGGGCGTTGCCGCTCCACTCGGGCGCAGCAGCGAATCCTGCCCCGGCACCGGCCGCGGCGGTGTCGGAGGACTGCGAGGCGCAGAACATCGGCTATCGCGGCCCGACCGCCTGTGCGGCAGCGGGCATCACCTATCGGCAGCTCGACTACTGGGCGCGTACGGGCCTGGTGGAGCCGAGCATCCGGCCGGCGTACGGCTCCGGCACCCAGCGGCTCTACAGCTTCCGGGACGTCGTGGTCCTGAAGATCGTCAAGCGGCTGCTGGACACCGGGGTGTCGCTTCAGAACATCCGCACCGCCGTCCAGCATCTGCGCTCGCGCGGGCTGGCGGATCTGACGCGGATGACGCTGATGAGCGACGGTGCGACGGTCTACGAGTGCACCTCGCCCGACCAGGTCGTGGATCTGCTCCAGGGCGGTCAGGGCGTCTTCGGGATCGCCGTGGGCGTGGTGTGGCGGGACGTGGAGGGCGTGCTGTCACAGCTCCACGGAGAGCGTGTGGACACCGGCGAGACCCTGGTCGGGAAGAACCCGCACGACGAGCTGGCGCGGCGGCGCAACCGCGCGGGCTGAGTCCCTGACGGCGGTACCGGCCCGGCATCGGGCCGATTGTCAGTGGCATGGGGCAGCATCGGACATGTGAGACCTGCCCCGACGATCCTGCATCTCGACATGGATGCGTTCTTCGCGGCCGCCGAGCAGGCGGCCAAGCCGAGCCTGCGCGGCAAACCCGTGGTGGTCGGCGGGATCGGGCCGCGCGGAGTGGTCTCCACGGCGTCGTACGAGGCCCGGGTGTTCGGTATCCGCTCCGCGATGCCCACGGCGCAGGCGCGCCGGCTGTGCCCCAACGCCGCCTATCTCACCCCTCGCTTCACGCTTTACCGCCAGGTGAGTGAGGCGGTGATGGAGCTGCTGCACGCGCTGTCGCCGCTCGTGGAGCCGCTGAGCCTGGACGAGGCGTTCGTCGATCTGGAAGCGGGCGGGGTGCCGCCCGAGACGGCCGCCGTGCGGGGCGTGGGGGAGCAGCTGCGCCGCGACATCCGCTCCGCCACGGGCCTGACCGGCTCGGTTGGCCTGGCGGGCGCGAAGTTGCTGGCGAAGATCGCGTCCGAGGCGGCCAAGCCGGACGGCCTGGTGGTGATCGAGCCCGGTACCGAACGGGAGCTGCTGGGGCCGATGACGGTGCGGACGCTGCCCGGGGTGGGGCCCGCGACGGCCGAGACGCTGCGCCGGGCCGGGATCCACACCGTCGCGGAGACCGCGGAGGCCGGTGAGGCCGAGCTGGTGCGGCTGCTGGGCAAGGCGCACGGCGCGGGGCTGTATGCGATGGCGCTGGGCCGGGACGACCGGCCGGTGGTGGCCGAGCGGGACGCGAAGTCCATCTCGGTCGAGGACACCTTCGAGGTCGATCTGACCGACCGGACCCGGGTGCGCAGCGAGGTGCTGCGGCTGGCCGACCGCTGCGTCCAGCGGCTGCGGGCGGCCGGGCGGTCGGGACGGACGGTGGTCATCAAGGTGCGCAACTACGACTTCTCGACGCTGACCCGCTCCGAGACGCTCCGGGGGCCCACCGACGACCCGGCGGTGATACGGGAGGCCGCGGCGCGGCTGCTGGAGATGGTGGACACCACCGGCGGGGTGCGGCTGCTGGGTGTGGGGGTCAGCGGACTGGCCGACTTCACACAGGAGGATCTGTTCGCCCAGGTGGCTACGGAGCGGGAGGCGGAGGAGACCGCGAAGGCCGCGGCGGCCGCGGCGGCGGAGCCGGCCGGCGGGGCGGAGCCGCACGAGGCCGAGGAGGAGCGGCCGCGGCGCTGGCATCCGGGGCTGGACGTGGTGCACGAGGAATTCGGCGCCGGCTGGGTGCAGGGCAGTGGGGTGGGGAGGGTGACCGTACGCTTCGAAACGCCGTGGTCCGCACCGGGAAGGGTGCGGACCTTTGCTGTCGAGGATCCGGCGCTGCGGCCGGGGGAGCCCTTGCCGCTGGTGCGCGGGGGGCCGGCGGACGGTCAGTCGTCCGAGCCGGCGATCTTGCCGAAGTTCTTGTCACCGGAGCCGGGGGAGGACACCGGGTCGGAGGTCGGGGAGGAGATATCCAGTCGGTAGTGGTGATAGAGCTGAAGTTCCTGCTCAGGGGAGAGGTGACGGCCGACGCCGAAGTCGGGCGCATCCTTGATCAACTTGCGGTCGTAAGGAATGTGCAGGCCCTCGCCGACCATCTTGCTGGGTTCGAGGGGGACGAACGCGTCCCGGCTGAAGAGTCCGGTACGCACGGCCGCCCACTCCGGTTCCCCCGTCGCGTCGTCGAGATATACCTCGTCGATCGTGCCTATTTTGGTGCCGTTACGGTCGAACGCTTTGCGGCCGATCAGGCTCCGGGGATCGATATCGGTTTGCACGGCCCCTCCAATTGGTCGCAACTGCCCTCTGACAACTACCAAACGGCACATTTCATGCCCTGGCCACTCGAAGGAGCCTTCGAGAGCGGCGCTGGTAGGCTGGCCAATGGCCGCAGACCCCGTGCGGGAGAGTCCTGTGTCGTTCGCGACCTGGGCGCCGAAGGAGCAAATCCTCCCCGGAATCTCTCAGGCACATGTACCGCATGGGTGAGGTCACTCTGGAAAGCAGGGCGGGCGACGGAAGGCACAGTGCCGGGGCCCCTCCTCACCGACGGTGAAAGCCGGGCCGCCTCGTGCGGGCCGGTGAAACTCTCAGGTTGAGATGACAGAGGGGGAGGCCGTCCGGGCACCCGCGTCGCGGTGCCCCTCGCAGGTCGTACCGACCAGGAGGCCCCCGCAGATGACCACCAATCGCATCTCCTTGACCGAGCTGGAACGGGGCACCCCGTTCGAGCGCCGTCACATCGGTCCCGACCACGAGGCGCAGGCGAAGATGCTCGCGCACGTCGGGTTCGGTTCGCTGGACGAGCTCACCGCCACCGCCGTCCCCGATGTGATCAAGAGCGCGGAGGCGCTCGGCCTGCCGCAGGCCCGTACCGAGGCCGAGGTGCTCCAGGAGCTGCACGGCCTCGCGGACCGTAACCAGGTGCTGGCGTCCATGATCGGACTCGGCTACTACGGCACGTTCACGCCGCCCGTGATCCTGCGCAACGTCATGGAGAACCCGGCCTGGTACACGGCGTACACCCCCTACCAGCCGGAGATCTCGCAGGGCCGCCTCGAGGCGCTGCTGAACTTCCAGACGATGGTCGCCGAGCTGACCGGACTGCCCACCTCCGGCGCCTCCCTGCTGGACGAGGGCACCGCGGCCGCCGAGGCGATGGCCCTCTCCCGCCGGGTCGGCAAGGTCAAGCAGGGCGTCTTCCTGATCGACGCCGACTGCCTGCCGCAGACCACCGCCGTGATCCAGACCCGCGCGGAGCCCACCGGCGTCGAGGTCGTGGTCGCGGACCTGTCCGACGGCATTCCGGCCGAGATCGCCGAGCGCGGGGTGTTCGGCGTGCTGCTCCAGTACCCGGGCGCCTCCGGTGCGGTGAGCGACCCCCGCGCCGTCATCGAGCAGGCCCACGAGCTGGGCGCGATCGTCACCGTCGCCGCCGATCTGCTGGCCCTGACGCTGCTGACCTCGCCCGGTGAGCTCGGCGCGGACATCGCCGTCGGCACCACCCAGCGCTTCGGCGTCCCGATGGGCTTCGGCGGACCGCACGCCGGCTTCATGGCCGTACGCGACCAGTTCGCCCGCAGCCTGCCCGGACGTCTGGTGGGCGTCTCCGTCGACGCCGACGGCAGCAAGGCCTACCGCCTCGCGCTCCAGACCCGTGAGCAGCACATCCGCCGGGAGAAGGCCACCAGCAACATCTGCACGGCGCAGGTGCTGCTCGCCGTCATGGCCGGCATGTACGCGGTCTACCACGGGCCCGAGGGCCTGCGGACGATCGCCCGGCGCACCCACCGCTACGCCGCGGTCCTCGCCGAGGGCCTGCGGGCCGGCGGGGTGGAGATCGTCCACGGCGCGTACTTCGACACGCTGACCGCGCGGGTGCCCGGCCGGGCCGCCGAGGTCGTCGCGGCCGCCCGCGAGGCCGGTGTCAACCTCCGGCAGGTCGACGCCGACCTGGTCGGCATCGCCTGCGACGAGACCACCGGGCGCGCGCAGCTGGCCGGAGTCTGGGGTGCCTTCGGTGTGCACGGCGACGTCGAGCAGCTGGACGCGGCCGCCGCGGAGACGCTGCCGCAGGCCCTGCTGCGCAGCGACGACTACCTCGCCCACCCGGTCTTCCACCAGTACCGCTCCGAGACCGCGATGCTGCGCTACCTGCGCACCCTCGCCGACAAGGACTACGCGCTGGACCGCGGCATGATCCCGCTCGGCTCCTGCACGATGAAGCTGAACGCGACCACCGAGATGGAGCCGGTCACCTGGCCCGCCTTCGGCCAGCTGCACCCGTTCGCGCCGGCCGCCCAGGCCCAGGGCTACCTCACGCTCATCCAGGAGCTGGAGGAGCGGCTGGCCACGGTCACCGGCTACGACAAGGTCTCCATCCAGCCGAACGCCGGATCGCAGGGCGAGCTGGCCGGTCTGCTGGCGGTGCGCGCCTACCACCGCGCCAACGGCGACGAGCAGCGCACCGTCTGTCTGATCCCGTCCTCCGCGCACGGCACCAACGCCGCCAGCGCGGTGATGGCCGGGATGAAGGTCGTCGTCGTGAAGACCGGTGAGGACGGCGAGGTCGACGCAGACGATCTGCACGCCAAGATCGAGAAGCACCGTGACGAGCTCGCGGTCCTGATGGTCACCTACCCCTCCACGCACGGCGTGTTCGAGGAGCACATCACCCAGATCTGCGCGACGGTGCACGACGCCGGCGGCCAGGTCTACGTCGACGGTGCCAACCTCAACGCGCTGGTCGGCCTCGCCGAGCCCGGCAAGTTCGGCGGCGATGTCTCGCACCTCAACCTGCACAAGACGTTCTGCATCCCGCACGGCGGCGGTGGCCCGGGCGTCGGCCCGGTGGGCGTGCGCGCCCACCTGGCGCCGTACCTGCCCAACCACCCGCTCCAGCCCGCTGCGGGCCCCGAGACGGGCGTGGGACCGATCTCCGCGGCGCCCTGGGGCTCGGCCGGCATCCTGCCGATCTCCTGGGCGTACGTCCGCCTGATGGGCGGCGAGGGCCTCAAACGCGCCACCCAGGTCGCGGTGCTGAGCGCCAACTACATCGCCAAGCGCCTGGAGCCGCACTACCCGGTGCTCTACACCGGCCCCGGCGGTCTGGTCGCGCACGAGTGCATCATCGACGTCCGGCCGCTGACCAAGGCGACGGGGGTGAGCATCGACGATGTGGCCAAGCGGCTCATCGACTACGGCTTCCACGCGCCGACGATGTCCTTCCCGGTGGCCGGCACGCTGATGATCGAGCCGACCGAGAGCGAGGACCTGGGCGAGCTGGACCGGTTCTGCGACGCGATGATCGCCATCCGCGCGGAGATCGAGAAGGTCGGCTCGGGGGAGTGGGCCAAGGACGACAACCCGCTGCGCAACGCCCCGCACACCGCGGCCGCGCTCGGTGGCGACTGGTCGCACCCGTACACCCGCGAGGAGGCGGTCTTCCCGGCCGGCGTCGAGGCCTCGGAGAAGTACTGGCCGCCGGTGCGCCGCATCGACGGTGCCTTCGGCGACCGTAACCTCGTGTGCTCCTGCCCGCCGCTGGACGAGTACGACAACTGAGTCACCGCAACTGACTCACGGCAACATCAAGGGCCCTCGGCAGATCTGCCGGGGGCCCTGTCGTTCGTGCCGCGCGCTCGCGGGTCAGGCGGCGGCGGTGGCCCGTGCTCGGTGCGGGGCGATGACCTGCCCGTTGGGCAGCAGCTCACCGGTGTCCTCGAAGAGCAGGACGCCGTTGCAGAGCAGGCTCCAGCCCTGTTCCGGGTGGTGGGCCACAAGGTGTGCGGCCTCCCGGTCGCTGGAGTCGGCTGACGGGCATGGCGGTTGGTGCTGGCACATGGAAGTTGTCTTTCGCTGCGGAGTGGTGAACGTCGTCGTGCGGCTCGATGAGGTGTTCATGGCCGCTCCCCCGTTTCCTCGGTCGATCCCAGTGTTGCCCCACGGACGGGATTCCGCAGGGATTTCGCAGCAGCGGTACTCACTCGATAGGGACGCGTCACCCATGCGGGCGGTTGCTCCCAATTGCACTCCTCCCCAAGAGGGTTGGGAGTGGTACCCGCGGGCTAGGCCGCCCGGGTGAGCGCGACAGAGCGCCCCGCGGCCGGAAGGGGCCGCGGGGCATGCTCGTGCGGGGTGGCGGGCGCCGGTTTCCGTGCGCGGAACGGCCCGGCGCGCCGGTTCAGGCGGGTTCGGCGAGGAGCGGGGTGGTGGGAGTGAGGCGCAGCGTCAGCCGGGGGAGCAGGTCGGCGATGCGCTGCGGACGGTGCGAGGCGATCCCCGGCGGGGCGGGCGCGAGCGGTATCAGCAGGTCGGCGGGTGTGGGCAGCCCTTCGGCGCCGTCGGAGGCGATGTCGTGATGCAGCCACAGGGTGAGCATGTAAAGCTCGGGGACGGACAGCAGGCGTGGCTGGTAGGGCGTGCCGAGCGACTCGGCCTGCGCCAGCGCCTGCTCGGTCGCGGCGACGTACGGGCCGCCGCAGAAGCGTGAGAACGTCCAGCCGTCCGCGGTGAGCATCGCCTCGGCGGTGGCCACGGCACGTTCCCCGCCGCGGACCAGGAAGCGCCACCCGGCCAGACGGGTGTGCGGCATGCCGCCGGCCCGGCTGACGTCGTCCCAGACGTGGACGGGCAGCGGGTGGTCGGGGCTGAGCGGACCCTGATGGGCGCGCAGTGCGGAGACCGGGGCCTCGCGGACCGCGGTGGGCGAGCCGAGGGCGGCGAGAACGCTGCGCAGGGCAGGCGCGGGGGCAGGGGGAAGGTGCAGCGGCATGGTGGGTCGCCTCTCACTTCGGAGACACGGTGGAGCGTGGCAGGGTGCAAACGACGCTGTCTGCGTGCGGGTCAGAGCGTGGCCGGCCGGGGCTGCGGCCCGGCGAGGTCAGTCGCTGTGCCCCCGTGCCGGCGAGAACACCGGGACGCTGGGCGCCAAGTCTCTGCCTCGTAAGCGGAGTTTATACGACGTATGTTCTGAAAGTGTTTCGGCTACCGGCCTTGTGGATTTCGGGCAAGGTGAAATCCAGACCCTTGTGCGAGGTGTTTTCCGCCGCTTTGCGCAACGGTTTTACGGCGCCACCTCGCATTACCTCGGCAGCGCGGTAGGCCGGATCTCGTCAGTGTTTCTCATCAAGGAAATGCGGTCGGCTGTCGCCAGTGAGATATGCCTTCGGGATGTGCCGGTGGCTGGGCCACTTCGAGCCTATCGGTACCGGCATGCCCGCGCGGCGTTATCGATCAGATTGCCGGGGCATCATCGACCGTAGCGTGAGCCCCGGTGGAGTCGGGGAAGGCCCCAAGCGGCCCGTGGCCGCGGGCCGTTCACTCGAGGAGGGACCCTTCGATGGGGGAGAAGGTCGCCGCGGACGGGATCGACCTGGCGGACCGGGAGCGTTATCGAAGAAAGCTTCACGAGTGTCTCGAGGGATTGCAGAGGCTCCTGAAGGAGGAGAGGTTCGACCGGCCCAGGAATCTCATGGGCCTGGAGATCGAACTCAATCTGGCCGGTGCCGACGGGCTGCCCCGCATGATGAACTCTCAAGTTCTCGAGCGCATCGCCAGCTGTGATTTCCAGACCGAACTCGCCCGGTGCAATCTGGAGGTCAACATCCTTCCGCACCGATTGAGCGGCCGCGTCCTGGACCAGCTCGCCGAGGAACTCCGTACGGGGCTCGCCTACGCCGAGAGGAAGGCACGGGAGGTCGCCGCCCGGATCGTGATGATCGGCATTCTGCCCACCCTGCACGCCACCGACCTCACCGCTGCCAGCCTCTCCGAGAACGATCGCTATGTGCTGCTCAACGACCAGATGCGGGCGGCCCGCGGCGAGGACTTCGCACTCGACATCCGGGGCGTGGAGCATCTGGTCTCCCGCTCGCCCTCGATCGCACCGGAAGCCGCCTGCACCTCGGTCCAGCTGCACCTCCAGGTGACGCCGGGCCGTTTCGCCGCCGTCTGGAACGCGGCCCAGGCCATCGCCGCGGTGCAGGTGGCGGTCGGCGCCAACTCGCCGTTCCTCTTCGGGCGTGAGCTGTGGCGCGAGTCCAGGCCGCCGGTCTTCCAGCAGGCCACGGACACCCGCGTGCCCGAACTTCAGGCCCAGGGAGTACGCCCCCGTACCTGGTTCGGCGAGCGCTGGGTCGACTCCGCATACGACCTGTTCGAGGAGAATCTGCGCTACTTCCCCCCGCTGCTGCCGGTGTGCGGGCCGCAGGAGCCGCTGCGGGTCCTCGACGAGGGCGGGGCGCCCGACCTGGCCGAACTGGTGCTGCACAACGGCACGATCTACCGGTGGAACCGGCCCGTCTACGCGGTCGCCGACGGTGTCGCGCACCTCAGGGTCGAGAACCGGGTGCTGCCGGCCGGTCCTACCGTCGCCGACGTCATCGCCAACACCGCTTTCTACTACGGACTCGTGCGGGCACTGGCCGAGGAGCCGCGCCCCATCTGGTCGCGCCTGCCGTTCGCCGCCGCGGCCCGCAACTTCGACACCGCCTGCCGGTACGGCATCGACGCCACCTTGGACTGGCCCCGTCCCGGACGGGCCGGCGGTCTCGCCCGGATCCCGGCCCTACGGCTGGTACGCCAGGAACTGCTGCCGCTGGCGGCCCGCGGGCTGGATGCCTGGGGGGTGGAACCGGCCGATCGTGACCATTACCTCGGCATCATCGAGGAGCGCTGCCGGCGCCGGGTCAACGGCGCGTCCTGGCAGGCCGCGGCCTACCACCACGCCCGGCGCCAGGGCCTGGACCGGGATGCCGCGCTCGCCGCGATGACCCGGCGCTACAGCGAGCTGATGCACACCGGGGAGCCGGTGCACACCTGGCCGGTCGCCTGGCCGGTCACCGGGCGGGCCGCCGTACCGGAGGCTTGGGAGGCGGCGGCCGAGGGGGCGTAGGGCGGGTCTTCCGGGTCGGCCCGGGCCGCGGCCCGGAGCGCCGGCATCCGGGGGCTCAGCGCGGCTTCTTGCTGCCCGCCGCCATGATGGCCTTGAGGATCACCTGGTGGATCTGCGACGGGTCGCTGACCTGGTGCGCCGATCCGCCGGTCGGCGCCGCGATGCGGTCCAGGGCCGCGGTGTCGGCCGCCGGGCCGATGGCGAGGGCGATCAGCGGCACCGGCCGCTGGGGGTCGGAGAGCTTCTTCAGCTTCTCGGCCAGGGCATCGAGGCCGAGGCTGCCGGCGTCGTCGTTGGCGCCGTCGGTGACGATGACCAGGGCGTTGAACTTCCCGCTCGCATACGTCGAGCAGGCCTCCCGGTACGCGGCGAGTGTGGTGTCGTACAGGCCGGTGGCGCCACGGGACACCGGGGCCAGCGAGCTGAATGCGGCGGTGAGCGTGTCGCGGTGGGTGCCGCCGGCGGTGTCCCGGTCGCCGAGGCGGCTGGTGGGGGACAGCTCCACATAGTCCTTGTCGCCGTCCAGGAAGGTGGCGAACTTCCACAGTCCGATCTCGTCCTCGGGCGTGAACGTGGCCAGTGCCTGGAGCAGCGAGTTCTTGGTGAGGTCCATACGGGTCCGGCCGCCGCTGCCCGGGACCGGGGTGCCCATCGACGGTGAGGCGTCCACGACCGTGGTGAGCCGGGTGTTCTGCACGGTGACCGTCCACATGCCCATCAGCGCCTGGAGTTCCTCGACGGTCGGCGGATCGGCGGGATCGGCGGCGTACGGCTGCGGATCGCGCCCGCCGGCCGCGGCGGTCACCTTCGGGTCCGCCGTGCCGTTGCCGGCCCGGAAGCCGTGCCGGCGCAGCGTGCGCTGTCCGTCGCTCTCGCCCAGCAGCGTCATGAAGCGGTTGGCGGCGCGGGTCTGCTCGGGGCTCAGCTCCGTGTCGTCGACCAGTGTGTACGGGAAGTCGAGCCGGGCCGTGCCGTCCTGGGGGTAGAACAGGTCCAGGTCGGGGCCGCCGTCCGCCTTCGTGTTGTGGGTGTAGGCGGCCTGCTCCGAGAGCAGCAGCGCCTGGTTGCGGCGCGGATCGGCCCGTTCCGCGGCGGAGTTGTCGCGCGGCAGGGTGGCCAGCACCCGACCGTCGCCGTCCGTGACCCGCTGGTAGAGGAGCTTTGCCGTCGCGGCGGTGCGGGTGTCGGCCTCGTCGCTGTCCTTGGTGTCCTTGGCGTTGGCGGCGCCGATACGGGCCAGGGCGAGCATCCCGGTGGCGCTGCGGGCCGGGTCGGCGAGGCCCAGGCGCAGTTCGTCGCCGGAGGTCACGGTCCGGGTCAGCTTCGTCCAGGTGTAGGTCTTCTTCGGCCAGCCCATCGACGTGGCGGCCGAGGGGACGGCGCCCAGCGCGATCGGGGACGAGGCGATGGTGCCGACGGCGGTCAGCGGAGTGCCGCGCTCCGCTTCGACCCGGTCCACCCACAGGCTCGAATCCGGTATCCAGACCTGGAAGTCGGGGTTGACCGGCCGCTGTCCGAAGGCGTCGGCGAGGTCATTGGCGGCGCGCGGGGTGATCCTGACGTCCAGACATCTGCCGTCGGTGCGCGTCGCGTCCTCGCGGGCGGTCTTGGCCACCGCTTCGAGCGCCGGGGCGATATCGGGCGAGGCCGCCACGTCGAGCCGCGCCGACTGGCCCTCGCACGGGCCCCCGAACGGGAGCAGACCGCTGCGCAGTGCCACCACCGAGCCCGCGGCCACGGCGAGAACGAGACCGGTGGAGATGATGATGGTGCGTCGGCGAAGTCCCGGTCGGGCCCCCGTGTGCTCCGTCGGGGAGTCGTCGGGCAAGCTGTGTCGTCCCATTGCGGTAGCGCCTCTCCTTCTCGGAGCTCGATCGGGAATCGATGGGGAGAGGGGATACGCGCCACGTGGATGGCGCCCGTCCCCGGCCTGTCGCGCGCGATCTTCGTACCTGCTGTCGAGACCCTAGCGGGGCGGTGGTGGCGAAGAGGCGGTAATGCGGAAGTGGAGGAAGCGTGCAGTCGGATACAAGTCCCGTGGCTGGTGCGGACGTTCCGGGTAAGGGGCCCGGGAAGGGATCGGGAGCCGGGGTGGCCGAGGAGCCGTCGCGGAGCATCCTGCGCAGCGAGACGCTGATCGTCCTGGCCCTCTCGCTGGGGGCCAGCGGGGTGTCGGCGCTGATCAGCTTCATCGGATCGGTGACCAAGCCCGGCGGCCTCAAGGACCAGGCGGCGACGCTCAACGGCTCCCATGCGCCCGGCCGCCCCTGGCTGGATCTCGCCTGGCAGCTGTTCGGGATCGCCAGCGCCCTCGTCCCCGTGGTGCTGGTGGCGCATCTGCTCCTGCGGGAACGGGCCGGCGGACTGCGGGCGGTCGGCTTCGACCGGCAGCGGCCCGGTTTCGACCTGAGCCGCGGCGCCGCGCTGGCGGCCGTCATCGGCAGCAGCGGTGTGCTGCTCTATCTGGGCGCGCGGGCGGGCGGATTCAATCTGACGGTGGTCCCCGAGGCGCTGCCCGCGGTGTGGTGGAAGATCCCGGTCCTGATCGCCTCCGCGGTGCAGAACGCCGTCGTGGAGGAGGTCATCGTCGTCGGGTATCTGCTGCGCAGGCTGGGGCAGTTGGGCTGGACTCCGCTTGCCGCACTCGCGGCCAGCTCCCTGCTGCGCGGTTCCTACCACCTCTACCAGGGCCTCGGCGGCTTCGTCGGCAACATGGTGATGGGCGCGATCTTCGTCCTGCTCTACCGGCGGTGGGGACGGGTCGGGCCGCTGGTCGCCGCCCATGCCCTGATCGACACCGTGGCGTTCGTCGGCTATGCGTTGCTCGCGGGGCACGTGGGGTGGCTGCCGACGGCGTGAGGCGGGTGAGGCGCGGGGCACCGCCGGTGCCTGCCGCGCCTCCATGCGGCTGCTTCCGCCGGGGGCGGCTCAGCCGGTGACCAGCAGCTCGCCGTCGATGACCGTGACCGCCGAACCGGTCAGCAGCGTACGGTCGCCGCGCAGCTCGGTCCGTACGAAGCCGGTGCGGGCGGCGCCCTGGAGGCCGACCAGCGCGTCACGGCCCAGGCGCGCGGACCAGAACGGGGCGAGCGCGGTGTGCGCGCTGCCCGTTACCGGGTCCTCGTCGATGCCCACCCCGGGGAAGAAGCAGCGCGAGACGAAGTCATAGCCGCCGTCGGGACGGTCGGCGCGCGCGGTGGTGATCACGCCGCGGCCGCCGTGCCCGGCCAGCGCCTTGAGGTCCGGGGCGAGCGCCCGTACGGACTTCTCGTCGGCCAGCTCGACCAGGAGATCCCCCACATCGGGACCGGTGTCGTACGCGGAGCGGATCTCGGTGCCCAGCGCGCCCGCGACGACCGGCGGTACCTCGACGGGGGTGAGCGGAGCGGTCGGGAAGTCCATGGTGATCGCCCCGTCGGCACCGGCCGTCGTGGTCAGCACCCCGCTACGGGTGCGGAAGCGGACCGTACCGGTGGCCGTCCCGGTGGTGTGCAGCACGTGTGCCGTGGCCAAAGTGGCATGCCCGCACATGTTCACCTCGGCGGCCGGAGTGAGCCAGCGCAGCGCCCAGTCGGCGTCGCCGCCCTCGGGCAGCGGGTGCGCGAAGGCGGTCTCGGAGAGATTGACCTCGGTGGCGACCTGCTGCAACCAGGCCGTATCGGGAAAGGCGCCGGAGCCGAGGAGTACGACTCCCGCGGGGTTGCCGGTGAACGGACGCTCACTGAAGGCGTCGACGATACGAATCCTCATGGCCGTGAGCGTAGAGGTGCCACAAGGCCGCGGACCAAGGCCAATCCGAGGGAATTGGATACGGAGTGGGGGCCTGGTGGGCCTGGTGGTGGCCACCGGTGGTGCGGGGCGTGCGGATGCGGCGTTCCCGGTGACCTGTGCCGGTGACGGCCGCACGGTTCCCACGGCTGCACGGCTGCACGGCTGCACGGCGGAGATGCCGTCGTGCGTCGGGAAACAAGGTGACCGGACCGATCAGGAATGGAGAAGCGCGGGCCCCGAGCGGCGGCTAGCGTGACCGCGGGCCGGTGCGCGACGGCCGCCGGCTGGTCCGACACCCCGGCCCGGTGCGCCGCGTGGCCCGGGCCCGCAAGCTGCACGGGCCGAAGCGGAGGAGAACCGGAAGCACTGTGCGAGGCTGGTCGGACCGAGCCAGGCGACACCCACGGAGTCCGCGAAGGCGGCCCCGACGGACACATGGAGACACGATGAGCATGGCCACGAGGACGGACTCGCAGTCGCCTGCGCCGCACGTTGCCGACAGCCACGACCTGATCCGCGTGCACGGCGCGCGCGTGAACAACCTCAAGGACGTCAGCATCGAGATCCCGAAGCGCCGGCTGACGGTGTTCACCGGCGTCTCCGGCTCGGGCAAGAGCTCCCTGGTGTTCGACACGATCGCCGCGGAGTCGCAGCGGCTGATCAACGAGACCTACAGCGCCTTCGTACAGGGCTTCATGCCGACTCTGGCGCGGCCCGAGGTCGATGTCCTCGAAGGGCTGACGACCGCGATCATCGTCGACCAGCAGCGGATGGGTGCCGACGCCCGCTCCACGGTCGGCACCGCCACCGACGCCAACGCGATGCTGCGCATCCTCTTCAGCCGGCTCGGGAAGCCGCACATCGGCCCGCCCGGCGCGTACGCCTTCAACGTCCCGTCGGTCCGGGCGAGCGGTGCCATCACCGTCGAGCGCGGTGCCAAGAAGACGGTGAAGGCGACCTTCAACCGCACCGGCGGCATGTGTCCGCGCTGCGAAGGCCGGGGCACGGTCTCCGACATCGACCTCACCCAGCTCTACGACGACTCCAAGTCGATCGCCGAGGGCGCGTTCACCATCCCCGGCTGGAAGTCCGACAGCTTCTGGACCGTGCGGGTCTACGCCGAGTCGGGGCTCCTGGACCCGGACAAGCCGATCCGCAAGTTCACCAAGAAGGAGATGCAGGACTTCCTCTACCGGGAGCCGACCAAGGTGAAGGTCGAGGGGGTGAACCTCACCTACGAGGGGCTGATCCCCAAGATCCAGAAGTCGTTCCTGTCCAAGGACAAGGAGGCGCTTCAGCCGCACATCCGGGCCTTCGTGGAGCGGGCGGTCACCTTCACCACCTGCCCCGAGTGCGACGGCACCCGGCTCAGTGAGGGGGCCCGGTCGTCGAAGATCAAGCGGATCAGCATCGCCGACGCCTGTGCGATGCAGATCAACGACCTGGCGGCATGGGTCCGCGGCCTGGATGAGCCGTCGGTGGCACCGCTGCTCACCGCGCTTCAGCAGACCCTCGACTCGTTCGTGGAGATCGGTCTCGGCTACCTCGCGCTCGACCGGCCGTCGGGCACGCTGTCGGGTGGCGAGGCGCAGCGCGTGAAGATGATCCGCCACCTCGGCTCCTCGCTCACCGACACCACCTACGTCTTCGACGAGCCCACCATCGGGCTGCACCCCCATGACATCCAGCGGATGAACGACCTGCTGCTGCGACTGCGGGACAAGGGCAACACGGTGCTCGTCGTGGAGCACAAGCCGGAGACGATCGCGATCGCCGACCACGTCGTCGACCTCGGCCCCGGCGCGGGTACGGCGGGCGGCACGGTCTGCTTCGAGGGCACCGTCGAGGGGCTGCGGGCCGGTGGCACCGTCACCGGCCGCCATTTCGACGACCGGGCGGCCCTCAAGGAGACGGTGCGCAAGCCCACCGGCCTGCTTCCGATCCGCGGCGCGACGGCGCACAACCTGCGCAACGTCGACGTCGACATCCCCCTCGGGGTGCTGGCCGTTGTCGCCGGCGTCGCCGGCTCCGGCAAGAGCTCGCTCGTGCACGGGTCGCTGCCGGGCAGGTCGGGGGCCGCCGGCGAGGGGGTGGTGTCGGTCGACCAGGGAGCGATCCGCGGCTCGCGCCGGAGCAACCCGGCGACGTACACCGGACTGCTCGACCCGATCCGCAAGGCGTTCGCGAAGGCCAACGGCGTGAAGCCGGCGCTGTTCAGCGCCAACTCCGAGGGCGCCTGCCCCACGTGCAACGGCGCCGGGGTCGTCTTCACCGACCTGGCGATGATGGCCGGCGTCGCCACCACCTGCGAGGAGTGCGACGGGAAGCGGTTCCAGGCCTCGGTGCTGGAGTACCACCTCGGCGGCCGCGACATCAGCGAGGTGCTCGCGATGCCGGTGACCGAGGCCGAGGAGTTCTTCGGCCCGGGCGAGGCGCACACCCCGGCCGCGCACAAGATCCTCGACCGGCTCGCCGATGTCGGGCTCGGCTACCTCAGCCTCGGCCAGCCGCTCACCACGCTGTCCGGCGGCGAGCGGCAGCGGCTCAAGCTGGCCACGCACATGGCAGAGAAGGGCGGCATCTACGTCCTCGACGAGCCGACCGCCGGGCTGCATCTCGCCGACGTCGAGCAGCTGCTCGGCCTGCTCGACCGGCTCGTCGACGCCGGCAAGTCGGTCATCGTCGTCGAGCACCACCAGGCGGTCATGGCGCACGCCGACTGGATCATCGACCTGGGCCCCGGCGCCGGCCACGACGGCGGCCGGATCGTCTTCGAGGGCACGCCCGCCGACCTCGTCGCCGCCCGCTCCACCCTCACCGGCGAGCACCTCGCGGCCTACGTCGGCGCCTGAGGCGAGGCCCGCGCAGCGGGGAGCACCCGAGGGCGTCGTCCTGTTCCCCCTCATCGGCCTCGGGTGCTGTGGGAAGCTGAGCAGGTGAGACAGCAGGATCTCGACGACCTCGTCCGGCTGCGGCGGGCCCGCGACCGGATGGACCGCGACTACGCCGAGCCGCTCGACGTGCCGGCGCTGGCGCATGGCGCCCTGATGTCGCCGGGCCATTTCTCCCGCAGCTTCCGCGCCGCTTTCGGCGAGACGCCCTACAGCTACCTGATGACCCGCCGCATCGAGCGGGCCAAAGCGCTGCTGCGGCGCGGCGATCTCACGGTGACCGAGGTCTGCTTCGCGGTCGGCTGTACGTCGCTGGGCTCGTTCAGCTCGCGCTTCAGCCGGCTGGTCGGCGAGAGCCCGAGCGCCTACCGGGCCCGGAGCCATGACCAGGGCGCCGCCATCCCGGCCTGCATCGCCAAGATCCACACGAGGCCGGTCAGGAACGGAGAACCGAGCCCCGCCGCCGGGCCGTAGCGTGAACGGCATGGACATCAGGCTCTCCACCACCTTCATCGCCGTCGACGACCACGACAAGGCGATCCCCTTCTACCGCGATGTGCTCGGCCTCGAGGTACGCAACGACGTCGGGTTCGAGGGGATGCGCTGGGTGACCGTCGGGGCACCCTCGCAGCCGGACGTGAACATCGTCCTGGAACCGCCGCTCGCCGACCCGAACGCCTCAGCGGCCGACAGACAGACCATGGCGGAGCTGATGGCCAAGGGCCTGCTGCGCGGTGTCCTCTTCGCGACGGACGACTGCGATGCCACCTTCGAGCGCATCAGCGCCGCGGGCGGCGAGGTGCTTCAGGAGCCGATGGACCAGCCCTACGGCGTCCGCGACTGCGCGTTCCGCGACCCGGCGGGCAACATGCTGCGCTTCACCCAGCCCCTCCGGAAGTGAGCCCTCGGCGGGCTGCCCGGCGGTCCGTCTGACAACGGATCTTGCTTGATCGTGGCCGATGCGGCGATGTGGCGATGCGGCGATGCGGCCCGAGCAGCCGAAGCGGGGGAGCGCGGTCCGCCTACCGGCCGACGTCCAGTCGGCGGGCGCGCGCCCACTGTTCCTCGAACTCTTCCCGGCTGATCTGGAGGCCCACGAGTTCCGGGTCGAAGAGATCCACGACCGGCGGGTTGAACGGCCAGTCGTCGGGGCCGCTCCTGACCGCGGCCCCGTCCTCGGCCGGCTCCACCTGGCGGAGGCGGCGGCCGTCGGGGCTCACCTCCATCAGACAGACGGCCGGATCCTCGTCGTCCTCGTCGTTCCATCGGCGACGCAGATACACGACGTCCCTGTCCGCGAGCGCACCGAAGCCCGGACGACCGCGCTGTGCGTGACGTGTGGCGCGCAGGCCGTCCAGACCCGGAGGCATCCGCGGGGCGTCGATGTCGACTTCCTCCAGCTCGCCGTCCTCTTCCTGCCGCGCCACCGTCTCCGGGTCGGTGACGACCTCGATCCACGCGAACGTTTCGAGGATCTCCCGCGCGGACCGCGCCTGGAGCCACCACCACACGCCACCCATGCCGTAGTCGTGCAGGGCGAGGAAGCGCGACTTGGGCGCGGCGTCATTACTGGTCACAGCGGTTGACGGTAACAAGTCCGTTCCTGGAGACAGGCGTTGGCCCATGACGCCAAGGGGCGTGCCGGTTGGGCGTTCCGGTTTCCGGGCCAGGCGGGCGGCGGTCGTCCTCTTCGCTCCTTCGGCAGGCGCCTCTGGACCGGTCGCCCGGTGGGACATCGACTCGGTCGACTGTGCCCGGCCCTCCGGACACCGCTCAGGGGGTTGCTTCGACGAACAGTCCCGATATATCGTTGAGGCATCGCGACCGATCAATGACAGAAAGGGAGGACGCCCTCATGCGTTCCCAAGGAAACGAACACGGACATGAGCATCGGCATGAGCACTGCGGACCCGGGCGCCATGGCGGCCGCGGCGACTTCGCGGGCGGCTGGGAGCGGCGGCGTTCCGCCTTCGGCCCGTTCGGCCCGCCTTTCGGGGGTCCGCCCTTCGGTGGCGGCCGGGGGCGTGGCGGACCGCGCGGCCGGGCGCGGCGCGGCGATGTGCGCGCCTCGATTCTGGCGCTGCTCAAGGACCGCCCGATGCACGGCTACGAAATGATCCAGGAGATCGCCGAGCGCAGCGGCGGGGCGTGGAAGCCCAGTCCCGGCTCGGTCTACCCGACGCTGCAACTCCTCGAGGACGAGGGGCTGATCGCCAGCGCCAGTGAGGGCGGCAAGAAGCTGTTCTCGCTGACCGACGCCGGGCGCGCCGAGGCCGACAGCGGTTCGGACGCCCCCTGGGAGGACGCCGGCCGCGGCGTCGACTGGGAGGCGATGAACGAGATCCGTAAGGCGGGCGGGGGCCTGGTCGAGGCGTTCCGGCAGGTGTGGGCCACCGGCAGTCCCGAGCAGCGGGAGAAGGCCATGGCCGTGGTCAACAAGGCGCGCAAGGAGCTGTATCTGATCCTCGCCGAGGAGGACTGACCCTGTGCGGGGTGGCAGGGGGAGGAGTCTTCGGGGGCCGCGCGTGCGGGGGGCTCCCGAAGGCTCAGGCGACCAGGGTGGCGAGCCTGCGCAGCGACTCGTTCAGGGCGGCGCTCGCCGAGTCCCTGAGTTTGCCGGCCATCAGTGAGACCGCGGCGCCGGTGAACGCCCCGTCGATCCGCACGGCCGTCGCCTCGCCGTCCGGGGTGAGTTCGTAGCGCATTCCCAGGTTGACGCCCATCGGGCCCTTGCCCTGGATGTCGAGCAGCCGGCCCGGCTCCAGCTCCCGGACGGTCCAGAGGACCTCCGCGGGGAAGCCCATCAGTTTCATGTTCTCCTCGTAGCCCGCGCCGACCTGGAGCGATTCCGGTCCGCCTTTGGGGAAGGCGGTGTGGGTGGCGTTCCACTCCCCGTACGAGTCGAAGTCGGTGAGCCGGTCCCAGAGCTTGTCGGCCGGCGCTTCGATACGGGCCTGCGCGGTGACTTCGGCCATGCGATCACCCCTTCGGTGACGGTCCCTGGCTGGTGCCGCGGAACGTAGCCGTACGGGGGTGAAGGTTCAATACCGATGACCGACCTTGCTGATGGGGTGTCAGGTTTTGCTGGTCGGCCCGGCAGGGGCCGGCTGCGACAGGGGGACGGCCGTCCCGTGCCCGCATGTCCGGTCTCCACGGTTCCCGCGCATCTCCTCCGTGAGGATGAGAGGTGTGCGGCCGTGCCCAACCACCGTGGGATGCGCAAATGCTCCCCGGCGGGGATGTTCCGGCGCTGGGAGGCTGGTGGGGTGGGTGCTGTGCAAAACCGTACTGCGTACAGTGGTGGCGACGGGCCCGCCCAGGAGGAGCTCGACAGCCGGCTCACCGTCGAACTCGCGACGGTCGTATCCGCTGCTCGCAGGCGGGCCACCCGTGACGGCGACCGGCAGGTCGACACCGCGCATCTGCTGCACGGCCTCCTGGAATCGGACCCCGCCGTACGCGCCGCCTTCGACGGTCCACCGCAGATCGCACGGCTGCTGGGCTACCTCGTCCAGCGCAGCATCGGCTACGGACTCCAATGGCACGGCACCATCGAGGACTCCGGCGCGGTCCCCCTGGTCGCCGAGGGCGGTGTCCCCGGATGGTCACCGGCCGCGGCCGCCGCCATGGACGGCGCACTGGACCGCGCCCATGCCGGCTACGCCACCCGCGCGGGCTGCCTGGACCTGCTGGCCGCCTTGGTGGACGACCCCGAATCCCGGGCCGTCGAGGTGCTGCGCCGGGCCTCCGTCGACACCGACCGGCTCGCCGCGCGGCTGGACGGGGAACGCCCCGGGGGCGACTGACCAGAACACCCCGGCCGGGGATGACAGGGGTATCGGGGGGTGGCACTGCTGACGGCGGCTGCCATGATGGCCGGATGCACGCGTCTTCGGGGAGCCCGGCAGGTCCATCGACCGGTCCGGGCCAGGGAACTCCAGGGTCCCGGGGGACCCAGCCGCCACCACCCGCCCTCGGGGCGAGCCGCAGCGAGGCGCCCCGGGGACGCGGCGCCGGCCTCGGCATCGCCCTGGTGTCCGCCCTCGCCTTCGGCGGTTCGGGCGTCGCCGCCAAGCCCCTGATATCCGCCGGTCTCGAACCGCTGCATGTCACCTGGCTGCGGGTGGTCGGTGCCGCGCTGGTCATGCTGCCGGTCGCCTGGCGCCACCGGGAGCTGGCGCGGCGCCGGCCCGTGCTGCTCGCGGGCTACGGGCTGCTCGCCGTCGCGGGCGTACAGGCCTGCTACTTCGCCGCGCTCTCCCGTATCCCCGTCGGCGTCGCGCTGCTCATCGAATATCTGGCTCCCGCGCTTGTGCTGGGCTGGGTCCGCTTCGTTCAGAAGCGGCCGGTCACCCGTGCCGCCGCGGTCGGGGTGGTACTGGCCGTCGGCGGACTGGCCTGTGTCGTCGAGGTCTGGTCCGGGCTGAGCTTCGACGTCATCGGACTTGCCCTCGCGCTCGGCGCGGCCTGCTGCCAGGTCGGCTACTTCGTGCTCTCCGATCACGGCAGCGACGGCGACGACACGGTGGACCCGCTGGGCGTGATCGCCTACGGACTGCTGATCGGCGCCGCCGTCCTCACGGCGATCGCCCGCCCCTGGGACATGCACTGGCCGGTCCTCGGCGGCGGCGCGGATATGAACGGCACGCAGGTGCCCGCCGTCCTGCTGCTCGCCTGGATCGTGCTGATCGCGACGGTGGCCGCCTACCTCACCGGAGTGGTCTCGATCCGCCGGCTCTCGCCGCAGGTGGCCGGGGTGGTCGCCTGTCTGGAGGGGGTCATCGCGACGGTGCTGGCCTGGGTCCTGCTCGGCGAACACCTCTCTGCGCCGCAGATCGTCGGTGGCGTGGTGGTGCTGACCGGCGCCTTCATCGCGCAGTCGGCGAAGCCGAAGGCGACCGAGACCGTGCGGGTGGCCGGAGCCGGAGCGGGGGTGGGGCCCGGGACGGAGGACGGCGCGGGCGCCGGCGCTCCGGGGGGTGGCGTGTCCCCGGCGTCCTCGGCTCCCTAGGCCTTCTGCCGCACGGCCCCAGGAGCGTTCCCGGGGCCGACTTGGCGGTCGGTTCGAGCGCGACGTAGGGTGACGATCATGCATTCCACTGTGCTGCCCCCTCCCGCCGCGTAAGGCGGGCGGCGGCCTCCGAGAAAACCCGGTTCGGGCAGGTTCCCGAGCCGTTCGTCGCTGCCTGCACACGGGACCACGCGACCACTCCACGGCGCCCCGCGCCGTCCTGGATTTCCCGGAGCACCTCTCTCATGCATGCCACTCCTTCCTCCGCCCTGCCCGTGGGCCGGGGGCTGCTCTACGTCACGTTCGCCGCGACCGCCTGGGGCACCGCGGGTGCGGCCGCCGCCCTCCTCTACCGCGGCAGTGGACTCGGTCCGCTCGCCCTCACCTTCTGGCGCACCTTCGGCGGCCTGGTCCTGCTGCTCGCCGTACGGGCGCTGATGCGCCGCCGCACCGGCACCGCCGTCGTCCCCGCCCCGTACGAGCCGCTGCGCCGGCGGATGGCCCGGGTCGTGGTGACCGGTATCGCCCTTGCCGTCTTCCAGGCCGCCTACTTCGCCGCCGTCGAGGCCACCGGTCTGGCCGTGGGCACCGTCGTCACCATGGGGGCGGGCCCCGTCCTGATCGCCATCGGGGCGCGCGTGACGATGGGGGAACGGCTCGGCGGGGGCGGGGTGCTGGCCGTCGCCGGGGCGCTGGCGGGGCTGGCGGTGCTGGTCCTCGGCGGCGACGGCGGCGCCACGGTCCGCCCGGCCGGTCTGGGTCTCGCCCTGCTGTCCGCGGCCGGCTGTGCCGCGATGACGCTGGCCACCCGGCGGCTGGGCAAGGGCGGCGGCAGCGATCCGTACGCCTCCACGATCGGTGCGTTCGCCGTCGGTGCGCTGTGTCTGCTGCCGCTCGCGGCGGTGGAGGGGCTGTGGCCCCAGGCGCACGACCTGGGACGCAGCCTCCTGCTGCTGGGCTATGTCGCGGCCGTGCCCACGGCGCTGGCCTATGGGCTGTACTTCGCGGGGCTGGCCGCGGTCCGCGCCGCGACCGCGTCCGTGATCTCGCTGATCGAGCCGGTGTCGGCCGCGGTGATCGCGGTGCTGTTCCTCGGGGAGCGGCTCACGATGGCGACGGTGATCGGCACCGGCGTGCTGCTGTCGGCCGTGGCCGCGTTGGCGGTGACGGAGGCGCGCGGGGCGGTGACGGCCGCGCGGTCCGCGGCGCCGGCGTGAGCTGAGGACGGGGACCCCGGCCGGTGGCATGCCGGCCGGGCGTCGGCGTCAGCTCATGCCCGGCCGACGACTGGCGGGGCAGGGGTGCCCGTTCAGGAGCGGGGTGTCCCGGTGGTGGTGTCGCCCACCGCCAGGCGGCGCTGCTGGTGGGTGCGGGCCGCCGCGTCCCCGGGGCCGTCCCGTTCGGTGAGGCGTTCCGAGATGCGGTGCTGGACCGCCTCGCTCCGCTTGCCTCCGTACTTGAACTTGGCACGGACCTCCCGCACTTCGAGGCGCAGACCGCGGATGCCCGAGAGCAGCCGTCCGTACGGAGGCGCATCCGCGGCGACCGGAGCCGAGCCGCCGTCCGGCTGGAAGTGGTCCAGCTGCCGTTGCAGCAGTGCCGCCTTCGCCTCCGGGTCGTCCACGACATGGGCGGTGCAGGTCAGCTGGACCGCGGCATAGAAGCTGGTCGGGACGCCGTGCTCGGGCGGCTGGTCCTCGGCCGCCTGCCAGGGGCCGGGGATGAAGGTGTAGTCGTCCACCACGCTCAGCAGCACCGTCGGCCGTTCCTCCAGCGCGCCCCAGAGGGGGTTGGGGCGGGCCAGGTGGGTGACGGCCTCGCGCCGGGACGGGTCGTAGGAGAAGTGCAGCGGTTGCAGCATGGGCGGTTCGCCGGCCGGCCCGTTGGCGGCCAACTGGCCGAAGTCATGCGTGGCGAGCCACTGTTGCCACTCGGCGTCGTCGGTGGGGGCGTCCCAGGGATGGATCAGCACGGCGGGCTCCTCAGCGGGCGGGGAGGTACGCCGGCTCGGGCGTGCCGGGTGCGAGATCGTCGGACGGTATGGGGGCGCCGTACACCGGCGCGACGGGCAGGACACCGCTCCAGTACGGCAGCGTGAGGTCCTCCGGTTCGTCGTTGGGGCCGCCGGTGCGGAGCTTGGCGGAGACGTCGCGCAGGTCGAGCCGGATGACGGCGGTGGCGGCCAGCTCCTTGGCGTTGCCGGGGCGGGAGTCCGCGGCGCGTCCGGGCAGGACATGGTCGACCAGCGCGTCGAGAGCGGCCTTCTTCTCCTCCTCGTCCGTCACCTGGTACGCCGTGCCGTGCACCACGACGCTGCGGTAGTTGATGGAGTGGTGGAACGCGGACCTGGCCAGGACGAGGCCGTCGACGTGGGTGACCGTGACGCAGACCTCCAGGCCGGGGTCCGGCGAGGCACCGGTCATCCGCAACGGGCGGGAACCGGTCGACCCGTGCAGATAGAGGCGGTCGCCGACGCGGCCGTAGAGCGTCGGCAGGACGACGGGGGAGCTGTCGCGGACGAAGCCCAGATGGCAGACGTAGGCCGCGTCGAGGATGGCGTGCACCGTCTCGTGGTCGTAGGCGGCGCGTTCGCGGGCGCGGGTGGGGGTCGTGCGTGCGGTGGGTTCGTACGCCTCGGGTCGTGCCATTGCCAACTCCATTGCACTAGTGCATAATCATGTTTGTGCTAGGAGAGTATCGGATCGAAGGGCGGCGCGCATCGGAGATTGCCGCCAGTGTCGAGCGAGCCGTCGGTGCGGGCGAGCTCCAGCCGGGCGAAGTCCTGCCGCCGCTGAGGGAGTTGGCTGTCTATCTGGAGGTGAATCCGAATACGGTCGCGGCCGCGTACCGCACGCTCCGTGACCGCGGAGTGATCGAAACCGCGGGCCGGCGCGGCAGCCGGGTCCGTCCCCGCCCCGCGAGCACGCCGCGCGAAGCCCTGCGGGTGGAGGTGCCGCCGGGCGTCCGTGACGCCTCCGACGGAAACCCCGATCCGTCCCTGCTGCCCCCTCTGGAGCGGGCGCTGGCGGCGGCCGCGGCGCGCAGCGTGCGGCGCCCCGTGCTCTACGGCACGCCTGCCGTGGACGACGACCTCGCGGCCCTCGCCCGCGCGGCGTTCGCCGACGACGGTGTGCCGGTGGGGCCGGTCGCCGTCACCAGCGGCTCACTGGATGCCATAGAACGGGTGCTGGCCGCCCATCTGCGGCCCGGCGACACCGTGGCGGTGGAGGACCCGGGGTGGGGCAGTCTGCTGGATCTCATTCCGGCGCTCGGACTGCGCCCCGCCGCCGTCGGCGTGGATGACGAGGGCCCGCTGCCGGAGCAGTTGGCGCGCGCGCTCCAGGACG
Source organism: Streptomyces sp. MCA2 (assembly GCF_023544705.1). Lineage (NCBI taxonomy): Bacteria > Bacillati > Actinomycetota > Actinomycetes > Kitasatosporales > Streptomycetaceae > Streptomyces > Streptomyces sp. MCA2. The sequence continues at coordinate 32,359 of NZ_JAMJFM010000031.1, forward strand.
GCGCCCGTGCCGTCGTCATCACGGACCGGGCGCAGAACCCCACCGGAGCTGCCGTCAGCCGCGCCCGCGCCACCGAACTCCGCACCCTCCTGGCCGCGCACCCCGGCACCCTCCTCATCGAGGACGACCACGGCCACGGCATCGTCGACGTCCCGCTCCATCCGCTCTCCGGCGTCACCGACCACTGGGTCCTGGTCCGCTCGACGGCCAAGGCGTACGGCCCGGATCTGCGCCTGGCGGTGCTCACCGGCGACGCACTGACCATCGACCGGGTGCGGGGCCGTCAGGGCCTCGGGCCGGGCTGGATCAGCCATCTGCTCCAGGACACGGTCCTCCACCTGTGGCGGACGTCCGCGGTCGACCCGAAGGCGGTGGCCGAGGCGTACGGCCGGCGGCGCGATGCCCTCATACGGGCGCTGGCGGAGCGCGGAGTCCGCGCGCGCGGCCGCAGCGGTATGAACGTGTGGGTGCCGGTCCCGGACGAGACCGGTGCGGTGGCCCGGCTCCTGCACTCCGGCTGGGCGGTGGCCCCCGGCGCACGCTTCCGCCTCCAGTCCCCGCCCGGCATCCGCATCACCGTCTCCACCCTCTCCGATGACGACATCACCCCGGTCGCGGACGCCGTGGCCGCGGCCACCGGCGTGGGGGAGGTGCGGCGGTACGAGTGAGGGCTGGGAGGCGTACGGGCCGAGGGGCCCTCGCAAGGTGGTCACGGCCGGTCGTCGGGTGTCCTGTCCTGTGCCTGCGCGCAAGGACCCCGGCGCCGGTAAGTGGCCAGGGTCCTCGGTGCGTTGTGCGCTTGGGTGTCGTCAGTCCGTGGTCGTGCCGGGCCGGGGGAGCGACGGGCTGCTCGGGCGGGGCTTGCTCTGGGTGAGGGCGGCGCCGGCCAGGACGATGAGGGCGCCGACCGGAGTGTTCCAGCTCAGCTGTTCGTGCAGGAGGGCCACTCCGGCCGTGGTGGCGATCACGGGGATGAAGTACGTGACCATCTGGGCGGTGGTGGGGCCGACCTCGGCGACCAGGCCGTACTGGAGGAGGAAGGCGAAGCCGGTGCCCAGGGCGCCGAGTGCGAAGACGGCGAGCAGCGGGATGACCGGGTAGGCGGCGGGTGCGGTGGTGAACAGCGGGGTCACGACGGCCAGTTGGACGGTGGCCAGCAGCAGCTGGGTGCTGGACATGGACAGGTGGGAGTGCCGGCTGCCCGCCAGGGTGCGGCGGACGTAGATCCAGCCGATGGCGTAGCAGAGCGAGGCGCCCAGTGCCATCGCGGTGCCCGTGAGATCCGTGCCGGAAAAGCCCTGCCAGGCGCCGAGCACGGTGAGCACGCCCAGGAATCCGATGCCGAGGCCCGCGACCCGGCGCCGGCTGGGGCGGTCCTCGGAGAGTGCGACGACCGACAGCGCCATGCCCCACAGCGGGGAGGTGGCATTGCAGATGCCGGCCAGTGTGGAGGGGATGGTCAGCTCGGCGTAGGCGAAGAGGGAGAACGGCAGCGCATTGAGGAAGAACGCGGCGACGGTGAGGTGGGCCCAGGTGCGGGGCGAGCGGGGGAGCCGCTCACGCTTGATCACGAGCATGGCCAGCAGCACCAGCGCACCGAACGCCACCCGGCCCAAGGTCACCTGGAGCGGGGCGAAGCCCTGGGTGCCCACCTTGATGAAGAGAAAGCTGAAGCCCCAGACGAGGGAGAGGGCGGCGAAGCGGATCGGCCAGCCGTGGGCCCGGCCGGTGGCCTTCGGGAGTGTCGCCGCGGTGCGCGGCGCGGCGGTCGAGGCTGCCGCGGTGTGCTCGTCGGCAGTGGGGAGGGCAGTCGTGGCCGGGGAGTTCGTGGGGTCGGCTGAGGCGGTGGGTGCGCCGGTGGCGGTGCTCATGCCGTCCACGATGCGGCGTACAACTTTGAAGCACAAGCGAGAATTCGTGGCGGGTATCGCTTAGCATTGCTTATATGTTGAACCTTGATCGCCTGCGGACGCTGAGTGCGGTCGCCCGGCACGGCTCCGTGAGCGCCGCCGCCGACGGACTGCATGTGACGACCTCTGCCGTCTCCCAGCAGATCGCCAAGCTCGAGCGGGAGACCGGACAGCAGCTACTGGCCAAGAACGGCCGCGGGGTGCGGCTGACCGACGCCGGACGGCTGCTCGCCGACCATGCGACGCGCATCCTTTCCCAGGTCGAGCTGGCCCAGGCCGAGCTGGAAGCGCATCGCGGCCAGGCGGTGGGCGAGCTGCGGCTGGGCGCGTTTCCCACCGCTGCGCGCGGGCTCTTCCCGGCCGCGCTGGTGGCTCTCCGTGCCGAGCACCCACAGCTGCGGGCGCGGCTGACGGAGATGGAACCGGACGAGTCGGTACGCGGCGTGGTGCGCGGCGATATCGATCTGGCCGTCGTCCTGGACTGGTACAACCGGCCGCTGTCGTTGCCCGAAGGGCTGGCGAAGGCGCCGCTCCTGGACGACCCGGCCGATGTGGCGATGCCGTCCACCCATCCGCTGGCCCGACGCCGGTCCGTGGAGCTGGAGGAATTCGCGGACGAGGAGTGGATCTCCTGGCCGCAGGGGGAGTTCTGCAATGAATGGCTGATGTTCACGCTGCGCAGCAAGGGCATTGAGCCGCGCGTCGCACATATGGCGGAGGAGCACGGCACTCAGCTCGCCCTGATCGCGGCCGGGCTGGGGGTCGCGGTGGCTCCGCGCCTTGGCCGCGGGCCGGTGCCGGAGGGGGTGAGCGTGGTGCCCGTACGCCATACGATGCGCCGTCATGTCTATGCCATCTGGCGCGCGGATGCCGACCGCAGGCCCTCGATCCGTGCCGCCGTGGGGGCGCTCCGCGTGGCGGGGAAGGGCGTCGAGAGCAGCTGAGGCCGGTGCCTCCGGCCGGCCTCAGGCCGGTGGGACGATGCCGCGGATGACGCCCAGTTCCCGCAAGTCCTGTGGGCGGATGCGGAGTTGGTCGGCGGTGTCATGGATCTGCGCTTCGTCGCGTTTGAGGATGGCCGCGGCCAGCTCCGGGGCGATCACGGAGAAGTAGCTGTCCGGTGTCGCCCAGAGCCGGTCCGGTGCGGCCAGGGCCAGCGCGCCGCCCGAGCCGCCTTCGCCGATGAGCAGGGAGGTCACGGGAACCTGGGCGGTGGCGAGCGCGGCGAAGGCATCGGCGATGGCCGCGCCGGCGCCGGCCTGCTCGGCCGCCGCGTCGTTGGCGGCGCCCGGGGTGTCCACGAGGGTGAGGACCGGGATGCCCAGCCGGTCGGCGAGCCGGACGAGCCGGGCGGCGGTGCGGAAACCGGCCGGGCGGGTGGCCGTGCCGCACTGGGCGGCGAAGGCGATCGTGCGCCCGTCACGATGCCCGAATCCGCACCGTATCCCGGGGTCGACACCGCCACAGCGGTCGCCGCTGATCTCTTCCCGGACGTCGAAGTACGCGCGCAGATACGCCTCGGCGCGCGGCCGTGCTGCCTCACGGGCCCGCACCACCGCATCCCAGCCGGTCTCCGGCAGCTCGGGCACTCCCAGCGCAGCCGGCGGGGGCGCCGGGGCCACGGCGCGAGTACGGGACTCCGGCGGCGGGCACAGCAGTTGCAGCCAGCGCTGGAGCGTGGCGCGCAGCCGGTCGGGCGGGACGACGGCGTCGATATGGCCCGAGGCGAGCTGCCCCTCGGCGGAGTAGGCGTGGGGATCGGCGTCGGGGGGCCGCACCCGCGAGCCCGCGAAGCCGATCTGTGCTCCCGGGAGCGCGAGGATGACATCGGCGCCCGCGCCGAGGGTGGCCCAGCCCCCGCCGGTCGTGGGATCGCGCAGCACGGCGATCTGCGGCAGCCCCGCGGCACGGTTCAGCGCCGACTGCCGTGCCACCCGCTGGAGTTGGGTCAGCGCGCGCATCCCTTCCTGCATCCGGCTGCCGCCCGTGGCGATCAGCGAGACGACCGGCAGACCGCGCTCGCGGGCCAGGGTGTAGGCGGCCTCCAGACGGTCGCCGGTGCGCTCACCGAGGGAGCCGCCGAGATAGCGGAACTCGAAGGAGAGCACGACCGTTTCCCTGCCGCCTATCGTGGCCAGGGCTGTGACCACCGACTCGTCCTCGCCGGTCCGGGAACGGGCGCGGGCCCGCGCGTCGTCGTAGCCGCGCCAGCCGAGCGGGCCGTCCGGTGCGGAGGGTGCCGCGGCCGATGTGCGATGGCCGCCGGGAACGGCCGTCTCGGTGTACGTATCCGCCACGGCCGCGATGGCTTGACGAGCCGTCAGCCGGGCACACGGCATCGTCGAGGCAGGCGAGGCAGGCGAGGCAGGCGAGGCAGGCGAGGCAGGCGTCCGGTTGTCGGGCGCGTCCTCGTGGGCCGCGCCCCGGCCGTCGTCCCCGCCGTGGCGCCCGCCCCCGGGTCCGTTGCCGGCAACGGACCCGGCCGCGCCGTCTCCGTCGTTACGCACGGAGCTCACGCTTCAGGATCTTGCCCATGTCATTGCGCGGCAGGGCGTCCAGGAAGTGCACGGTGCGGGGGCGTTTGTGCGGCGCGAGCTGGCGGGCGACATGATCGGCGAGTTCCTGGCCGGTCGGCGGCGGGCCGGCGTCCGGGCCGGTCTCGGCCACGATCCACGCGACGATCCGCTCGCCGAGGTCTTCGTCCGGAGCGCCGGTGACGGCCGCCTCGGCGACCGCGGGGTGGGCCAGCAGCGCATTCTCGATCTCACCCGCGCCGATCTTGTAACCGCCGCTTTTGATCAGGTCGGTGGCCTTGCGGCCCACGATGCGGTAGTTCCCGGAGGTGTCCCTGACCGCCATGTCGCCGGTGCGGAACCAGCCCCCGTCGAAGGCGGCGGCGGTGGCATCGGGGCGGTTGAGGTACTCGACGAAGAGGTTCGGGCCGCGGACCTGGATCTCGCCGACCGTCTCGCCGTCGTGCGCCTCGATCGCCTGGCCCGCGTCGTCGACCAGCCGGACGTACACCCCCGGCAGCGGCACCCCCACCGTGCCCACGGCATCCGGGCCGTCCGCCCGCACGCTGGTGTTCATGAGCGTTTCCGTCATGCCGTAGCGCTCGATCACCCGTCGGCCGGATGCCGCGGCGATCCGCTCATGATCGGTCAGCGGCAGCGCGGCCGAGCCGGAGACCAGCAGCCGGGCACGGGAGAGCGCCTTGGCGAGTGCGGGGTCCTCGCCGGCCTCGGCGGCCAGGCGGTGGTACATCGTCGGTACGCCGAACAGCATCGTGCCGTCCGCGGACAGCTCCCGGGCCACCGCGTCGGTGCTGAAGCGCCCCAGGTGGTGGACGCTGCCGCCGCGGCGCAGCGGTCCGAGGATGCCGAGGATCAGGCCGTGGACATGGAAGAGCGGCAGGGCGTGGACGAGGACGTCGTCGGCGGTCCACTGCCAGGCGTCCTCCAGGGCGTCGAGGGTGTGCGCAACGGCGCGCCGGGGGAGGACCACGCCCTTGGGCGGCCCGGTCGTACCGGAGGTGTAGACGATCAGGGCCGGAGCCTCGTCGCCCGGTTCGTACGGAAGCGGGGCCGGCTCGGCGTCCTCGGGCGGCTCCGCGGCCTCGATGTCGAGCCGGGACAGTGCGGCGAGCGGGCCCGGCAGCTCGGCGCCCGGCTCGGCCAGGACGAGGGACGGGGCGCTGTCCGTCACGATGTGCGCCAGCTCGCTCTCGCCGATCTTCGGATTCACCGGGACCACGGCCACACCGGCGAGCAGCGCGGCCACCACACCGACCGAGGTCTCCAGCGTCGGCGTCGCCCAGACGGCGATACGGCTCTGACCGGCGATCCGCTCGGCGAGCGCACCCGCCACCGACGCCAATTGGCGATAGCTGAGACTGCGGTCGCCGAAGCGCAGCGCGGGTGTGGGCGAAGCGTCGCGCAGCGCGGGGAAGAGCACGTTCACCGGATCTCCTTCGTCCTCGTCGGAGCCCGGCCCGTCGCGGCCGGGCCGTCCCGTTCCCGCACCTGCCGGTGCCGAAGGGGCTGACCCACACCACTCTCGCAGAGACCACTGACAACGCGATCACATCCGGGGGACCGATCCGTTCCGCCCGCGGTGATCGACCCCACACCCGCCTCCTCACACCCGCCTCCTCACACCCGCCCCCTCACACCCGCCCCTCACTCCCCCCACACCTCCCCGCTCTCTCACCCCGCTCTCCCGCCCCGACCCTCACCCCGGGATCTTGCGGAAGTCCCACGACGCGACCGACTCCGGCGTCAGACGCAGCCACGCATGGCGGCCGTCGTGCGGCATCCGGGACATCCCGAAGTACTTCTCCGCGAACAGCCGCTCCGGGGCGTCGAGCGCGGGGCACGGCTCGCCGGTGCGCGGAGCCTCGCCGACGAAGTCCGCGTGGCCCGTCAGCTCGGCCCCGCGCAGCTCGTCGTATGCGTGCCCGTCGTCGACGACCACCGCGATCCGCGGGTCCTTGCGCAACTGGGCCCACCGCTTGCTGTGGGTGATCGAATACAGCCACAGCGCCGTGCCGTCCCAGACGAACCACAGCGCCCCGACGTGCGGGGCGCCGTCGCCACCGACCGTCGCCACCCGGCAGGTGCGCTGCGCCGCGAGGAACGCGTCGAGCTCGCCCTGCGTCATCATGATCCGGCGCCCGCGCCGCTGTGTCTCGGCCATCCGTCATCGCCCTCCGCCGTGTGCCCCCGCTCGTGGGGCACTGACCCGCCTGCCTGACACCGACCCTTACCTGACTGAGTGTCAGAAATCATGAGGGCTCTTCCTGGTGTGCGCAATGCCCGGTACTCTCGCCCGGCTCGGACCGGCCGGTACATCAGGTCCGGCAGGAAATCAGCCCAGGCCGGGCATCGGCTCCGGCAGGGAAGCATGCCCGGCAGGAAAACGAGCCCGGGTACGTCCGGCAGGGAAACGAGTCCGTCAGAGGGGGATGCGATGTCTTCGGGCGCCGCACGGATCGTCGAGCAACTGGCCCCGGCGTCGACGGTGCTGCTCACCGTCGAGTGCCAGCGCGGTGTGGTGGGTCCGGACAGCGCGCTGCCCGAACTTGCCGACGCGGCCCGTAAGTCGGGGGCGCTGGCGAATGTCGCCCGGCTGGTGGCGGCCGCCCACGAAACCGGCGTCCAGGTGCTGCATGCCGTGGCCGAACGCCGTCCCGACGGCCGCGGCGCCAGCCACAACGCCCGCCTCTTCAAGGCGGCCGAGCGGCTGCCCGTTCAGCAGCTCACGGGTTCCACCGCGGTGCGCATCGCCGATCCGATACCCGTCTCCGGGGACGATCTGGTGGTGCGCAGACTGCACGGCCTCTCGCCGATCGCCGGCACCGATGTGGACGCGCTGCTGCGCAACTTCGGGTGCCGGACGCTCGTCGTCACCGGGGTGTCGGCGAATGTGGCGATCCCCAATGCGGTGTTCGACGCGGTCAACCTCGGTTACACGGCCGTGGTGCCCGCGGACGCCATCGCAGGGGTGCCATCCGACTACACCCCTGCGATGGTCCGCAACACCCTCGCTCTGGTCGCCACCGTCACCACCACCGATGACCTTCTGACCAGCTGGAGGCGACCGCGCCGTGGCCGCTGACCCGGGCGGCGGGCGGCCGGGGCCGACCGGGGGCGGGCCGCCGGGGACGGCCCGTTCCCTCAGCCCAGGGTGACCGAGCCGCCCTTCACGTTCACCTTGGCGGGCGCCAGCCCCTTGGTGGCGGGGCCCTTCTTCACGCTGCCATCGGTGATGTCGAACTTGCTGCCGTGACACATGCAGTTGATGGTCCCGCCGGTGACCTCGCCGACGACGCAGCCCGCGTGGGTGCAGATCGCGGAGAACGCCTTGATGTCGCCGTCCTGAGGCTGGGTGACGACGACCTTGTCGGCCTTGAAGATCTTGCCGCCGCCCTTGGGGATCTCCGAGGTCTTGGCGAGGATGGTGCCACCGCCCCCACCACCCCCGCCGGCGGCGCCGTCGCCCCCACCGCTCGCCCCTGAACTGCCGGCCTGATCGCCACCCTCAACCTTGGAAGCGCCGCTCCCCGCGTCCGCCGTGCTGCCGCCACAGGCCGCGAGCGCCGCCGTCAGCCCGGCCGCGCCGACCGCCGCGACGACGGTCCGCCGCGCCGCTCCGCGCCCCGCCGTCTGGCCGGTCTCCTCCGTCACCGCTTCGGTCTCCGTCCGCTCCGACGCTGCCTGTCGAGCCATGGTGTGCCTCCGGTTCTTGGTGGTGCCTTCGGTGCGCGTTGTGCTCAAGGTCGTTGCACAGGGTCCATACGGGGGGACGGCCCCGCGTGTTCAACGCGGGACGCGTTCCTTTCCCCGAAGCGAAAAAGCCGACGGCGAACCGCCCGGACGAAAGGCCGCGGGTGAGCCGCCGCAGGGGGAACGGGCGAGGTGGACGGGCGCGAGGGGGACGGGTGCGAGGGGAACAGGCGAGGGGGCCGCCGAGCCCCGAAACGCCCGGGTGAACCGCCAGGGCCCTCAGTCCCCTCACCCGCCTCAGTCCCCGTCGACGCGCCTCTCCAGCGCGTCCAGCAGGAAGTCCCGCTGGAAGTGCAGCAGCTGCTCGTTGACCGCGTCGCCGGCCGGCAGATGCGTGGCGCCGGGCAGCGGGAGCACGCTGTGCGGTTTGCCCGCCGCCAGCAGCTCGGCCGAGAAGCGCAGGGTGTGCGCGGCCGCCACATTGTCGTCCGCGAGCCCGTGGACCAGCAGCAGCGGGCGGCGCAGCAGATGGCCGCGGCCGGTCAGGGAGGAGCGCACATAGTTCTCCGGCTGCTCCTCCGGGTGGCCCAGGAACCGCTCCTTCCAGTGGGTGTCGTACAGCCGCTGGTCGGTGGGCGGGGCGCCGGCGACCGCGGCGTGGAAGATGTCGGGATGGTGCAGCACCGCGGCCGCTGCCAGGAACCCGCCGAACGACCAGCCGCGGATCGCCACCCGTGTCAGGTCCAGATCGCCGAAGCGCGCCCCGGCCGCCCGCAGCGCGTCCACCTGGTCCTCCAGCGCGGGCGTGAGCTGGTCGCCGTGAATGGTCTTCTCCCAGGCCGGGCCCCGGTTCGATGTTCCGCGCCCGTCCACCACCAGCACCGCGAAGCCCTGCTCGGCGAACCACTGCGACACACAGGTGAACCACCCCCGGGCCCGTCCCACGAGCTGCATGGCCGGGCCCCCGTACGGGTCGAGGAGCACCGGCAGCTTCCCGGCGCCCTCCCTGTGCCATGACGGCAGGAAGAGCGCGCCACGCAACTGCCGCTCGCCGAGAATGAGATGGAGCGGACGCGGGGTGACCGAAGGCTCCTCGGCGAGCGACGCGAGAGTCTCGTACGGCACCTCCCCGGCCGACCCTGCTTCCCTAGCTGACCCCGCTTCCCCGGCCGACCCCGCCTTCCCGGCCGATCCCGTGCTTGTGCCTGTGTCTGCGCCCGTGCCTGCGTCTGCGCCTGTGCCTGTGCCTGTGCCTGCGCCCGGTTCCGTTCCCCGCAGTACGCCCACTTCATTGCCCCGCGGCGTCACCCCCGCCAGGACCACAGTGCCGCCCCGCCCCACGCCGCTGTACCTGCCGGGGCCCCGGCTCAGCCGGCGGCTGCCGTGGCCGGGCTCATGGCACCACACATGGGTCTCCAACGGGTCCGCGCTCGCGGTGAACAGCACCCGCTCGCCCTCGACCCCGAGGACCGCGCACAGCTGAAGCCCCTCCGGGGTGACCCGTCGGCCGCCCACGGTCAGATACCGGGTGTCGCCGTCGTCCTCGGGGAGCACCAGGGCCCCCGATGCCGTACGGGCCGGGGTGCCGTCGATGAGCTGCACCCATGCGGGGTCGGTCCGCTCATGCAGCACCTCGGTGGCCCCGGTCGCCGGATCGACCGAGAGCGTACGGACTATGCGCTGGTCACGGCTCTGTACGGCGAGAAACGGGCCGTGCGCATCCCAGCCGGCGTCCACCAGGTACTCGTACGCCTTGCGGTCCCAGTCCACGTCGACCCGTTCCCCCTCCAAGGAGAGGAGCTGCACGGTGACCTCCGCATTGGAGGTGCCGGCCGCCGGGTACGGGATCGCCTGCGGCGGCTTCGTCGGGTCGGCCGGATCGCTGACGTAGCGCCGTTCCACCGGGCTGGTGTCGACCCGGGCCACCAGGACGTGGCGGCTGTCCGGCGCCCACCAGTAGCCGCGCAGCCGGTGCATGGACTCGGCGGCCACATATTCGGCGAGTCCGTAGGAGACCTCCGGGCCCTCGGCGCGCGCCAGTTGACGGTCGGCGCCGGTCAGGTCGACGACGTGGAAGGAGCGGCGGCTCACATAGGCGATGTGCCGGCCGTCGGGGGAGGGGCGGGGGTCGACCACCGGACCGGCCGCGGGGACGGAGAACGGCACGCCGCCGTCGGTACGTACCGCCCACAGGGCTCCGGACAGTGCGAACGCCACCACACGGGCGGCGTCGTCCGTCGCGTAGGACACCACGCCCACGGACCGCTCACGGGCCCGCTCCCGGAGCAGCCGCTCCTCCTCGGGGACCGGCCCGGTACCGGCCCCCACCAGGAGGGCCGGATCCGCCACCAGCCGTTCCGCGCCGTCCTCGTACTGCCACAGCCGGCCGACGGGATCGGTGCCCGAGACCGTTCGGACGAAGAGCACCCGGCTGCCGTCGGGGGAGACGGTGAAATGCCTGGGCACGCCGAGGGAGAAGCGGCGACTACGGGCGAATTGGCGCGGGAAGGCGGCGGAATTCGTGGAATCCGTGGAGTTCGTGGAATCCGTGGAGCTCGGGGTGTGCGCGGAAGGCACGGTGCTGCGGTGCAAGGTGCTGTCCTCCAAGGTGCTGTCGTCCAGGATGCTGAGGGTTCCGGTCGGCAGTGGTTCGGGTACGGCGATCCCTGGGGGGAACATAGGCATATCCGGGATTCACGGAAAAGGCCGTGCCGCGACGAGTTTTTGCGCAGCACTGAGCACCGGTACCTGACCGGGCACAAGGGAAATTTCGGGATGCTGCCGTAGCTTCGGGGATGCCGACCGAAGTCATGGCGACGCGCTGGTCACGCCTGTGCGTGCGGGCGGGTCGCTACCGGGGCCGTCGAGTCCGACGGCCCCGGTACATATATCACGTAGCCCCGAGGCCGGCTTCCGAACTTGCGTTTTCAAGCGGCTCTCAAGCGGCTTTCAAGGGGCTTTTGGGGGTCTTTCGGGGGATCGTCGTTCGCCCCGGCGCACGTCACCGGCTTCCGCGCCCGGCCGCGTCCATGTGCGTAAAGTGACTCGTCGAACCCGTGACCACGGTGGGTATCGAGCACACACCCGGGCGACCACCGGGGATCCCGACGGCAGGTACTGCCGCGGGGCTATGCCTCCGGGGTGTCCGCGCGCCGGAGCTGCTTGCGGTAGAGCGCGATGGCCTGGTCCGGCGGATAGTTGGGGACGGTCGAGATCGCGCCGCTCTCCTTCGCCACCACGAAACTGCTGCCACCGGGCGGCGCGGGCACCGGCCGCCCGTTCCGGTCGACGGGCTTGGCGTACGTCGCGTACACCAGATATCCCAGGTCGAATTCCTGGACATGCAGGGGCGCGGGGGTGCCGTCGAAGGACTGCGGCCGGCCGAATTGCCGGCGAACCGCTTCCAGCGCCTCGTCGGGATTCGTGGGCACATTCTGCCGATCTGTCGGAGAGTTGTCCGAAGTCATGGGAACTCCTTCGTCTCACAGCAATGCGTCTGTCATCAGACGGATGTGCTGAGTCATGGCGCTGCGTCCATCGATTCCATCGTGAGCAGCCGGCCCGGCGATTGTCCCTGACCGTACTCCACAAGCAGCCCGGGCGGAGTCAGGTACCGGCTCGGTTAGGGTCATTTCCATGAGTGAGGACATCGCCGCACTGGTACGTCAACTGGCAGCCGTGGACCGGGCCGAGCGCAGAGCAGCGAGGGACCGGCTGGTCGTGCTCGGCGCCCCGGTCGTGGAGCACCTGCTGCCGCTGCTCGGTGACGAGGAAGGGTCTGGACGATCGGCCGCTGAGTCGTGTCTGCAAGACCTCGGTGCCACGGCGATCGAGCCTTTGCGAAGGGTCCGTAGTGAGGGCCCCGGAGGCCTGCGGTCTGCGGCCCTGCATGCGCTCGCGAGCCTCGGCGGCGGCGATGCCCTGGGCCCCGCAGACCGGGCAGCCGTCGAGCGGCTCGTACGGGTCAAGCTGCTGGACGAAAGCCCCGGCGACCTTCCGGCGGAGACCTGGATAGCGGTGCCACGGGCGGAAGTGAAGGACATCGTGCGGGCGTTGGAGCTGCACGACGCACGCCCCGTCACGACGGCCCTGGGGGTGTCCGCCGCCGTCCATCACGAGAATTCGCTTGAGCACCCCTCCGGTGATGGCACCTCCTCCACCGAATACCGCGTGTTCATCACGCCGGAATTCGACGGCTGGCGGCTCGTCTACGGCGCCGATTATCTCAACGACTACTGGGCGCAAGCCGTGGAAAAACTCAGCGCGCAGTGCCGGGAGGCGCACTTCTACGCCGTGGACGAGTACAACGGCGCGCGGGTGTGGTGGGTCTCGGAGAACGGTCAGGACAAGCGGGGCCACCGCACCTACGGCGATCCCGAATGGGTCGGCGAACCCCTGGAGTTCGAGCGGGATCTGATGCAGGACGAGGACGACGAACTGTACGACCCGGAAGAGGCCGAGGAGTACGCCGAAGGTGTCCGTGACCCGGAGGAGGTGGCCTCTTACCTCTCCATCCAGCCGACGACCGTCGAGGTGCTCGACAGGGTGGGCCACGGCTGGCTCGCGGTGACCAGCCCGGACGTCGGACATGGCCGTTTCCGGGGCGCACTGGACATCTGAGGGCCGGACGGGGGCCGGTGCCGCCGCCCCGGTGCGGGCGGCGGCACCGGGGAGCGGTCCGGCCGGATCACATCAGGCTCGGCTGGATCTTCCGCCAGGTCGTGTCCAGGTGGTCGATATGCCGGTCCATCTCCCGGACCATCGCCTGCTTCTCCTCCGTGGTCGAGCTTTCCTTCCGCTTGCTGTAATCGCGCTCGATGAGCTTCTTGAGCTCCTTGCGCGCGTCCGCCTCACTCAGATTCTGGGCCGCCGCGATTTCCTTGGCGGCCCGGTCGGCGGATTTGTCCGTACGGGCGTTGATGCGGTCGGCGATGTTCTGCTGCACGTCGGCCGCGGCCATACTGTCGACCTGCTTCTTCTCCGCGGTCTTCGCCGTGTCGAGCTTCTTCTTCGCCGCGACATCGGCCGGGTCGGTGCGATAGGTCGTGCTGTAGTAGACCTTTGAGTCGTCGAGTGCCTTTTCCCGCAGCACTGTTGAACACTTCGCATGGCCCTGTCCCATTCCGCAGGGCTCACGCTCCGTGTAGACGGCCTGTGGCGTGTATTTCGTGTCGCCCTGATTGACCCGCTTCAGCCAGTCGGCGAGATGTTTCTCCGAATGCCGGCCCGACACATACTTCTCACCCACCGGCACCGAGGAGTCGGTGACGTAATGCGTCTCGCGGCCGGGCGGCGGGCCCTCGACCTCCAGCACCGCGTAGTTGCGGTCCGTGAGGTCCGGACTGTTGTTCGTCAGGCTGGGCGGAACGGTGCCGAGCTTCAGGCTGTTGAGGAGTTTGTCGCTGCTCTTGCGGTGCCCCCGCACACCGAGCGATTCCTCGGCGTTCTTGGCCGCACTGTCCTTGCTCTCCGGCTTGGGCGCATCCTCGCCCTTCTTGCGGTACGGCTTGTCGACGTTCTCGGGATTCTTGCCCACGCCGTGCTGCTCGTGGAATCCCACGCTGAGCCGGGCCAGGGACGAAACGACCGCGAGCCGCTCCCCGCGTTCGAGGTCCTTGAATCCGGGCAGCCGCTGCTCCAGATCGCTCTGGGTGAAGGCGCGCGGCCCCTTTCCGGCATCGCCCGAGGTGGGGGCGGCATCACCGGTCGAGGCACGCAGAACCTGCGCCAGACTCCCGTCCTTGGCCCAACTGTCCAGATGGTCATGGACGTTGTCGAGCGGGACGCGGTGTACGTCCCGGTCCCGCCGGAGTTCGTTCTGTAGCCTGTCCGGCGGAATTCCGTACTCCTTGGACCCCTCCGCCTCCGCGTCGAGGGTGCGATCCCCCTTGCGTTCCTGCTCGGAGGTGTCGCTGTCGCCGCGGTCGTGCGGGTCGGAGTAGGGCGCCTTCTCGTCGACGTCCATCGCGTCGTCGTCGGGATTCGGCGACGGCGAATCGTCCAGCTTCAGCGCGGCGAGCCCCTCGTGGTCCGGATCCGTCCGCTTCTTCTTGTGGCTGCTTCCGTCCCCCGAGGAGGACCCGGTGCCCGAGCCGGACGGCTGGTTGTCCGTGGGCGGCGGATTGCTGGCCTTCCGCTTGCCCGCGGGGGCGTCGGGCGTCGGCGGCTGGGGACGGCCGTCGGGAGCCGGTGGCTTCGTACGGCTGTCGGCGGGCGATTGCTGAGGCCGGCCGTCGGGTGGCGATTGCTGGGGACGGCTGTCGGCACGCGTCTGGTCGGGCCGTCCGCCGGGCGTGCCCGCGGAGGTGGTGTCCGGCCGCGCAGGGGCGGGCCGGTTCTGGTCGTGGCTCTGGGGATCGCCGTCGCGCGACGGGGTGTCACCAGGATTCCGGGGGCTGCCGGTTGCACCGGTGGAGGTGTCGTGACCACCGGGCCGCGGCTGTCCGCCGGGCGAACCGTCCGCAGGGGCATCCGAGGAGAGCGAGGTGGACTGCTCGTGCCCGCGCCCACGGTCGGAGTCGGGGCCGGGGTTGGGGCCGGGCTCGGGGCCGTCCTGCTTCGGGTGGTCCTGGTTGTTCGGGCCGTTGTCCGGGGTGGGCGATGGGCCGTCCGGGGTGGGTTGTGAGTTGTCGGGGGTGGGTGACGGGCTGTCCGGGGCGGGAGTTGTGGTGTCCCCGGGGGAGGACGTGTCGGGACCGGAGTCCGGCTTGCTGTCCGCGGGCGCGTGGGGCGCGGTGTCACCGGCATTGACGCTGTCCCCGGGCGACGACTGGCCAGGGGTGTCGCCGGCCGGGTGGGTGGCGGAGTCGTTCGCGTCCGGCGTGCTGTGGTCGCTTGAGTCGTGGTCGCTCTGTGGCGGGTCGGACTGTGGCGGGTCGGACTGCGGCGGGTTGGAATCTGCCGAGTCGGGCTGCGTCGAGTCCGGTTGCGGGGAG
This sequence comes from Streptomyces sp. MCA2, assembly GCF_023544705.1. NCBI lineage: Bacteria > Bacillati > Actinomycetota > Actinomycetes > Kitasatosporales > Streptomycetaceae > Streptomyces > Streptomyces sp. MCA2. Next base: position 47,428 of record NZ_JAMJFM010000031.1, read on the forward strand.
GGGGCGGACGGGGTGTCTTCTGTCTGCTCGGACGTGGAGCCATCGGTCGGCGGGCCGTCGTGAGAGTCGTCCGACGGGTGTGAATCGGCCGACTGGGCGCCGTCGGACTGGGCGCCATTGGAGTCGTCGCCGTCGGACTGGTCGGATGTGGAGTGGTCGCCGTCGGACTGCTCCGAGGTGGAATCGGCATCACCCGACGAGTCGGAGTCGGCTGCCGGATCCTGAGCCGGATGGAGCGGATTCCGGTCGGCGTCCAGCGGGATGTAGAAGACATCCGTGGCACCGTCGGTGTTGATGGGCTGCTCGCTCACCTCGCCGCTCTGGGTGTCCACCCACACGATGCGGCCGTCGTGGTTGACGGCGTTGAACGCATGGCCGCCGCCCCCGTCCCAGTTGACCTGCACGATCGCGGACGAGCCCGGACCGGCGTTCAGGAGGTCCTGGGCGATCGCGGCGTGACCGTCGGGGCTGGTGCCGGCATAGGAGTGCGGCGCGCCTGTCCAGTCGATGATGTTCTCGTTGGCATCCGTCTCGGGTGACCAGCGGTCCGGGTTCCCGTCCGCGTCAAGGTCCGGGGTGCGAGGCGCTGAGACCTGCGGGTTTCCGTACCAGGTGTCGAGGAACGAACGGCTACAGTCGGCACAGTTGTTGGAACGGCCGGGCACATTCGTACCGCCGTCGTTCTGCAACTGGGCCCAGTCCCCGAACGGATCGGGAAAGCGCTGGGGAGTGCCGTCGTCGTTCCGCGGGATGGCGTCCTCGAGCGCCTGCTGATCCGCGGGGTCGGGCGGCAACAGGCCACCAGGTGCCTCCTGGATACCGTCTCGTACGTCCTGGAGGCTGGGCCGGTCGTCCTGCGGGTCGGGATCGGAGTCCGACTCTGATGATGAGTCCGGGTCCGAGTCCGGGTCAGGGGACGGTTCCGAGTCCGTGTTTGTGTCCGGGCTCGGGTCCGAGTCCGAGTGTGAGTCCTGCTCCGGGCTCGAGTCGGTGTCGGAGTCCGAGTCCGATTCCGTGTCGGGGTCCGACTCCGTGTGGGGGTCCGCGTCGGACGGGTCCTTGTCGCCGGAGTCGGAGTCGTCGGCCTGGGGGACGTCGTTCTTGCTGTCGCTGTCGCTGTCGCTGTCGCTGTCGCTGTCGCTCTTGCCGTTGTCGGGCTGTTGGTCCTCGGGCTTGCCCTCGTCGGACTGGGTGTCCTCCGGCTTGTTGGCATGGGGCTGAGCGTCGTTCTGGTGCTCGGAGTCAGGACCGGGCTTGTCGGCCTCGGGCTTGTCGGCTTCGGGCTTGCCGGGCTCCGGTGTCTTCGTGTCGTGGTCGGGCGTGGGCGGTGTGTCGTCGCCCCGTGGGTGCTGCGGATCGGGGGTGCGCTGGTCCGGAGCATTCTGGTCGGGGCCGTGCTGCTCCGGCACCCTGCTCGGTGGTGGAGTCTGCGGCTGCTGAGGGGACGACTCATTGCCGCGCGGCTGCTCGGCACGCGGTGGTTCGGCGCGCGGAGGCGTCGGCCGGGGACGCGACGACTGGTCGGGAGCACCGGGCCGTTGACGCGGGGGAGCGCTGCGTGGATCACCGTAGGGCGCGGTGCGGGGGTCCCGGGCGGGCGTGCCGCGGGGCGGGGCGCCGTGGCCGGCCGGGGTGGAGCGCGGGGGCGCGGAGGCGGGCGGAGCACCTGCTGAAGCGTGTGCGCCGGCGGGGGCACTCGGGGTGGGCACGGGGCCACCGCCCATGGCCACGCCGGGCGGCGCAGTGGGAGCGGCGGAAGCGGGCGCGGAATTGGACGGATCGCCGCCGGTCTGAGATGCGGGCGGCATACCGGTGGGAGGCGGCGCGAAGGTGGTCGCGCTGTCCGTGTGCGTGGTGACGTCGCTGTCGTCGTTCGCCGGGTGGGGGCTGTGCTGCTGGGGCGAGCCGTAGGAGGAAGCGGGCGAGGCGTGCGCGGCGGCCGCATGAGGCATGGCGCCCGAGGGCATACCGGCCCGGCCACCGCTCCCGTTGGAGCTGTTGCCGTTGTCGTGCTGCGACGGCGACTGGGAGGAGTCCGATCCCGCCGGTGCGTTGCCCGGTGTGTTACCTGGTGCGTTGTCCGGGGCGGGCGACGGGGAGGGGACGTTCGCCTCCGGACGGCTCGCGGCATCCGGTGATGGCGAGGGGGACGGCGACGAAGAGGGTGACGGCGCATGTTGCGGTGACTGGTGGGAGTCGGGGTTCGAGTCACCGGCACCGGAGGTGGCGTGATGCACCGGGCCAGAGGGCGGTCCGTCAGTGTGGGCGGGCGTCGGTGAAGGCCCGCTGTCCGGCCGGTTACCCGTGTCGGGCGTGGGCGAACTGTCCGTATGCGGGGGCTGGGACGACGACCCGTGATCCGCTCGCGGTGCCACCTCGTCCGGTCGTGGTGCCGTGTCATCCGGTCGCGGTGCAGTGTCGTCCGCTCGCGGTGCTGTGTCATCCGGCCGTGGCCCCGCATCCGGGGAGGGCGAACCGTCGCCACGGGAGGGCTCCGACCCGGCCGGGTTGCTGTCCTGAGGAGGGCTGGTGTCCGGCGTACCGCCCGCATCGGGACGGTTGCCCGAGTCCGGGGACGGTCCCGCGCCGGAGTCCGACACCGAACCCGGCCCGGAATGGGTGGAATCGGCCCCGTCCGGCCGGGCTCCGGTTTCGGAGGACGGCGACGCGTCAGGCCGGGACGGCCCGGAGCCGGGGGACGATCCGGAGTCGGAGGACGACCCGGAGTCCGGGGATGATCCGGAGTCCGGGGACGGCCCCGAGTCGGGAGACGCGGAGGCCGACGACACCGGCGGCGTGGACGAGTGAGAGGAGTCGGCAGGGGAGCCCGACGAGGTGTCGCCGCCGCCCTGCGGTTCGCCGCCGTGCGACTCCCGGTATCCCGCGTCGAACGGAGTCAGGTGGCTCGGAGCTGGCGAGTCCGCATGCGAGGGTCCGGACCGGCCGCCACCGTCCGAGGAGTGACCGCCACCGGAATCGGGGCTGTTGTGGCCGCCGGACGGAGCACCCGTGTCGCCCCCGGCAGCCGAGTTCGTGGACGTTCCGCCGCCGGGACCGCTGCCACCCGCACCGCCGCTGTGCGAAGGGCCACCACTGGACGAACCGTCAGCCCCCGAAGCCCCCGAGGACCGCGAGTCACCCGACGGAGAGGAGCCACCCGAGGACGACGAGTCACCCGACGACGAAGAACCACCCGAGCCACTCGACCCGGCCCCAGTCCCTGCCCCCGCCCCGGATCCGGACCCCCCGGCCCCGGACGACGACCCCGCACCCGAACTGCCCTCGCCGGAACCGCTGCCAGAGCCGCCGCTGCCAGAGCTGCTGCCGGAGCCGCCGCTGGTCTCCCCTCCACCACCGGAACCTCTACTCGAACCCTCAGCGGAATCGTGCCCTGAACTCCCAGCGGACTCGTGGCCCGAATCCCCACCGGAGTTGTGCCCGGCCGCCGATTCCATCCCGTTGCGGACGTGGTGCCCGGCCTTGGCCCCCGCACCGTCACGCAGCGACTCGGCGAACGTCTGGCCGGAGTTCTTGAGCGCATTGACGCCTTCCTCGGCGCCCTTCTTCACCGTGCGGCCGGCGTCGAAGCCGTTCTGCGCATCGAAGTTCATGTTCACGGATTGCGCGATGACATCCGAGATCATGGCCTGAAGCGCCGAGACCGCGGGCTCCTTCGCCGTCTCCAAGGCCGCGTCGAGGAGCTGCTTGGCAACCTCCTTGATGATCTTCCGCACGACCGCACGGGTCGCGGCGGTCGCCGCCACGGCCGCCACTTCGGACAATCCGAAGGTGAACGGCGCCGCTGCTTGAGCCGCGATGATTTCCGCTGCAAGGATCGCCAACTGGGCGATCACCGCGACTTTCATCCCGATGACGAGTCCGGCCGCGGCGTCCAGGGCGGTGGCGATGGCGTTCGCGGCGCCACGGGCGTCGGAGAAGTAGCCCGAGCCGCCCGCGAACTTCTCCCACGTGGTGTGGAAGCCGTCGATGGAGTCGCCGGAGTTCTGCGACAGCACATTGCCCGCCGCCCGGACACCCTGATGCTGGAGATCCTCCACCCCGGTGGCGAAATCCCGCCACTTCTGGGCGGAATCCATCAACTTGTCCTCGTCCGCCGTGGGCCAGTTGAACCCGAGCATTTCAAGGACCCACTCAAGTGCGTCCGGCAGCATCAACGACACGGGCTGCGTTCTCCAGGCTGGCTGTGGTGCGGGCAGGGACGGATCAAGGACGGGCAATTCGGGACGGCGGCATCGAGTTCACGGGAAATGAACTGAGCCCCCTGGTAGGAGGTCTTGGGCCCGTCGGTGGATCAGGGGCGGAACGGAACGGAACGGGCCAGAGGCGGCGGGAGCTGACCGGAGCCGACACGGGCGGAACGGGACGGGACGGATCCGGGGCGGCAGGAGCCGACCGGCCCTAGGCGGTGGTGGGCCGCTTGAACTGGCTGATCAGTTGGCTCTCCGCCTCTTCGTTCGCCACATGCTGCTTCATCATGGACTCATTGAAGTTCTCGTCGGCCTCGTGGTTCTTGGCCATGTTGTTCAACCCGCCGCCGATTTCCTGCAACTTCGCGGCGAGGTGGCCCATCGACTCGTACATGCCGTCCCGCAGGCCTTCGTAGACGACGCCGAACTTCTCCCCCAGGTCGTCATCTCCCCAGGGCGGGGTGTCCTGGCCCTCCAGGGAGGTGAGTGCGCTCTGCAACTTGTCGACGAGGCCTTGGTAATCCTTGCCGATCCGGTCGAAGTCGGTGCCGCCCGTACGCAGTACCCCGATGTCGGCCTTGAGCCCGTCTCCCATCGAGTCCCCCTCGTTTGGACGTCGCCACCGCCACGTCGGTGCTGGAAAGTTTAACCAGCCGAGGTGACACCTCCTCAAGAGGGCTCCCGTAGAGCTCGGTTGCCGGCCCAGGCGCGAAGACGCCTGATAGGCCTCAGCAGCCCAGTTCAGACGCCTTCCGCCGCTCTGCCGTGCCGGTGCTGCGCACCTCGCAGCCGTCAGGCGCTCACGGCACCAGATAGGGCGCACCGGGATTCTTGAGGGGCTCGGGCAGCCGGATGACGGGAACCGGCTTGTTGTGCGGCCAGCCGTTGGAGGCGTCGTCGAAGCTGAGCTCTCCACCGGCCGCGGGAACGGTGCTCGCGTCGTGCAGATTGGTGATCTCGTTGTACACGTCCTGGACGTCGGGCGCTTCCTTGCCGGTCTGGCCGGTGACATTGCGGGTGGCCCATATCGCGGTCAGCACGGCGTCGTGATGCATGATCGCGTACCCGTCGTCCATCACCGAGTCCTTGAAGTTCAGATCCCGCAGGGCCTGGTGGAAGGGCTTGAAGCCGGACGGGGCATGGACGCCGCTTGTCCACTGGTCGGGGTTGGTCGCCGCAACGTCCAGGATCGAAATCTTGTTGCTCTTGAGCAGCCCCTGTACCTGCTTCCCCTGCGCGAACGTGCCGGTCGCACCGGTCATCACCGTGATCGGTATGTCATGGCCGCACTGACTGCGGGTCGACAGGGCACGGACGAGATCGGCGAGATCGCGGTCGCGTCCCGCGTAGAAGATCACTTCCGCCTTGGTCAGACAGATGTTGTTGACGGCGTTGTAGAAGAGCCGGGGAACGCCCGCCGGCTGGTGGCCGGTCGTGCCGACGAACGAGGCGCGCCGCCGGCCGATGTAGTCGCCGAACTCCTCGTCGAACGCCCTGCGCATGGTCTTGACGTAGTTGTCGTCCCTGCTGTCGAAGACGAGGTAGCCGCGGTGGCCCTTCAGGGAGGAGCCGTTCAGATAGCGGCGGAGCGCCTTGGCGTAGTCGACGTTGGACGGCGAGACCTTGAACAGACGGGGCGCGTTGAGGTCGGTGGCGGTCAGGACCGCACCGATCGCGGGGATCTTCAGCCGGCTGAGTTCGGTGGCCGCTGCCTGGGTCTCCGGGATGCTGACGCCCATGCCGGTGACCGCGACCAGGGGGTGCGCGTCGTCGACCAGGCCGGCCAGTTGGTCCACCACCGGCTTCCAATGCGTCTCGTTACGGCCCTCGTTCGCCAGGACCAGCTGGATCAGCGGCGTCTTGCCCTGGATGCCGGTGGAGCTGGCCGTGGAGAGTGCGGGGCAGGCATTCGCCCGGCACTGCGCGAGGAAGGCGCCCTCCAGGCTGGAGCGGATCTCCCCGATCGGCAGCGCGCTGGTGTCGCTCTCCGTCAGGGGTGACAGCACGGCGACCTTGACGTAGGGCAGGCGGCTCTTCCCGGACGCGGGCTTCTCCCACTGGGCGCGGACCCGCCTGTTCTCCTGCGCGATCCGGTCGGTGATCCCTTTGAGCCGGGGATCGAAGGAGAACGCCTTCTCGTCCGTGATGCCGACGCACTCCCGCAGCGGCCCCGTACCGGCCCAGTGCAGCCCCGGCTGGTCCGCCGCGCAGCTGTCGTCCTCCTCGGCCGGCCAGAAGAACCAGAGCCCGCCGGCTATCAGGGCCAGGGCCACTACGAGGGCGGCGATTCCTCGCCACCCCTTCCACCAAGGGGGGAGATCGTCGGCGGGTTGCGGGGGCAGATGCATGTGCCAGCTCCTAGGGGACGGGTGCTCCAGCGCGATCACACGTACTTGGCGGCCTCGTGCATGAGCCCGATCCGGCGGGGGACGGAGCGCATGGCCAGGTCCTGGAGCATCGCGTTGATCGTGCGATTGAGCTCGGGGTTCGCCCCGGGCAGGCGATTGCGTGGATCGGACGCCAGCCACAGCCCGACCACCAGCAGCGTCAGGGGGGTGTGCTCCGCGAACGAGCGGGGCGCGAGGTCGGCGGCCAGCTGCTCCAGCCGCAGCGTGGCGGACTGCTCCGGCACCACCGGTACCCGAAGCGGCGCGGCGGTGATCGTGTAGAGCTCGTACAGCCAGATGTCCGTATCGGAGAGTTCGACCAGACGCCGGGCGAGATGCTCGATGACGTCGTCCACGCGGTGGAGCGCAAGCGAGTGATACAGCACTTCCAGTGGGTGGCCGTGGTGGGCGTGCCAGGTCCGCAGCTTTCCGTGGACGGCGTCCCAGCGGTCCGGGAGGGCCGCCAGCTCCTGCAACAGCAGCAGGCGCAGCCACGGGTGCAGGACGGAGCTGCCGCGCAGCGGGTGCGGATGGACCCGTTCCAGATATCCGGAGCCCCGGCCCCCACGGGCCTCGGCATCCTGGGGTACCGGATCGGTCAGCCATAATCGGGTCGCGACCACCCGGGCCAGCGAATCGCGGGTGTGCAGCTGGAAGCGGTCGAGGAGCCCCGCGTCGCATGCGGCGTCGAACTCGCGGGCCGCACAGCACTCGACGAGCGCACGATGCTGGTCGTCGGTCAGATCGCGGAGCAGATACTGCCGCGCCTCTTCTTCCAGCAGCGGCCCTTCGTCGGCGCCTTCCGCGGACGGCGCGGTGCTGGAGAGGACCGCGCGCAGCAGCGTCTCCGGCTCGTCACGGCCCACGAGGCGCGCCGAGGCGGTCAGCAGCTGCCGGATGCTCCATGGATGCCCGCCGGAAAGCTGGTGCGCGAGCAGCGGCGCCTCCGGCAGCCGCCCGGCGATGTTCGTACCGAGCTGGGCGGTCTCGCCGGCGGTCAGACCGCGCAGCTGGACGCAGTACCAGCGCCAGGACCGGTTCGGCGGCGGGTCCGGGATGGCCCGTACCCAGTCGGCGTGGCCGGCCTGCTCGGGGGCGCGGACCCGTACGCCCGCCGGTCCGGTGGCGAACATCGCGGGCACCCGGCCGACGTTCGCCGCCGCGGCCACGGCCAGCAGCGGATCCGGTTCCCCGCTGGCGTCCCGGAGCTCCATCAGCAGGTCCAGGAACTCCCGTCCGCCGGGGGCGTCGATGTTGTCCAGCAGCACCACGCAGTTGCGGTCGCGCTGGCGTCGCGCGTACTCGCTGCGCAGATCGGCGAGGAACGCCTCGCACAGCCGCCGGTCCACCGCGGCCCGGTCCGCAGGCTCCTCGCTCTTGCTGAGCTGGTTGAGTTCGACGAGGGCGTCCAGGGCGGCCAACGGACCGGCGTACCAGGCGAATCCGGTGTGCCGGGTCACCCGCAGCGGCATACTGGGCGGCTGCCGGATGAGACTGGCCAGCAGACTGACGCCGGGGATCCGGACCAGGTTGAGGTCCTGCAACAGCCCGGCGACCGCGGCGACCCGGTCGCCCGCAGCGTTGGGTTCCTGGGGCCCGCGCAGCGCCTGGCGCAACTGCTTCTTGGCCCGCTCGGGATCCGTGGCGTCCAGGGACAGCTCGGGAGCCACCACGAACAGGCCCAGCGTCAGCCGTGGAAAGACCAGCGGCGTCTGCCGGGGAAAGCGGTGCGAGAGCCCGTACGCCAGACGGCCGGCGACCTCATGGGGCCTACGGGGCGCGGCGGACCCGAAGTCGAAGTAGGCGTGGGGCCGCCGCGATCCGAGGTAGCCGAGCCAGTTCAGCGTCGTGGTCTTGCCGCTGCCGCGCGGCCCGACGAGGACGATCGCGGGAAGTCCGCGCCCCGTATCAGCGGTCCGGCCGTCTTGTACGCGAGTGCGACACTCCTCGTACAGGGCCTCGATCCCCTGTATCCCCAACGGACGTTCCGCCACGTTGCTCGGCCCCCTGTGAAGACAGCGACTGTGATGACAGCAACTGTGATGTCAGCGACGACAGTCGTCGGCTGATTACAGAAGGTTGGCACGCGTACGCACAACGTGCCACCGGTTCACGCAAGGTGCCGGAGTGTCGCCTGTCGTATGGGGGTGCGGCGGTCCGCGGTTCCTGCGGAGCGGGCCGCCGATCGGCCGGCATCGGCGGGTTTCCGCCGGTTTCGGTCGGGGCGCCGACGGGCCCGCCGGTGGTCAGTTGCCGTGGTGGATGGTGCCGTTCTCGTCCATCGTGGGATGGATCTTTGTCGGGCCGTAGTCGTCCTGGTCCGAGGGGCGCGGTGGTTCCGGCCCGTCGGGCCCGGACCGGACCATGCGCTCGATGCGGCAGATCCGGAACAGGGTGTCGCCGACGCGCGCTTCGTCGGCCTGGCCGGCGGCTTTGAACTGCTCGGCGGCCTGGGCGTACCGGGCTCGTTGGCGGTCGGTGAACTTGTGGAGCAGGGGCCAGAACTCGGTCATGCCGTCGAAGAGCAGCCGCCGGGCGTCGTGGGGGGTGGGCATCAGGGCGCCTTTCGGCAGCCAACCGCGGCCGTTGCGTTCGACCACTCCGAAGCCGACGGGGAGGAGCGCGACATCGGGGTGGGAGGCGACGGCCCGCTCGGAGTCGTGGCGTACGTCGGCGGGGAACCACGGGCCGGAGTAGGTGAACCCCTTGAGCGCCAGTTTCATGGCACCGGCCATGAAGCCGTCGTCCCTGTCCGGGGTGAGGGGGAACTCCAGATCGCGTAAGGGTGCTTCCTGCCGGCCTTCCCAGGACGGGTCGGACGGTGGTGGGTCTGTGGGGCGTGGCGGTTCGAGACCGCTGGGGCCGCTGCGGGCGAACTCGTCTCCGCGGACGACGCGGTAGCGCACGCCCAGGACGGTCAGCTCGTCGACAGGGTCGTGCTCGAGTACGGAGACGGCGTCGAGGAGTTGGCGTCGCCGGCCGGGATCGTCGGTGTCGTCCTTCGCCTTGAACCACAGCAGGGAGTTGAGGCTGTCCCGGGCTTCCTGGGGCGCGCCGCTGATGGCGGGTCTCAACAGCCTCCAGTCGGCGCCCGGTTCGGGGTTGCGCGCGGCGAGGCCGAAGACGGGACCGCGGAGTGCGAGGTGGGGGTAGCGGTAGGAGGCATCGACGGCGTCGGCCTCGGTTACCCACTCGGTCGGATCGTCGCGACGTACCAGGCCTTCGTGAAGCCGGTCGATCTGTCGCTTCCAGTCATCACCCATGTGCACATTGTGATGTCTGAGTGGCGTGATTCCGGGTCGAATGCCGCAAGTGATCAAACGTGCGGTGCCGGCCCGACGCGACCACGCCGGGATCCCGGGTTCGCGCTGATCGCTGATCGCTGATCGCTGATCGCTGATCGCTGATTGCTGATTGCTGACCGCCGACCGCGACCCCGCCCCCCGACCGCCTGCTGTGCGCCTCGCACGTGGGGTGGGTGCGTGGCAAGGTGGTGGGTGAGGTTGCCTCCCTCGCTCATCCCTCGATTCCGATGTGGAGGCTCGCATGGACGACAAGGAGTTCTTCCGGGCGGTGGCGGATCGAACGGGATTCTCGCGGCAGGAAGCGGCCGATCTGACCCGCGCCACTCTCGAGACCCTCGCCCTTCGTCTGAGCAGCGGCGAAGCCCGCGATCTGGCCCTCGAACTGCCCGAGCCTCTTCGCGCCTCGCTCGAGCAGCGAGGTCAGGGTGAGATGGAGGTCTTCGGGCCGGATGAGTCGATCCGCAGGGTGGGCGCGCGCACCGGCCTGACCGAGCCGGAAGCCGCCCGTGGCGTCCGCGCGGTCCTCGGCACGCTGCACGAGGCTATCTCGCGGAAGGAGTTCGACCACGCCATGTCGCAGCTCGGCAAGGAGTATGCGCAGTTGGTCGACATCTGACGGGTCCCTCCCCCTCAGGCCGCGTGCGCACACCGCACGCGCGGGGCCCGCTGCGCCCGCGCGAACCCGATTACCTACCCACCGGGGCCGTGCTCGCATCCCCGTGAATGCCACGCACGGAAGCCCGGTCCGCCGAGACGGCCGCAGAAGACCGGAATGTGCCCCGGGCATGGGCCGTGTGCGGGAGCCCGACCGTGCGGTGCACCGGGCGGCGCACTGTGCAATGCGCCCTGTTCACTCCCCGAGTCCACAACAAATGCGCTGTTCACCACCCATGTCACCAGGCATTGCAGCGCTGGTATCGGTCGTCGGTACGGGTGTTCACACCTTCTGTTGAAGGCCGCTGCGTGCGGGCTTCGTGCAGCAGGAAATCAGCAAATCCTTCTCTGGGATCGGGCGCGTCGTGCGCCCACCGACGGAAGGACTCGGCTATGCGACGCACCATCGTCGGCACATGCGCTGCTTTCGCGGCTCTGGGGATCGGACTGGCCGGCCCGGCCGTTGCCGCTCCGGTTCCGGTGACCTCGCTCAACTGCGACGGCGACACCTACAAGTGCACGGCCAACCTCCGCTTCGGTGACAACAATTGGCGGGCCGGCTGGGGTGCGAACATCTTCCACCAGGTGACCCGGTCCGCCTATCGCGCTCCCGTGCCCGTAACGAGCCTCAACTGTGACGGCGACACCGGCAAGTGCGTCGCCAACTTGCAGTTCGGCGACGGCTACTGGCGGGCGAGCTGGCCCGCGACCATTTTCCACCAGGCACTCCGGTCCGCCGACGGCGCACGGCTTGCGGCTCCCGTACCGGCGAACACTCTGAACTGTGACGGCGACACCGGCAGGTGTTCCGTCAACCTCCAGTTCGGCGACGGGAACTGGAAGGCCGACTGGCCGGCGACCATCTACCACCAGTAAGCGGCAAGCCCCTCGGCCGAGGGGCGGCGTACGAGGAACGGGCCCGGGGACGAGCGGTACGCGTCCCCGGGCCCAGCACATGAGGGCGGCCTTCCGCGGGACCGGAGGTCCGCGGCCCGCACCCGGCGCGCGTGCCGCCCGGCTCGCGAAAGGAGTGGCGGGACGCCAGGCGCACGCCGGACCGCAATGCGGGAGCGACGCTCATCTACGTATTGTCATTTTGATCGCTGAACGCGTCATTGCTGTCACGTACGCGCCTTCTTCCGATCTCTCCGGAACCTTACCGTCGCATGCATCCACCATTCGACGGCAGCAACTTCCGCCCCGAATACCTCCGTTCACAACTCGATTGTGAAGGGAAACGGAGCGGCGGCTGCTCAGGGAGAAGCCATGTCCGCAGTCATACAGCAGCAAGAAAATCCGCAGTCCCCGGGTTCTTGGCCCGGCGGGGACGGGGGCGGGGGGAACTGGCCCAGATATCCGCGGCTCTATGAAGCCATTCCGGACTCGGGGCCGACCACCGGAGGAAATACCGTCCTGCTCACCGGGGCGGGCCTCCAGGGCACCAGCCAGGTCACGTTCGGCGGCATTCCCGCCACCATCGTGGCCCAGGACCCGTCCGGCGGCTCGGTCACCGTCATCGCACCGCCGCACGCCACAGGCACCGTCCAGGTCATCGCCACCACACCGAGGGGCAACACCAACTCGGTGAGCTACACCTACCTCGTCGCCCCACCGAGCGGCCCGACGGTCACCGCCCTCGTGCCCAACAGCGGTTCCACCGCGGGCGGCACCGCGTTCGCGATCATCGGCACCAACCTCACCGGCGCGACGGTCACCTTCAACGGCGTCCCGGCCACCGGGGTGTCCATCAACGCCATGGGCACGGTACTCACCGGCACCACGCCGCCCGGGCCCGTCGGCAACGTCCCGGTCGTCGTCACCACACCGGCCGGCAGCACCACCGTCGCCGGCGGATTCACCTACACGGCACCTCCGCCCACGGCCGCCTCACTGTCGCCGTCGTCGGGCAGTACGGCGGGTGGTACGGCGTTTGTGATCACGGGGAGCAATCTGAGCGGGGCTGCGGTCACGTTCAACGGGGTGGCGGCGACGGGGGTTTCGGTCAATGCGTCGGGTACGGCGCTGGTCGGCTTCACCCCTGCCGGAGTGCTCGGCAACGTCCCGGTCGTGGTCACCACACCGGCGGGGAGTGCCACGGTCGCCGGTGGCTACACCTACGTCGCGCCGCCTCCGCCCGTGGTGACGCTGCTGTCGCCGTCGTCGGGCAGTACGGCGGGTGGTACGGCGTTTGTGATCACGGGGAGCAATCTGAGCGGGGCTGCGGTCACGTTCAACGGGGTGGCGGCGACGGGGGTTTCGGTCAATGCGTCGGGTACGGCGCTGGTCGGCTTCACCCCCGCCGGAGCCCTCGGCAACGTCCCGGTCGTGGTCTCCACGCCCTCCGGCAGCACGGCGGTCGTCGGCGGATACACCTACGTGTGAGCGGCCACGCCTCCACCGGCACGCTCGGCGCGGCGGCGGCCCCGGGGAACCCGCTTCCGCCGTAGCCCGACGAGCGCGCCATCACCCCTGCCCCGGCATGGATCGCCCCTCCCCCCGGGGTGACCACGGCCTCCTTACCGCGCCGCTGCCGGCCACCGTCATGTCCCGCGCCATGGCGTGACCGGACCGGGAGGAGACGAGACGGGGCAGGGGTGGGAGTGCGGTTGGGCAGGCCAGGTCGGCCTGCCCAACCGGCTCCTGCTCCGGCTGCACCGCTAAGCCAGCGCCGCCGCTTCCTTCTCCGGGGCGAGGCCGGGCGCCGGCCGGTCCGGACGCAGGGGCGCCGTGCCGCCGAGGGACCGCAGCCAGGCCCAGGTGTCAGCGACCGTTTCGCCGACCGGGCGGCAGCGCAGCCCGGTCGCCAGGGCCCTGGACACATCCGCGCCGTAGAGCGCGTCCGCCATTTCACCGGCCGTCAGCCAGGCCGGCAGCTCGGTCCAGGGCTCGATACCGGCGGCGAGGATGTCCTCCGGAGCGGTCCAGCGCAGCTCCGCGTCCGCGCCGGTGACCTGCACACAGCTCTCCAGCAACTCACCCATCGTGGCGTGCCCGGGCTCGCTGACCAGGTTGTACGCCCCGCCGATCCCGGACTCCAGGGCGCCGAGGGTCCACTCGGCGAGATCACGGGCGTCGATGTATTGCAGTGCCAACTCCCGTGGCCCCGGCGCGAGGACCGGTCCGCCGCGGGCGATCCGGCCCAGCCACCACGGCAGCCGCCCGATGTTCTCGTACGGCCCGAGGATCAGCCCTGCGCGGACCAGCAGCGCCCGGTCTCCGAACGTCTCGGCCGCGGCCAGTTCACCGCCCCGCTTGGCCGCCGCGTAGTCGTCGGATGTCGTGTCGTCGGCGGATCCGGCGACCAGCGGACCGTCCTCGTCGAGCCCGTACGGGGCCGGAAAGGCGTACACCGAGCGGCTGGAGACGTAGGCATAGCGCCCGGCCCGCCCGGCCAGCAGTCGCGCCGTGTCCCGCACCGCCGAGGGGGCTCCGCTCCAGGTGTCGACGACCGCGTCCCATTCGCCCTTCTCCAGGGCTGCGAGCCCGGCCGCGGTCCCGCGGTCGCCGTGCAGGGCCACCGTGCCCGCCGGCGGCGCGTGTTTGCCGCGGTGGAAGACCGTCACCTGCCAACCCCGCGCCAGCGCCGCCTCGGTGACCGCCCGTCCGACGAACTCCGTACCGCCCAGCATCAGTAGCTTCATGACGGCGACTGTGCCGCACGGCCGCGTCCGGGGCCATGGGCGCACGCTCTCGGCGGAATCTCCGCGAGCGAAACAAGCGGAGGACGGGGTACCGGATCATTCCGGCAGCCCGCCCGTCCCGGCGACCGTCCGGGCCGTCGCCCCCCGCCGTTCCGTACTCATCCGGTCCCCGCGGCCGCGGCGGCCGGGCGGCATGACGAGGGTCATGTCCTGGGCCGCATATCCCCGCGTTCCGCGTATGCCCGGGTCCCGCATACCCCCGGGTCCCGCATATCCCCGGGTTCCACGGCTGCCTTTACCGGCGAGTAGATCTTGTCCGGGTGGCGGTCGTTCGCTACGCACATCCAAGACATGTGTTATGAAACACCTGGCATTGCATGGCTTGGGGGCGAAGTGATGGCTTCATTCGAAGGTTGGCTTGTGGGGCGTGCGGCTGAGTTGGCGGAGCTGTCCGGGCTGGTGGAGTCCACGCTCGCGGGCGAGGGGCAGGCCGCCTTCGTCGTGGGTGAGGCCGGTCTCGGGAAGACCGCGGTGCTCGAGGAGGCCGCGGCGGCCGCCGAGCGCAGGGGCCTGCGAGTGCTCCAGGGGAGTGCCCAGGAGCTGGAACAGGCATGTCCGTTCGCCTTCATTTCCAGCTGCTTGAGGCTGGAGGAGTCTCCCTCGGATGCCCGGCGGGCCCGGGTCACCGAGGTGCTGCGCGGTGATGCCCGCTACGGTCTGCCGGGCGCCAGGAGCGAGACGGCGGGGGCGTATGCCGCGACCGTCGAGGCGATGGTCGGGCTGGTCGAGGACTTGTGCGCACAGGGGTCGCTGGCGCTGTTCCTCGACGACCTCCAGTGGGCGGACTCGGCAAGCGTGGCCGTGCTGCACAAACTGGTCTGTTCGGTGCACCAACTGCCGCTTCTGGTGGTGGGTGCTCACCGGCCCGTGTCCGGAGCCGGGGAAGTCGACCATCTGTCACGGAGCCCGATCGCCGCCCATCGCACCCGGCTGGAGCTGGCACCCCTCGATACGGAGGCCGTGGCGGCCCTGCTGGCGGACCTGTGCGGCCGGCCGGCCGGTCCGCGACTGCTCCGCATGACCGAGGGAGCCGCCGGCAACCCGCTGTACATCACCGAGTTGATCGCCGCGCTGAGGCGCGAACACGCCATCGAGACCGGTGCGGCCACGGCGGACATCGCCGCCGGCTGCTCGCTGCCGCCGCTGACGGCGCTGGTGACGCACCGGCTTCGTTATCTGCGGGACGACGTGGTGCAGGTGCTGCGCGTGGTCTCCGTACTGGGCGCCGGTTGCACCACCGCCGAACTCGCAGCGGTGGTGGACCTTCCGCTGCGCGACCTGCTGGCCGTCATGGCGGAGGCCGAGGCATCCGGGGTGCTGAGGGACACCGGCGAACGCCTGCGCTTCCGGCATGAGCTCATCCGGCACGCCTTGGACGACGCCGTGCCGGGGTCGGTCCGGGCCATGCTGCACATGAGAGCGGCGCAGTGTCTGGCCGAGGCCGGGGCAGCTCCCGAACGCGTTGCCGAGCACCTCCTCAACGGGCTGCCGAGCCCGGACTTCCTGATCACGTGGCTGGAAGGATCCGCGGCACGGCTCACCACGCGGGCACCCGCCATGGCTCTGCGGCTGCTCACCACGGCGCTGGAACTCGGCGACCCCACGGATGCCGGGTACGCCAACCTCCGTCTGCACCACGCCCTTGCGCAGCTTTCCTGCGGTCTCCTCGCCGAAGCGGAGGAAAGTGCCCGCTGCGCCCTGGCCAAGGCGCCCGACCCCGGGTGGGAATGCCTGCTGCGCTGGATCGTCATCCAGGCCGCGTTCGCCCGCGGCCGCCCCGACCTGGCGCTGGCGGAGACGCGGGCCGGATGCCGGAGCCCGGGCGTACCGGCGATCGAGGCGGTCCGGCTCCAGGCGTTCGGCGCGGTGTGTCTCTTCGCGCTGGGCGACCTCACCGAGGCCGGCGCGGCCGCCTCACGCGCCCGCCGCGCCGCCGACAAGGCCGGCGACAGTCACGCCCTGGCCGGCGCCCTGCACATACTGGCAGCCAAGCGATTCCTCGAAACGCCGGACGCCGAAGCGGTGGCACTTGCGCGGCAGGCGTCCCGCCTCACGCCCGACACGATGCACCCGGCGCAGTGGATGGGGCTGCAACTCGCCCTGGTGAACTACTACGTCGATCTCGATCTCGGGGACGACGCGCAGCGGACCCTCGCGGCCATACGCATCCCGGCGGAGCACACCGGAGGGATGTTTCTGCCCTGGTACCACCTGTCCTGCGCGCTCCTCGCGTTTCACACGGGGCGCTGGGACGATGCGCTGGCGGAGATCGCATCAGGTCTCGACTGCGGAGGCCAGGACGCACTGAGCCGGGCGCTGCGGGCGGTGGCGGCATTGATCGCCGTGCACAGAGGCAGACGCCCCCTCGCCGAAGCACATCTGACCGCTCTGCCGCCCGAGGCCGACAACTCGACGGTCGCTGCCTTCTACGAGTATCTGCCGTTGTGCGCCGACGTCCTTCTGGACGAAGCGCAGGGCGATGCCCGGCGCGCCTACTCCCGGCTCGCCGAGGCGTTCGACAGTGGCGTCGGCCATCTGCCGGGCCGGCTGATCCTCAGCTTTCTGACACCTGATCTGGTGCGCCTCGCCCTGGCCCACGGGGACCATGCGAACGCACAGCGATATGCCGCCGCCGCGCAACGGCGCGCCGAGTACAGCGGCGGCCTCTACCACCTCGGTGACGCCTACCGCTGTCAAGGTCTGCTGAGCGGGGACCCCGATCTGCTCATGGAAGCCGTCCGCTGCTACCGCAACGCTCCGCGGCCGCTCAATGCGGCGCACACCCTTACCGACGCGGCGGAAATGCTGGCCCGTAGCGGGCGGCTGGGTGACGCCCGTGTCCTGCTCGATCAGGCACTGGACACGTTCACGCAGCTGGGCGCGGTCCGGGACGTGGCCCAGGCGACGTCCCGGCTGCGTGCGGTCGCCGTTCGCCGGGGCTCACACAGGACCCGGACCGGCGTGCGCGACGGCTGGGAAGCACTCACCCACACCGAACGCCTGGTGGCGGAGCACGTGGCCGAAGGGTGTTCCAATCCTGAGATCGCGGCTCGGCTGTCCATCGCCCGAAGCACCGTCAGCACCCATGTGTCCAGCATCCTCAGAAAGCTGGCGATGACCTCACGGGTCGAAATCGCCGCGGAGGTGACCCGCCGGCAGAAGTCCGGGCCGTCACCTTCGCAGGGCTGACCCCCTTCGGCGCTCGACGCGTTGTTCCCCGGCTCCGTTCGCGGAGGCCGGGGAACGGTCCGACGGCGTGCCGTCAGATCACGTGGCGGGGTGCACTCGGATCACGAGAGGAGCGCACCGCACCGGTCACCGGTTGTCGACGCACTCACGAGCGGGGCTGTCGCTCGTGCACAGCACCAGGTTGCTGCTGAGACTGTCGGTGCCGTCCTTGGCGGGGACGGTGGCGGTGCCGTCGCCGGACCAGGTGTCACCGAGATCATTGGTGAACGTCCACTTGCCCGTCACCGTCTTCATCAGCTGGCCTCGCATCGCCCAGCTGTAGTTGCCCGGCTTCACGGATATCTTGTTCGCGTCGCTCACGGTGTCGGTCTCGGTCCAGGAGTGCTCGTAGCGCGCGGAGAGCGCCGTACTGACCTTGGCCGTGACGAATTCGACGTTGACCCCGACCTCGCTGGTGACGGTGAGGGAGGTGCCCACCGTGTTGGTCTGGGACGTGCTCTGCGTCCAGGTGATGGTCCGGTCCCCGGGGTCGGTGCTGTTGTTCCACACGTTGGAGCTGACCCGCTTCAGGTTCCCCACCGAAGCCACGCTGTCGCCGGTGACGGCGTAGTCGCACGACTTGACGGTGCCGCCACCGTTGCTGCACTGCTTCAGGGCGTACGCGGTGGCCAGGTCCGAGAGGCTGGGGCCCTTGTACTGCGGGTCCGGAGTCGGGCCGATGGTCCACTCCTGATTGGCGGCACCGTTGCAGCCGTGGATACCCACGGTCGTGCCGTCGTTACTGCTTCCGCCGAACACATCCATGCACTGATCGGTGTTGACGTTCCGGATCAGGTAGTAGCCGTCACCACCGTTCGAGGGCTGGAGGTACCAGTTCTGCTTGCGGTTTTTCTGGTCGCAGTACTGCGGCTCGACGAGGTGGCCGTTGTCGGTGTTGAAGTCGACGCACTTCTGCGTCTTGTCGTTGCGGATCAGGAAACTCCCGTCCCCATTGGGGAGGATGCTCCAATTCGCCATCGGCGACTTGTTGATGACCATTTCGGTCCCGTAGTCCGGCGAGTCCTTCGCCAGATCCAGCGACGGCGCAAGACCGTCGCTCTGGGGCAGGCGCGGCGACAGGGACAGGCCGGTCATGGCGGGGGTGTCCGCGTGAGCCGTTCCGGTCGTGAGCGGAGAGACTGACGTGGCGAGAGTGGCGAAGGCGACCGCGGCAAATGCGGCCATCGTCCGCCGCACTGGCCTGTAGGGGGTCGGCTCGGTGATCATGGTTATTCGGTTCTCCTCGGGCAGTTCTTGCCTGTGGGCGGTTGGGAAACCGGCCCTCGTGCCGAGGCAAGGCCTCCCGGACAGGGGAGGAAGCGCCCTGCCCCTGGCTGTGGCTCCTGCTGCGGCGGTGCCAACGTAGGGGGGCCCGCGCGGCGTTACATCCGTCAACTGACGGAGGACTTGCGGAGCGAGGGCACGCGCGGCGGGTGTTGCCCTCGACTGCCCCGCCCGGGAACGGGCATGCGGCCGGGCAGTCCCGGCGTGGTGACCCTGTCCGTACGAACAGCGGATTCTGCCCGCGCGTTCAGCCGCCGGCCGGGCCGGGCCTCGCTCCCGGTCCCGCCGCACCGCCCGGCGGGACGTCCGGCACCGGGCCGAGTCCGGCCAGGCTTCCGTCCAGCCAGGCCGCCACCAGCTCCACCCGCGAGCGTTTGCCGCTGCGCTGGAACAGCCGGGCCAGCCGTTGTTCGACCGTCTTCTCACTGCACGCCAGACGGGCCGCGATCTGCCGGTTGGTCCCGCCCTCGCCGACCATGCCGATCAGCCGGATGTCCGCCTCGCTCAGGCCCTCGCGGGCCGCCCGGCCCCTCGGCAGCGGCACGTTGCGGCGTTGCGCCGACCGGCCGAGCAGGACGCGCCCGGGACGTCCGAGCGACAGCAGATGGGTGTGCCGCGCCGCCTCGGCCAGCCACGGCTGGGGCTCGTCGGCGACCTCGGCGAGGATCTGGCAGCAGTGCAGCATCATGTGCAGGTCGCCCCGCCGTTCGGCCGAGCGGTAGGCCTCGTACGCGCCGTCCGCGTCACGGTGCAGCACCCCGCGGGCGACGAGCAGGGCCTCCCGGGTCATGGCCGTGTCCACCTCCGCGTGCAGTGCCGCCAGTTGCTCCAGGGCCTGTCGCGCCTGCCGCGGCCGGGTCTCCTCGGCGAACTCCAGGATGCGCAGCAGCACCCTCTCGACCCCCGCGAGCAGGCCGCTCCCGCGCACCCGCCGCACGTCGCGCCACGCCTCCTCCAGTGCCGCGTCCTGCTGCTCCGACCAGTACCGCACGCCCAGCCGCGCGCGGGCCACCAACGGGTGGACGACCGAGCCGGGAATGAGGTCGAGCCACTCGCGGGCGCGTACGAGGTCACCGCGGAAGCAGTGGATCTCGGCCGCCAGCGCCCGGGCCAACTGGCCCGTGCCCGGCCCGCCGTCGGCCCGGCCGCGCCGCTCGATGCCGCGCGCCGCGGCCAGGGCGTCGTCCCAGCGCCCGGCCAGGTAGTCGCGGACCATTGCGTGGTAGCGGTCGGCGGTGCTGTGGCCCCCGCGCACATAGCGCTCACCCAGCACGGCTTCGAGGGCGCCCGCCAGGTCGCCGTAGGCCGCCGCGTCCCGCAGCCGCCCGACCGCCGCCTCGCAGGCCTCCTCCTCTCCCGGCCGGCCACGGACGGCCCTCGCCAGCTCCTCCTGGCCGCCCACGGCGGCGGCCAGCGTCCGCAGTTCGCCCTCGGACGGCAGCGGACCGTGCCCGTCGCGGAGCCGGCCGCCGTCCGGGGCGGGTGCCGCGGACGGCGGCCACGGTATGAGCGGGCCGATCCCGTACCGGCCGCCGAGCGCGGCCAGCATCGCCGTCCGCGGCATCCGTGCGAAGACCGCCTCGGGCACGGCGGCGTCGTCGTACGGCGACCGGTGCTCGTGGAGCGAGGACAGCCCCCAGGCGAGGGTGGCGAACTCCAGACCGCCGTCGGTGGGGCCGGGATCCCGCA
The DNA here is from genome assembly GCF_023544705.1 of Streptomyces sp. MCA2. Taxonomy (NCBI): domain Bacteria; kingdom Bacillati; phylum Actinomycetota; class Actinomycetes; order Kitasatosporales; family Streptomycetaceae; genus Streptomyces; species Streptomyces sp. MCA2. Next base: position 67,884 of record NZ_JAMJFM010000031.1, read on the forward strand.
GGCCGGCAAGGATCGGTTCGCCCAGCGCGAGGACGCCGACATGGTCGCCGCACCCCAGTCCCAGTTCGGCGGCCTCACGCAGCACGCCCAGCGTCGCGGGGTAGTTGGGCGGCAGGCGGCGCAGCGCGGACAGGTAGGCCCGCGCCGCCCGCGGGTGGTGGGACCTGGCGTCCTTGCCGGCCGCCGCCAGCAGCAACGGCACCGCCACGGCGTCGTTCAGCACGGAGCCCGCCGTCGCGACGTGGTCGGCCAGCAGCGGATGGCAGACGCCCGTGGTGGCGGGACCCAGCCGCCCGGCCACCCTCTGCACGACGGCGGCGTGCACCGACCGGACGTCGCAGCGGGGCGACAGCGTCCGGAGCGCCGCCGCCAGCGCGGGGACGGCGAAGGCCAGCCGGCCGTCCCCGTCGAGGGTCAGCACCCGCTCCCTGACCAGCCGGTCCACGGTCCGGCCGAGGTCCGTGGTGAGCGTCGCGCACGCCGGGCCCAGGCCGTGCACGTCCTCCAGCCGCAGCTCGGCGCGGTGCAGGAGGCCGGCCAGGACGACGGCGTCCATGCCGTCGGCCGTGACCCGGCGCAGCGGCTCCGCGTCCACGGTGAGTCGCAGGTCGTCCTCCGTTCCGGCCAGGCCGGTACGGCCGTCGAGGTCGACGAGGCCGCCGTCCTCGTGCAGCGCGGCGAGCACCGACAGCACGGCCTCGGGGTTGCCGGCCAGGGGGCCGAGGGAGCGTTGCACCGCCGCGAGGAGCGCGGGTTCGGCGGGACGGCCGAGGCGCCGGCCGACGAGCTCGCCGACCTCGTCCGGCCCCAGCGGCGGCAGGTCGAGCACCCGGCCGGCCGCCGTCGCCAGGTCGGGGGCGACTTCAGGGCCCCAGGACACCGGGCGCCCGGCCAGCACCACGGGCAGGCCGGCGGGCCGGAACACGCGCAGCATCAGCTGGAGCGCGGAGGCGGTCGGCGGGGGCATCCGCTCGACGCCGTCGAGGACGAGGGCGAACGGGTCGTGGTACGCCGCGTCCGCGAGGGCCTCGCCCAGCGTGGACAGCAGCGTCAGTTCGCCGCCGTCGCCCAGGCGCGACTGCGCCCGGCGCACGGCGGAGATGTGGGTCGGGAACCGTCCGTGGTGGACCTCGGCGAGCACTCCGCAGACGGCGTCGGCAAGGGCGGATGCCCCGCCCGGCCCGGTGACGGTCTCCCAGACCGGCCGCAGCACCGTGCCGCCCTCCTGGACCACCATGTGCCGCGCCTCGTTCAGCACGGCGGTCTTGCCCGCGCCGGCCGCGCCGGTCAGGAACAGGGGCCCCGCCGTACCGGCCGGACGCAGGGCGTCGGCGACCACACCGACCTGATGGTCCCTGCCGACGAGAGGTACACGGCGTTCCACTGGGACTCCTCACTTGCCTTCGACCCACGTCGACCGGGGTCGTCCCGCCGATTGTGATGTCGTCGCGGGAGACGGACATAATGCAGGCTCCGACGGGACCGGCGCATCGGCCCCGTCGCGGAGACCGGGCGGAACGGCCCCCGGGTGCCAGGTCGTCGAGGAGGTTCCGTGGACAGTGGCCGGCCGGCGGAAGCCGAGGCGGTGCGCGGGGCCACGGCGACGTGGGCGGACGGCACGCATGTGCATCTGGTGGGCCGTGAGCGGGAGTTGGGGGAGTTCGAGCACTTCCTGGACGACCCGGACGGGCCCGGCATGCTGTTCGTCCACGGGGAACGGGGGGCGGGGCGCAGCGTGTTCGCCCGGGCGGCCGCCGAACGGCTGCGTGCGCGGGATCACATGGTCGTGCCGCTGGTCTGTGTGCGCGGTGACCAGGACCGTCCGCTCCTGCTGGCGTTGCGGGCGGTCGCCGCCGTGCGGGAGCACCGGACCCTGGCCGGCCGGGCGGACCCGGACGCCGAGGTGCTGTCCGCCGCGGAGGGCGGGGAGCGGGCGGCGCTCACCGAAGCGCTGCTGTCCGCCGCGGAGGCCGGGGAGCGGGCGGCGCTCGCCGACGCGCTGCTGTCCGTGCTGGCGCAGGCGGCGCCCGTGGCCGTGGTGGTGGACGACGCGCAGTACGCCGACGCGGCGTCCCTCAATGTCCTGGGATACATCGCCACCCAGCGCCCCCCGGAGACCCGGCTGGTGATCACGTCGGTGCGGCACACCTCCGAGGCCGGCGACTCCGTGTCCCGCCGCCGACGGGACCAGGCCGTCGGGCTGTTGACGGAGGTGGGCGCGGCGCAGAAGATCATCCTGCCGCGCCTGACCCGGCCTCAGATCGCCGAGATGGTGGCGCGGCGGTCGCAGGCGGTGCCCGACCCGGCTCTGGTGGAGCGCGTCCTCGGGCTGACCCGCGGGGTTCCCGCGGCCGCCGACGCGCTGCTCACCGGGTGGTCACGGCGGGACATGGTACGGATCGCCGACGGACACGCCTTCCTCGCCGCTAGCGCGCGGGTGCCCGTGCTGCCCGACGAGGACCGGTTCATCAGGGCGCTGCACGAGCTCGGTGAACCGTGCTGGACGACGGCGGCGGCGTTGAGCGTCCTGTGGCCGCTCGGCCGGACGGCGATGACGCTGGCGGCCGAGACCACCGGTCTGTCCGGCCCGGAGGTCGCCGACGGCGTGCGCGGTCTGATCGCCGCGGGACTCCTCGACGCGCTGCCCGGCGAGGACGGCGGCGGCCCCCGGGGCTGGACCTTCCGGTCGCCTCTGGTGGAGCACGCCGTTCGGGGACGGCTCGGGCCCCTGGAACGCGGCCGGATGTCCGCCGCCGCGGTGGAGGCGCTCTGGGCGGCGCGGGACGACGCGGACGCCGCGGCGGCCCCGCACCGGCCGGCCCTGCTCGTCGAGGAGGCGGACGCCGAGACCTACCTGCCCGACCGGATCGCCGACGCGGGGGTGCTGATCGACCGCGATCGCGCGGTGGCGGAACTGACGGCCGCCGCCGAGGCGTTGCATCCCGACCCAGAGGACCGCGGGATGCTGCGGTGGTTCCGGGCGGCGCTGCGTCTGATCGAGGAACCGGCGGCCCGCGAACTGGCGCTGCTGCGGTGTGTGAAGGCCGCCTGGGTCGTGGGCGAACACCCGACCGCGGGCAGGGCGGCGGAGGCGATCTTGCGCGACCCCTCCGATGTCCTCCCCGGCCAGGAACTCCAGGAGGTCGCCAGTCTCCAGGTCGTCGCGGCCGCCGCCGGGAAGGACTGGACGCAGCTGTCCCGGATGGGCTCGGCCGAGTGGTGGGACCGCCTGCCGCTGCCCCCGGAGGCCGCCGTGCCGGCGCGGGCCCTGGCACTGTGCTTGGCCGAGCAGTGGCAGGAGGTGCTGGATCTGCTCTCGCGGACGGAGGCGGTGTGGCGCACGAACCCGCACGCCCGGCTGATACCGGAGCTGGCGCAGGCCGTCGCGCACATGGCGCAGGGTCGGACCGACGTGCTCGCCCGCAACCTGGACGTGCCGCCGGAACCCAGCCTTCCGCCGGAGACGCTGTACTCGATAACGGCCGGGTACGCCCTCCAGTTGCTCGGCGCCGCCGACCTGTCCGGCGCCATGGCCCTGCTGACGGACCGTGGGATGCCACCCGAGGCGCTTCCCCCCGGCACCCGCTTCCTCCTCCTCCAGCTCCAGGGCCGGTGGGACGACGCGCTGGCGCTGGCGCGCTTCATGGTCGCGAAGGACCAGACGTTCACCGCGCCGCCCCAGCACCATCTGTTCGCCGCGGGGATGGCGGCCATCCTGGTGGCCAGGGGCAAGCCCGTCGGCGCCGCCCGCCTGATCGCCGGCGAGCGCGGGAACAGGAACGGCCCCCTGGAGGTCTTCCTGGACGTCGCCGACGCCGAGGTGTTGCGGGCCATGGGCCGTCCCGACGCTGCCGACCACACGTTGCGGCGCGGACTGCGCGAGGCCGACGCGCGCGGCTATGTCTTCGGAACCGACGAGCTGGCCGCCGCCCTCGCCATGATCCGGGCGGAGACGGGCCGGGCCGACGCGGCGGCGACCTGTCTGTGGCGCCTCGATGAGCTGGCCGGGCGCACCGGCAGCGGACGGACCCGGCTGCTGTACCTGCTGGCATCGGCCCGGGTGCTGGGGCAGGGCTCCGACGCCGCGCGCAAGATGCTGCACGAGGCGGTGGACCTGGCCCGCTCGCGGGGACAGCCCTTCGAGACCGCGGTCACGCTGTCGGCGGCTGCCGGGGACGCGGGCCCCCCGGAGCTGCTGCACGAGGCGTACGAACTGTACGGCGAGACGGGCTCCGTGCTGCGGCGCTTCCACACCAGGGCCGCGATGCGGGAAGCCGGGCTGACCGTCCCTCGCCGCAAGCAGGCCACCGCCGAGAACGAGCAGTTGCTGGCCACCCTGATCACCGAGGGACTCACCAACCGTCAGATCGCCACCGTACTGCGGCTCAGCGAGGACGCCGTCGCCAACCGCCTGTCACGGCTGTTCGCGCGCACCGGCCTGCGGTCCCGTACGGAGGTCGTCTCGGCCATGCTCACCGGCAACCCCCTGACCACCCCGGACCGCTGAACGGTCGCGGGGGCCGGGCCGGCCCCGCGTGCCCGTCTCCGTGGGGGACGGGCACCCGGGGCGGTGCGATGCCCGGGGTTCCCGCCCGCGGAGGCGCGCCGCGGCGCGCGGGCGTCGCGAAGGACGTCCCGGACGGGTGAAAACCCAGGTCACGACGGGGTCTTGAGCACCTCATGATGCGGGGCGGGACCCTCCGCGGCAAGCAACGGCCGGCAACTTTGCCCGTTTGTGCCAACCGCCCGGTCCCTCCTGTCGCCACTCGTGCCAGGTTTCCCTGTCCTTAAGCAATCGAGCCACCCAAAAAGCCGGTGGCCGAAAAGTACGTGGCACGATCATCGCCTCGTACCTCATGGGCGATTTCCGACGGGGAGGCAAAAATGCCCCAGCAGTTACTCACCGGCACCGTGTGCGTGGCGGTCCACTCACCCGACGCCGTCGTCACGGCCTTCGACACCGCCGACACCACCGCACGGGACCAGCCGCGCACCCTGTCCGGCCGGCCCGGCACGCGCTTCCTCGTCACCGGACGACACCGGCGGGCGGACATCTCCGCGGCAATCGACCGCGGGGCCAACGGCTACGGCTGAGCAGCCAGGTCGGTATGAGTTCTGTCCCACTTTGCAAGCCGGACCACATCGCCTGGCTGATAGCACAGAAGCAGGTTATGCATGGCAGTCTCGTCAGGTTACGACGGCAGCGGCGTAGCGGCGGCTCCTTTCCGGGTGCTCGGGCCGCTTGAGGTGAGCGGCGAGCTGGGGGCCGTATCCGTGGCACCGGGGCGTCAAGAGATCGTCCTCGGGGCGCTGGTGCTCGAACTGAACCGGGTGGTGGAGACGACCCGTCTGGTGGACGTCATCTGGGCGCACGATCCGCCGAAGACCGCACGCGCCCAGGTGCAGATCTGCATCTCCCGGCTCCGCAAGGCACTTTCGGACGGGGGAGTGGACGCCACCATCGAGACCCGCGCTCGCGGGTACATCCTGAGGGGGCCGGAGGATGCGACCGACGTCGGCACCTTCCGTCGCCTGGTGACAGAGGCGCACGCGCTGGCCCGTGAGGGTCTGAAGATGCCTGCGGTGGAAACGCTTCGCTCGGCGACAGGCCTGTGGCGGGGGCGGTGCCTGGCCGGTGTGCCCAGCGAAGTCCTGGCCGGTACGGCGGCGCAGTGGGACGAGAGCCGTCTGGAAGCGGTGGAGACCTGCATGGGGCTGTTGCTGGAGCTGGGCCGTCACGAGCACCTGGTGGGCGAGCTGATGCAGCTGGTCGCCGGACATCCGCTGCGTGAGCGGCTGCGGGGGCACCTCATGGTGGCGTTGTACCGTTCGGGCCGGCAGGCGGAGGCGTTGGACACCTACCACCAGGGCCGCGCGTTACTCACCGAGGAACTGGGCCTGGACCCGGGCAGGGAACTGCGCGACCTGGCGCAAGCGATCCTCACCGACGACCCTGGCCTGGCACTGGTTGAACAACCCGAACCGCGTGCGCTCGTGGCGACGCAGATCTCTCCGCCGGCGCAGGAGCTCGGTGCCGATCCCGACCCCGTCGTCACCCCTAGGCAACTGCCTGCCGACATCGGCGATTTCGTAGCCGACGACACGGTCGTCTCGGCGATCTGTGACGCCGTCACCGAGGGCCAGGGAAGTGGACCGCTGAGCGTGGCCCTGGTGCTCGGCAGGCCCGGTGTCGGCAAGAGCACGCTGGCCACGCACGTGGCGCACCGGCTGGCAACCGAGTACTTCCCGGACGGACAGCTCTACTGCGACCTCCGGGGGCCGGGCGGACAACCGGTGGACCCGGCTCAGGCGTTGGGGCGGTTCCTGCGAGCACTGGGCATACCCGGCGAGGCCATCCCCGAGGCGCTCGACGAGTGCGCGGAGATGTACCGCAGTCTGCTGGCCGGCCGCCGGATCCTGGTGTTGCTGGACAACGCGGTGAGCGAGTCGCAGGTGATGCCCCTGCTGCCCGGAACCGGCAGCAGTGGCGTGCTGGTCACCAGCCGCAGCCTGCTCACGGCGTTGCCGGGCACACGCCGGTTCGACGTGGATCCGCTGAGCCAGGAGCAGGCCGTCCGGCTCCTGGGGCGGATCATTGGAGAGCACCGTGTGGAGAGCGAGCGGGAGGCGGCGCGGGTCCTCATACGTCTGGTGGGCGGGCTGCCGCTCGCGCTGCGGATCATCGGCGCGCGTCTGGCCGCGCGCCCGCACTGGTCACTGACCTCCATGTGGCACCGGCTTGAGAACGAGCACCGCCGGCTGGACGAGCTGGCACACGGCGAGCTGTCGATCCGGGCAAGTCTTTCGCTCAGCTACGACGGCCTGGCGGCGGCCGACCGTCGCCTGTTGTGCCTGCTCAGCCTGGCCGAAGGAACGGAGATCCCGAGCTGGCTGGGTGCCGCCCTCATCGACGACCGCACGCCGCACCCCGCCGACCTCGTGGAACCGCTCATCGACATGCGGCTCCTCGACATCACCGCCATGGACCAGGGCGGGGAGATCCGGTACGGACTGTCGCAGATCGTGCGGACGTTCACGCACGAACGGCTGGCCGCGGAGATTCCCGAGGCGGAACGCGCCGGCGCGGTGCGGCGTATGGTCGGTGGCTGGATGGCGCTCGCCGAGCGGGCGCACAAGGAGATCTACGGCGGTACGTACACGCTCGTGTCCGGCCGGGGCGAACGGTGGCATCCGCCGGAGGATCTCGTCCGGCGGTGCCTCCGCGACCCGCTCGGGTGGCTGGAGAGCGAGCAGACCAACCTCTTGAGCGCGGTGGAGTTGGCGGCCCGGTCCGGGCTGGACGAGTTGTGCTGGGAGCTGGCCACCACTCTGGTGACGCTCTTCGAGGCCCGTGGCTATCCCGAGCTCTGGGAGCGCACCCATCGGATAGCGCTGACCGCGGTACAAGAGGCCGGCAACGAACGGGGCCAGGCGGCGGTACTCGGCTCCTTGGGGTCCCTGCACCTGCATCGGGGCGAGCATGAGGCAGCGGGCCCTTACCTCAGCGCCGCTCTGGGGATCTTCGAGCGGGTGGGTGAGGTGCGTGGTCAGGCGCTGTGCCTGCGTGACCTGGCGCGCGTCGAGCGGCACCATGGCGACGACGATCGGGCACTGGCCCTCTACGAGAGCGCCGAGCGCTACTTCGTGCGGGCGCAGGACGTCATCGGCCGGGCGTATGTGCTCGGCGAGATGGCGCACATCACGATGCGGCGAGCGGACTTCACGCGAACCCGTTCGTATCTCGACGAAGCCCTCGGCATCTGCCGGTCGGCCGGCTTCGACCGGGGTCAGGCCCTCGTGCTGCGGCGGTTGGGTCAGATGCTGATGTACCAGCAGCAGTACGAGGCGGCGGAGCGGACCCTGCTGGAGGTTCTCGCCATGGTCAGGGCGCGCGGCGACCTGGTCGGAGAAGGGTATGTGCTGCACGACCTCGGCCGGGTCAATGCCCACCTGCGCCGCGTGGAACAAGCCCTCCAGTACTACTCGCAATCAGCCAGGATCCGGGAACGGATCCTGGACCACAGCGGGGCCGCTGCCGTACGCGCTGACATCGTTGCCATCCTGGGCAGGCCCGTGACGTCGGTCAGCTGACGCCGGCCGGCAGCAGCCGGACGGTCACGTCCACGGCGTGTTGTCGGTGGCCGGGCCGTCGGCACGCGTCGCGGCGGCCCGGCCCCGCTCCACGCCGTGCTGATCTCCTACGGCGCCCAGGACCAGCGCGACGACGGTGCCCGCGGCAGCCGGCAACTTCTTGATGGCCATTCGGTTCTTCTCCCTTCGCAGCCCGTTCGGCAGTCCGTCCGGGCGTTGCTCAAACCAGCGTGAACCAGGTGCCCATCGCCGCCGCATGCCCGCGCTATCACCGCCTTAACCCGGTCTCGTCCCAGCGTGGATGCCCCGTGATGGCGGGCCGATAGGGCGACACCGGAGATTGGGTCCTGCCGACCTCGGCGCCCCTTCAGGGGACGCCTTCAAGGAGTGGTCCGAATGACCGTAGTGACCCGGGACGCGGCGACGCCCGCCGCGTTCGGCGTCCCGGAAACAAAATCGCAGCGCAGCACAAAGTCCCCCGCGACAGCGGGAGGCCTTGTCAGGGAGTTCCCACGGAAGCCGAAGAAGCCGGTGCGTGCGCACCAGGGCCTCTTCTTGACCGTGGATCAGGGGAAGGTGCACGGCCGATGACGATGGACGCGGAGTTCTACTCCAGGGTGGCCGAGCGGTTTGGCGGCTACTTGAGCGATGCGCGGAGCACCGACGTATTCGCCGACGGCCGCCCGGACACCGTCTTCGATGAACTGGCGACTGCGCTGGGAGCGCCGCACGCCCGACTGCTGGATGTCGGCTGCGCCGACGGGCGGAGTTTGTTGCGCATCTCTCCTGCGTACGGCGCCGTGACCGGGATCGATCTGTCGACGTCGATGCTGGAGTGCGCCGCGGGGTATCGAGCGGAGGCAGGTCTGTCGCACGTCACGTTCGAGCTGTGCGACGCCGCCGATACGGGGCTGCCCGACGGGTACGCCGATGTGGTCACTTCCCGCCGCGGTCCGCTGATCGCCGGTGAGTTCGAGCGGGTGCTGCGCCCCGGTGGGTCCGTGGTGTACATGGGGATCGGGGAGCAGGACGCGCGAGAGCTGAAGGAAGCGTTCGGTCGCGGTCAGAACTTCGACAGCTGGAACGGCAGGCCCTTGTCGGACGAGATTGCCCAAGAACTGTCCGATGCAGGCTTCGTGGTGACGAGAAACCAGGCGTTCCGGTTCGAGGAGTTCTACCACTCGGCGGGCGATCTGGACACTTTCCTGCACCAAGTGCCGATCGTCGACAACTACGATCCGGCGGCGGACAAGAAGGCATTCGATCGATATGTCTCCGCGGTGACCGTCGATCAGGGCGTCCGGCTGAGCCGGCATTGGTTCATTGTGCAGGCGCAGAAGCCGGCGGCCGTCGAGCCGTCGCACTCATAGGAAACGGTGCGCCATGGAGCAGGATCTCGTAGTGAACGAAATCTTCGGTCCGACCGTCCAGGGCGAGGGTCGTTCCCTGGGACGCAGGTGCGCGTTCCTGCGACTCGGCGGGTGCAACCTGTCGTGCTCGTGGTGCGATACGCCCTATACCTGGGACTGGACCGGAGCCGGTGACAGCGGGGTCGCCCACGATCCGCGCAAGGAGCTGCACCGCCGCCCGGTCGAAGAGGTCGTCGCGGAATTGCTCGGCTTCGACACCGAGCTGATCGTGATCTCCGGCGGTGAGCCCCTGGGTCAGCAGGAGCGACTGATTCCTCTGGTGGCGGCACTGACCGCACGCGGTAAAGAGATCGAGATCGAGACCAACGGGACGCACGCCGCGCACCCCGAACTCATCGCCGCCGGCGTCAGGTTCAACGTCTCGCCGAAGCTGTCGCACTCGGGCGACCCCCTGCGGCGCAGGATCGTCCCTGCCGCACTCGCCAGTCTTTCGGCGCTGCCGGGAAGCACGTTCAAGTTCGTCTGCCAGAACACCCGCGATCTCGATGAAGTGGCCCAGCTGGTGACCACCTTCGACCTGCCCTCGGTATGGATCATGCCGATCGGGCGTACCGCCGACGATGTCACCAAGCACATGAGCGAGTTGGCCGACGCGGTGGTGGAGCGCGGCTGGAACCTGACGACCAGACTGCACACCTTGTTGTGGGACGAAAAGCGCGGCGTGTGAGCAACGACCTGCGCAATGGAGAAGGGAACTCGGATCGATGGCATTTCGAATCACGAAGAAATTTGAATTCTCGGCCAGTCATCGGCTTGCCGGCCTCGCTCCTGAGCACCAGTGTGCCCGCATGCACGGGCACAACTATGTGATCGAGTTGGAGCTTGGAGCCGATGACGCGGATCTGTTGCCCGTGGGCTTCGTTCGAGACTACGGAGAACTGTCCGCATTCAAGGTCTGGCTCGACGGTCATCTTGATCATCGGCATCTGAACGATGTGATGGACGAAAATCCGACGGCTGAGAACATGGCGGCCTGGGTCTACAGGACATGGTCGACGAAGTTTCCCGAGTTGACCTGCGTGCGTATCTCAGAAACTCCCAAGACGTGGGCCGAGTACCGGCCGTCAGGTCAGTAACTCCGAAGCCCGGACGAAAGGTGCCCCGCATGTCGGTGACAAAATTGGACCTCAACGGTGACCCGTCGGCGTCGAGGACGACCGAGGACCCCCTGGTCGAGCTCGCCCGCCAACTCCTGGTGGAGATCGGCGAGGACCCGAATCGCGACGGACTGCTCGACACACCTGCGCGGTTCGCCCGCTGGTGGCGGGAGTTCATCAACTACGACCCGGGTTCGCTGGGCACTCTCTTCGAGTCCATCGGCACGAGCCAGCTCGTAGTCGTCTCGGACATTCAGCTCTGGTCGCTGTGCGAGCACCACCTCCTGCCGTTCAACTGCTCCGTGACGATCGCCTACCGCCCGACGGGGAAGCTGCTCGGCCTGTCGAAGTTCGCCAGGGTCGCCCATCAGTACGCGCACAAGCTCCAGGTCCAGGAGCGCCTCGTGGACCAGATCGCGCTCGAGATCAGCACCCTGAGCGGCACCCCGGACGTCGCGGTCATAGCGAAGGGCGAGCACCTTTGCATGTCGATGCGCGGCATCAAGGCCGCCGCGCAGATGACATCGACCGCATATCGCGGGGAGTTCAGCACGGACGCCGAGCTCCGGCGCGAGCTGTTCGACCTGCTCCGGGCGTGACGAGCCATCCGGCTCCGGGTCGGAGAGCAGCGAACAGCAGCCGTTCTCCTCGGCACACCTGCGCATCCGGGCCGGTCGGCATGAAAGGACAACGATGAACGTAAATGATTCCTCGACGCCTGCGGAAGCGGCCCGGCTGCTCCCCGTGCTGGACGCCGACCGGCTGATGGCCGACCTCATGACCGCGCGCGACCACCTGTGGGATGAGCAGAGCTCGCACGAGAACGGGCGCGTGTCCAGGTGGGCCGACCAGGACTGGCGCTGCCTCCCGGTGCGCAGCCCCGGTGGTGACAAGACACGTACCGACCCAGGGGGCCCTGGCAGCGCGGAGTTCGCCGACACCGAGTGGCTGGACCACATGCCGTACGTGCGGGAGGTCCTGCGCTCGATTCCCGGACCCCTCTACGCGGTCCGATTCCTGGATCTCGGACCCGGCGTCGTCGGATACCGCCATTGCGATCCCAAGTTCGCCCCGGACTGGGGTATGGCCCGGCTGCACATCCCGGTCATCACCCACGAGGAAGCCTCACTGGACCTTGACGGAGCGATTCATCGCTGGCAGCCCGGTGAGTTCTGGTTCGGCGACTTCAGCCGCAAGCACCAGATCCAGAACCTCGGTCCCGAGCATCGGGTGCATCTCGTCGTCGACGTGCTCGTCACACCCGAGCTCGCACAGCTCTTCCCGGCCGACTGGGCCGACTACTTCAACGGCCCGGAGGTGCTCTACAACCGTCCGGCCGTGGCCACGACCGACACGGAGCGGGAAGCTGCGCGGTGTTCGTTCGACGCGCCGACGCACCTGCTGGAGATCGAGGAGTTCGGGTCGCTCACCGGCCCGCAGCCGCAGGCCACCTTCAGCATCGTCGACACCGGCACGGGCCTTGCCATTCGGTCTCCCGAGGACATCCTCTTCCCGCTGGTGGCCCTCGGCGGACACGAGTACCGCTTGGTCGGGTGGAGCGAGGAGCGAACCGTCACCACGAGGCTGGACGGTCCGCGGCCCGCAGTCGAACTGACCTACCGCAAGGGCCACCGATCGACCCGGCTGCTCGTCCCGGCCACGCCGGCGTCGTGACGGACGCCCGCACGACCGCCGCCGTTTTGGTGCACAGCACACCGCTGTCCTGATCCTTCCGTACTGATCCACCCTCCCGTTCCGTCTGCCCGAAGGCGACGCATGCCGAAAACTGTCGCAATCGTGTCCGGCGGCCTGGACTCGGTCACCATGGCCTACCACCTCCAGGCGCAAGGACACACACTCCACCTGCTGTCCGTGAACTACGGCCAGCGTCATCTCGTCGAGCACGAGTTCGCCGCGAAGGCGGCCCGATCGCTCGGGGTACCGCACCACGTCGTCGACCTCAGCCCCGTCGGCAAGCTCCTGAGCGGCTCCTCGCTCACCGACCCGACCGTCGACGTGCCGGATCACCAGAGCGGGTCGTCGTCCGGCGAGAGCCCGAACGTCGTACCCAACCGCAATGCCCTTCTGCTGTCCGTCGCCTTCGCGGTCGCCGTCGCCCAGAAGGCGGAAGCGGTGGCCGTCGGGGTGGTCGACGACCTCCAGGCCGCGCCCGACAGCAATGCCGCGTTCATCGATTCCTTCCTCGCCATGGAGCGGATCGCGACCCGCGGATATGCGCACCCCGACCTGACCCTGACAGCGCCGCTGGTCAGGCTGCGCAAGAGCGACGTGGTGTCGCTCGGTGAGGAACTCGGCGTCCCCTGGACCGACACCTGGAGCTGCTTTCGTGGCGACGCGTTGCAGTGCGGACGGTGCGCCGCCTGTAGGGAGCGGCAGGAAGCGTTCCGGGACGCCGGCGTGACCGACCCGACGACCTACCAGACCAGCGATTCGAAGGAGCTGCCATGACCGACACCTTTCCCGTGCTCGACCTCCGTGACGCCGCCGGTTCGGAAGAAGCCCGGTCGGAGTTCCTGTACCGGCTGCGCAAGGCCGTGCACGAGATCGGCTTCTTCCAGCTCGTCGGCCACGGCGTCGAGGACGCCGACGACATGCTCGAACTCACCCGCCGGTTCTTCGCCCTGCCCGAGGCCGACCGGCTCGCGCTGAACATCCTCGACTCGCCGCTGTTCCGCGGCTACTCCGAACTCGGCCGCGAACACACCCGGGGCCTGCCCGACCAGCGCCGGCAGCTGGACATCGGGCCGGAGCAGCCCGCGACGCCGCCCGCGCCCGGCGATCCCGCCTACCGGTGCCTGATCGGCCCGAACGAGTGGCCCGAGGCGATGCCCGAGCTGCGCCCGGCCATCGAGTCCTGGATCACCCGGCTGACCGATCTGTCACATCGACTGCTACGGCTGATCCTCGAGTCGCTCGACGCCCCCGCCGGGTTCCTGGACGATGTCGTCGATCCGGATCCGCAGATCCACCTCAAACTCCTGCACTACCCCGGTCCCGCGCGGGCGGACGAGAACGCGGGCTCCGACCAGGGGACCGGCCTTCACAACGACCTCGGGCTGCTCACCCTCCTCGTCCAGGACGACAACGGCGGCCTCCAGGTCGCGGTCGAGGAAGGCAAGTTCGCCGATGTGCCGGTGATCCCGGGAGCGTTCGTGGTCAACCTGGGAGAGCTGCTGGAGGTGGCGACGAGGGGTTACGTGCGTGCCACCCTCCACCGGGTGGTCCGGCCCGCCCCGGGCGTCAACCGCTACTCCATTCCCTTCTTCTACAACCCTCGGCTCGACGCCACGATGCAGCCCCTGCCCAGCCCCTACGTGGAGGGCGCCGGGGGAGTCATCGACGTCGCCGGCAACCCGTTGTTCGCCCTCTACGGCGACAACGTCATGAAAGGGCTGATCCGCTCCTTCCCCGACATCGTTGCCCGGCACCACCCGACCCTGGCCGCGGGAGCCGGGGCCAGGAGTTCCTGACACCGGGCGGCCGAGCACATCCGCACCGCCCGGCCCGAGTGATCGGGCCCGGCGGTGGCGTCGCCGGCCGTCCGACGGGGACCGAACGAACATGAGACAGGGCGAATTTCATGAGAATCAACCTTCTCGGGCCGCTCCAGGCCTACGGGGACGATCACCGCGTCGACATGGCGCCGGCCGCCCAGAAAATACGTCAGACACTGGCAATGCTCGTGCTGAACGCGGGCCGGGTGGTGCCCTTCGAGCAACTCATGGACGAGCTGTGGAACGACAACCCGCCGGCCAGCGCGCACACCGCGCTCCAGACGTACGTGTACCAGCTCAGGAAGCGGTTCTCCCTCGGCAATCCGAGGAGCGGCGGCGCGGTACGGGCGGCCGGGCCGCTGCTGGGCACGGTCGACGGCGGCTACCAGCTGTCGCTGCCCGCCGACCACGTGGACGTCTTCCGATGCGAGCCGTTGCTCGCCCGTGCCCGAGCGGAGTTCCGTGACGAGGACTTCGCCCGGGCCCGTGACACGGCCGCCGCGGCGCTGCAACTGTGGCGGGACGATGCCCTGGTGGACGTACGCAAGGGGCCCACGCTGAAGGCCGAGGCGGTCCGCCTGGAGGAGCTGCGTACCAGCGCACACCACCTGCGGATCGAATCCGACCTGCACCTCGGCCGGCACCACGAGGTGCTCGGCGAACTCACCTCGATGGCCGGGCGGGAACCGACGGACGAGCGGGCCCAGGGCAATCTGATGACGGCTCTCTACCGCATGGACCGGCGGGCGGAAGCGCTCCAGGTCTACCGGCGGGCACGCGAGCGGATCGCCACCGAGCTGGGTCTCGACCCTTCGCCCCAACTCCAGGCCCTGCACACGGCCGTGCTCACGTCGGACGAGGCGCTGCTGCGTCCCGCCGGGCGGCTCACGGCCGTGACCGCCGCCACCCGGGCGCCCTGCCATCTGCCCGCCCCGCGCGAGCCCCTGACCGGACGCGCCGGCCAGCTGGCGCGCCTCACCGCGGTGCTGGCCGGCCGGGCGCGGGAGGACCGGCCGGTCGTGATCGTGGGGGGTGCCCCCGGCACGGGGAAGAGCGAGCTGTGCCTGCACGCCGCGCATCAGGTGAGCGGTCACTACCCGGACGGACGGCTCTACGCGCGACTGCGTGACGGTGCCGGCCGGCGGGTGCGGCCCGCCGAGATCCTTCGCTCGTTCCTGCGGGGACTCGGCGCGACGGAGGAGCAGTTGCGGCTGGGCACGACCGACCTGAGCCTGCTGTTCCGTACCTGGACCGCCGACCTGCGCGTCCTGGTGGTGCTCGACGACGTGTGCGACGTTGGGGACTTGACGCCGCTGCTGCCGTCCGGCGCCGGCTGCGGCGTGGTGATCGGCAGCCGCCGGCGGCTGTTCGTGTCCTCGTCGGCGGTCCACGTCGAACTGGCCGGACTGCCCTTCGAGGACTGTCTGCACCTGCTGGCGTCCTCCGTGCCGAGCCACCGGATCACCATGGACCCGGAGGGGCTGCGACGGCTGGCCCGGTTGTGCCGGGGGCTGCCGGGCGCGCTCTTCGCGGTCGCTTCGCAGTTGCGCCGCCGCCCGCACTGGACGGCCCGGCAGGCCACTGCCTGGGTCCTCGCGTCCGGGGGCGCCGACAGCGATCCGCTGGGCGTGCGGGCCGGATTCGACCGGACGCTCGCGACGCTGCCCGCCGAGTCACGGCCCCTGGCGTACGCGCTGGTGTCTCCCGGCGTCCCCGACCGGCTCACGCCGGTGTATGTGGCAGCGGCCCTGGGGATCAGCGACCAGCGGGCCGAGGACCTGCTGGAGGAGCTGGCGGAGAGCTACCTGCTGCGCGCGCGGCACCCGTGCGTGAACGGCCGGTTCTCCTACGAATGGGAGACCGGGACACGCCCGTTCGCGGCGCGGCCGAGCAGCGCGCCGGTCATGTGCTCCGCCTGACGGTCCCGGCTCCCGTACCACCTTGCCCGTCGCCTCGCCGGGATGACCTCACGCAGGACCGTACCGGCCGGCGCGCCGTGCCCGGCCCCGTTCACACCGCCGATCCTTGGAGACCGTCATGCCGCAGCGCCCTCAACTTGTCCTCGTCGGTCAGTTGTCCGTGTTCCCCTGGGTGTTCGAGGCCGCCGAGCGTGCCGGTATCGACCTGATCCTCGTGCCCAGGGGGGACGACACCGAGGAGTCCGCCGGGCGGGCCAAGGCGGTGGTCGAACTGCTGCCACTGGACGTCGACGGAGACCCGGACGGTGCGTTGTCCGCGCTCGCCGACCGCTACCGGCAAGAGCCCTTCGACGGCATCATGTCGGGCAACGAAAGGGTCATCCCGTTCGTGGCGCGCGCCGCTCGGGAGCTGGGCCTCACCGGGCTGACCGAGGAGGCGGCGGCCGTGGTGCGCGACAAGCGCAGCATGCGCCAGCGCCTGCGGGAAGCGGGTCTGGGCGTGCCCGGCTTCGTGGTCATCAAGGATCCGGACGGCTGGACCGACGCGCTGACCTTGCGGTTCCCCGTCGTGGTCAAGCCGGCGAACGGCCACTCCAGTTTCGGTGTGATCCGTGCGGATGACAGGGACAGCCTTGAGCAGGCCGTGGCCCGCACCTGGAAGCTCGTCGAAACCCACCTGGGCGCCGCCGACGGATCGGACTCGGACGCCGGTGTGCTGGTCGAGGAGTACCTGGACGGGCCGGAGATCTCCGCCGAATCCCTCGTCCACCAGGGGCAGGTACGGGTCTGTGCCGTCAGCTGGAAGGGAGAACTGACGGGGCCCTACTTCGAGGAGAGCATGTTGCGGGCCCCCGCCCAACTGCCGGCCGAGATACTCGCCGCGATCGAGGCGGAGGTGATCGGTGCCCACCATGCCTTCGGCGTCACGGAAGGCACCACGCACACCGAACTGCGGCTGGTCGGCGGGGTGCGGCCGGTGCTGCTGGAGATGACCGCGCGCCTCGGCGGCGGGGGCAATATGCACCACCTCGCCCATGTCAGCAGCGGGATCGACCTGGCCGCCGAGGCACTGCGCATCCACCTCGGCCGGGAGCCGCTCTGCTGGCGTGAGGAGCCGGCACCGGCCGGCCACGCGGCGGCCTATCTGGTGCCGATCGGCAGCGGCGGACGGGTCAAGCGGATACGCGGCCTGGACGCGGTGCGTACCGACCCGCAGGTGGACTACGTGGTGCAGACCGCGGGCCCCGGCGCCCTGTTGTGCCCCTACCCGGACTGGTCCGGGAACCCGGCGGTCGTGCTCTCCCACCACGCGTCGGATGCGGAGGCCGAGGCCTACCTCCGCCACCTCGCCCGGACGCTGCACGTCGAGTACGAGGAGCAGGATTGAGCGCACGCCACGACCGGGATGCCCGCCCCGGCCGCTGCCCGTCGTGAGCGCAGCCGGCGGCTGGGCGCGCGACGTCACTCCGCTCTTGAACATCCGGTACGGGTGGCCGGCCACCGTCCGTACTGGAATGTGCAGTCGACCGGCGATCTCTCGGTGGGTCCGACCCGAGACGGCCACCTTCGGCGACCGTCGTCACCGGGCGTGACCGGATCACCGGCCGCACCCGACATCAACCGCACCCGGCCCGGCCGGAAACGCCGGCCCCGCCGGGACACCCGTGCAGAGGGGAAACACCATGACCAACAGCACCAGCAACACGCTGACGACCGGGCAGCAGCTCCGTGACGGCGTGCCCACCTTCTCGGAGCAGGTCCGCGGCACCGGCTTCGTCGTCCTGCGCAAGCCGGAGCTCGCCGGGCTGATCAGCGAGGCCGACCTCGCGGAACTCCGCGGCGCCTGGGAGAACCTGCCGGTCGACACCCAGGTCCACGGCGTCGGCGTCTACCGCGAGCGCCGCTACGGCCGGCTGCGCGCCGACGTCGACGGTGACACCGTCACTCTCCAGGTCCTGCCCAACGCCGTCTTCCGCCAGGACGCCATACCGCTCTGGGAAGGCAAGGACCGGGTCTTCGAGCCGATAGCCGAGGACGTCCTGCTCAGCCCCGGCCTGCGCGCCCTGGTCGGCTTCGACGCCCGGATGGCGACCGCGGTCAACGGCAACACCTCGTGGAAGGTCGGGGTTCATCTGGTCCGCGTCGTCGCCCGCGCCGGCTCCGACGGCCTGCCCACCCCCGAGGGCCGCCACCGCGACGGACATACCTGCGTCGGCTTGCACCTGATGCGCCGCGACGGTGTCACCGGCGGCCTGTCCACCGTCCACCCCAACGACGGCAGCGACATCGTGCAGACCACCCTGCTCCAGCCGCTCGACTCCATGTTCTTCGACGACAACATGATCACCCACGAGGTCTCGCCGACCATCGCCGAGGGCACCTCGGGCGTGCGCGACATGCTCCAGATCGACTTCAACCCGATGGACTGAGCCCATGACCGGCCGCACGAGGCGGAGCCGCTGCACGCCATGGTGCGCATCCCCTCGGTGCCGGGCTCCGAGAACGCCCTCGGCGCCTTCCTGGCCGAACGCCTCTCCGCACTCGGCTTCCGGACCTCGATCGACGGGGCCGGCAACGTGCGCGGCGAGGTCGGCGAGCAGCCACAGACCCGGGCCCGGCTCTTTCGTGGATTCCTGCAAGAGCCGGCCCGGTCCGCGACGTTGGGTAACTCCTCGTACTGCGACGGCGGTTGGCCTCAGCAGTACGGTTCCCAGAGCTCGTACTTCAGGGCGTCGGAAATCGCGGGCGAGGAGTCGCGCAGGCGGGTGAGCAGGGCGCGGTTGTGCTCGCGGATCTCCTGGTCGTACCCGGCCAGCGGGCTGTCCTCGGACAGGTCCAGCAGCCACAGCGGCCGGAGCGTCGCGCCGCGCAGTGCCTTTCCTTCCGCGGTCTCGGTGCCCGCGTGAATCCAGCGCACTCCCGGGAGCCGCGCCGCCATGTAGTAGGTGAGGTTGAAGTACTCGGCGGCCGAGGCGAGTTGGTCGTGATCGAGGCCGAGCCCCCGCAGGTACACGGTGTCGCCGCAACGGTAGTACAGGCAGAAGCCGACGGGCGGTTCGCCGGGGCGCGAGCACAGCACCACTTCGGCGCGCGAACCGGCGAGTTCCCCCTGCTTGCGGAAGGACTCGGCCATCGGGGCCACGTCGACGGTTCTGCCGTAGCGCAGCAGCGAACGGGCCAGCAGCCGGGCGACGTCCTGCCAGGACTCGGCGAGCGTCCGGTGCTCCACCTCGTATCCGGCCTTCTCGAACTTCCGTATCTCGCTGCGGATACGGCGGGCCCGGTGCGCCGACAGCGATTCCAGCCAGGCGTGGTAGCCGCCGGGCGGGATCTCGATCCAGGCGTCGGTCTTCAGCGCGACCGGGGCGGTCCGCACCCCCGCCGCGCGCAGCGCCCCCACGTCCTCGGTGGTCAGGTACATCGCCACGCGGGCGATCTTCGACTCCTCGTGCAGGGGTGAGCGCAGCGCGCGGACCGCGTCGAGCACCGCGGCCGCGGCCTCGGTCCGATCGGTTCCCTCGCCGGTCAGCAGGTGCGCCAGGTAGCCGCGGCGCTGGCCGATGAGGAGGCCGCCCGGCTCGGGCGCCGGCAGGCCGCGCGCGGAGAGCATGTCGTGCCACCGCAGGTCCGGGGTGGGCTCGTCGGTCACCGCCGCCACGGGGATCGCGGCCCGGCCGCCGCCCGGGGTCTCCACATGCAGTCCGCCGGAGACCGACCCGGGGTCGAGCGCGCAAATCCGCAGCCACAGCGCCGACGAGTAGAACCTGCCGTCGGCGAGCCGGTCCCACTCGGTGTCCCCGAGCCCGCCGATGGCGTCGGCGAAAGTATCCGTCGTGGCGGTCATGGCGCCTCCCGTAGTTTCTGCCTGACCGTGCCCGCGAGTTCGCTGCGCGATCGGACGCTGAGTGTGCCGAACATTTTGTGTAGGTGATAACTGGCGGTGTACGGAGCGGGCGGGGGCTGGTGCGGGTGGCGATCTGGCTGTTGGCGAGGCTGTCGCCGACCAGGATGGCGATCAGCGGTCGATCTCCCCCGGGCCGGACGTCCAGGGCGCCCGCGGCAGGGCGGGCGGACTCGCCAAGGCGTACGGAATCGCCGCGGGGCCCCGCCCATCGGTTCGGCAGCGACTCCAGGACGGCCTGTCAGAACAGCGGTCGGGTGAAGACCGGCCGGTCGCCGACGCCGGCGACCCCGGCATCAGTGGCCTCTTCCACCAGCGGCAGCAGCATCCCGGCGGACTGCCCGGAGTTGACCGTGCCGAGGGGTACAGGAAGGGCCGGCCGGCCCTGGCGCACGTGCATACCGGTGCCGCAGACGCCGCTGAACCCGCAGGTGACGGGCCTGCCGCCGTCGTGGGCCGGTTCCCGGCCGAAGGTTCGCGGTCACAGCGGTGCGAGGAACTCCTGTGGTACGAGGGCGCGCGCGGTGCCGGCCCTCATGCCGTCAGGGTCTCGAGGTTCTCCGAGAACGGCACGTCCAGGGCGAGCAGCGGCTCGGTGTCCCGGCACACCACGTGGGCGGGACGGGCCTGGCCGGACGGTTGCGGCAGATTGGCCGCGTCGTTGTAGGTGGCGATGAGCAGTCGGCGGGTGAACGGGGACATGTTGGGTGCCGAACCGTGCACTATCTCCGGTGAGAAGAGCACCAGGGAGCCCGCAGGGCCCTTGGGGCTGGACATTCCGTGGCGGCTGACGAGCTGGGCGAGCTGCCTCGGGGTCAGCGAGATGTCGTCGGGGTCCAGGTGCTGGTCGGACTTGGCGGAGTCCTCCCGGCCCTCGCGGACGAGCCCATTGCGGTGGGATCCGGGCACGAAGATGACCGGTCCGTTGAACTCGGTCACGTCGTCCAGGAAGACACCGACGTTGAGCTGCCGGGGGGCGGGCAGGCCGTCAGCGAGGCGCCAGGCGAGGTAGTCCTGGTGCCAGGCCCACTTGTCGCCGCCGAAGGCGGACTTGGCGTTGATCTTGAACTGGTAGATGTACACGTCGCTGCTGAGCAGTTGCTGGACGGGGCGCAGGATGCGCGGGTCGCGGATGAGCCTGGCGTACTCCGGTTGCCGCTGGTGTGAGGAGTACACCGCGCGGACCTCCGTCCCGCCTTCCTCGGTGACGACCTGCGGGCCGGGGATCATGCTGTCACGCTCGAAGGCGGAGCGCAGAGATTCCACTTCTCGCTGGTCCAACAGGGATTCCAGCAGCAAGAATCCGTTGGAGCGGTAATCGTCGACTTGGCCTTGGTTCAGTCGCATGCTGATGCTACTCCTGAAAGTGAGGGGGAGTTGATGGACCATTCTTCAGCCCATGAAGTGGGCGCTTTTTACGCCGAGTTGCTGACGCCGACGCGGCAGCCGCGGACGGTCTGTCAGCGAGGCGAGGGGCCTGCGACCGAGTCGATGTCGGGCGTGACGTTCCCCATGGCTGCGGAAACATTCCTTTCGGGGGTTCAGACATTCTAGTGTTAACACAGATGTCCCGTGCCCACAGAGGCCGTTGGCCGGTAATTGAGCCGCAATTGAGTCGCACCGAAGGCCGGGGTGAAACGATGAACCCCGCGGGCCGAGGGGCCCGGTCGTCATCGAGCAGGAGCGGAGACTTCATGTCGGCGGAGCGGGTAACGGCCCAGTACAACGAGGAGTTCCGCACGCTTGGCAGCGACTTGCCAACGGTCGCCCAGCACGTCAAGGACTTCCCCACGCTCGCACCTTGGCATGGCGAGTATTTGGCCAGGCCCCTCTTCGTTGCCGAGCGTGAGATTCGCGATTTCGGCGATGACCTGCAGCACCTCCTCGACATACTCCTTTCCTTGCCGGAGCGGATGTTCGGTGGCGATCTGGAAGCATTTCGCTCGGTGCTGGGCATCAGCGACGACCACTGGGAAGCGATACGGCGGTTCGGTGACGTACTGCCACCCCACTACGGCCGGGCCGACATGTATCACGACGGCACCTCATTCAAACTCCTCGAGTTCAATCTGGGGAGCGAGGCCGGCGGCTGGGGACTCGCGGGAGAAATCTCCCGGGCGACGATGGAGGTCGACGCCTTCGCCGACTTCGCGCGCCGGAATCGGCTTGGCTACGTGCATCCCGCTCGCGCCGCGGTGGAGGCGCTGCGCCGCTTCGGCGCCCGGGTGGCACCCGGGCGCGAGCCGGTGGTGGCCCTGCTGGAATGGCGTGGCGGTCTGGCGGACTACGGCGCCGCCTGGCTCAACGACCTGTCCGCACTGCGATGGGCGGGCCTTGACATCCGGATGGCCGAGGTCTCCGACGTGCACGAACGCGGCGGGGCGCTCTACCTCGGGGACACGAAGATCGACGTGGTCTACCGCGCCTTCGTCCCGGACCAGATCGCCGAGGAACCCGACGGCTGGGACCTGGTCGCACCCCTGCTGCGTGCGCACCGGGCGGGCGGGACGCTGCTGTGGACCCCGCTTTCCAGCAACATGCTCGCCAACAAGGCCTGTATGGCGCTGCTTTCGGACCCGGCGCGGCGGCGCAACTTCAGCGAGGACGAGTGCCGGCTCATCGACCGGGTTCTTCCCTGGACCCGGCTGATCAACACTGACACGCTCAAGACCGACAGCGACCTCGTCGACGAATGTCGGGAGCAGCGCGAACAGTTGATCCTGAAGGTCAACGCGCGTGGCGGCGGATTCGGCGCCGTGGTGGGCTGGGAAACGGACGACGCCACATGGCGGCGGGCTCTGGAGGACTCCGCCGCCGAAGGATGTGTCGTACAGCAGAGAGTGGTCCCCCGGCCTGAGCTTGTGGTGAACGCGGTATCCGGGGAAATCGAGGAATGGCATGCGGCCTACGGCATGTTCTACACCCCGCAAGGTTGTGCAGGAGTATTCGGCAAGCTGGTGCCGGCCGGTTCGGGCGGCATCATCTCCGTCCTGTCGCATGCCAAGGCGCACAGCGCAGCCGTCTTCCAGGTGAACGAGCCGCCCGCCGGGGGCGAAGTGCCTGCCACCGGCGCCTCGCCCGCCCATGCAGCGAAGTAAAGGGAATGATGACGGCGCAGCGTTGCCCCGAGCCTTCGGCGTGGCGGCGGGTTCAGACGGCCTGGGGTCTGCCGGACCTCGCGGGAAAAGGCCGATTCGTCACGGCCAATCTGATCGACAGCCTGGGAAACGGGCTGGTGGTGGCGTTCACCGTCGTCTTCTTCGTGAAGACGACGTCGCTGTCACTGGCCGCCATCGGCGCCGCGCTGACCGTCGGCCAGCTGCTCGTCCTGCCCGTTCCGCTCTTTATCGGGCGCCTGTTGGACACATACGGTCCGCGCATCGTGGTCGCTGCGGGTAACTGGATTTCGGTGGCCGGGTTCATCGGTTTCCTGTTCTCACACGCGGCCTGGCAGATCGTGCTGTGGCAGTTCGTGGTGCAACTGGGTTCCACCGCCTTCTGGATGGGCAACAGTCCGCTCACCGTGCTGGTCGCCCGGGGCGTCGAGCGGGCCCGCTGGTTCGGCTTCGTCCGTGCCCTGCGCAATGTCGGCGTCGGTTTCGGCGGCGCCGCGTCCGCGGTGGCCCTGAGCATCGGAACCGTCGCCGGGCTACGGGCGGTCATGGTGATCAACGTGGTCACCTTCGCCGTCGCAGGCTGGCTCGTGATCACCTTGCGGGACGCGGACCCGAGCGAGGCGGCCGGCGCCGGGCCCGCGGATCCGGAGCCTGCGGAGTCGAAGCCCGCGGAGTCGAAGCCCGCCGAGCCGGAGCAGGCGGCGGGCGAGACCACCGGACAACCCTCTGGCGGCTATCGCACCGTGCTGAAGGACACCCGGTATCTGCGGCTGGTCGCGACGAACATCTCCTTCGTCTTCGCCTCCACGGTGATCTCGGTGCTGCTCGCCGTCTACGCGGTGGACAACCTCCATGTCGGCGCCTGGATCGTCGGCGTGGTCGTCGTGCTGAACGCGGTCATGGTCGCGCTGCTCCAGACGCTCGCCAGCCGGTGGATCGAGGCCCGCAGTCCGGTGACGGTGCTGGTGCTGGCCCTGCTGTTCAACGCGGCGGCGTTCGTCGTCTTCGGCACGCTGCTCGTGCTGCCCGGCTGGGCGGTGATCGCCGGGCTGCTGATCGCGATGGTGCTCTACACCGTGGCCGAGATGCTCAGCTCGCCGCCGACCAGCGAACTGAGCGTGGTGATGGCGCCCGAGCATCTGCGGGGCCGCTATCTGGGCGTCTACCAGCTGTCCTGGTCGATCGGCGGTGCCGTCGCCCCGGCGCTGCTCACCGCGCTGCTGGCGGGCGGTGCGGCGCTGCCCTGGGTGTTCCTCGCCGCGATCAGCGTGCTGGCCGTACCGCTGGTGCTCGGGCTCGACCGGCGGCCCGCGGCCACGAGCGAGGCCGCACCGGCCGGGGACGTCGGCCCCGTGGAGCAGCTCGACGGCGACCCCGTCGGCTGACCTCGCCCGCGCCGGTTGAGCGCGCACCGCACTCCACGCCGACCGCCGCCCGGCAGCACACCGGGCGGCGGTCGGCGTTTCCCGTGTTCGCCATGCGCCATGCGCCGTTCTCCTCAGCGAACCGGCGTACTCGACGAGCAGGTGCCACGCGCCACGCAGTCCCGCCGCCTTGCCTGTGCCGTGCTCTGTCCGCGGACGACGGCGCAGCCGCGGTTCATGAACGCCTGCGCCGGCGCGTGACTCGACGGACAGACTCAACGGACAGCACAGGCGTCGACCAGGAGACGACGCCTGTGCTGTCGGTGCTGCTCATCGCTGTGTGTCCGCCTCCAGGGCCTCGGCGAGACCCGCGACGGTGGGGTTTTTGAAGACCAGGACCGGCGGGACCCGGCGCCCGAGTCGCTCGCCGAGGCGGCCCGCGACCGAGGTGATGGTCAACGAGGTGCCGCCGACGTCGAAGAAGTTGTCCTGCGGCCCGAAGTCCTCCTCGACACCGAGGCACTCCCGCCACACTTCGGCGACGAGGAGCTGCTGCTTGGTGACGGCCCGGCGGGCCGTGGGGGCCGGGGCGGGCACCGGGCGTGGGTCGGGCAGTGCGTCCCGGTTGACCTTGCCGTTCGGGGTGAGGGGGATCTCGTCGATCACGGTGTAGCTCTGCGGCAGCATGTACGGCGGCAGTTGCTCCGCCAGGTGGGCGCGCAGTTCCGCCGGGTCCGGGGCGGGCCGGTCGGGGTGCTCGGGGAGCAGGTAGGCCGCCAGCTGGTCCACGCCGGCGCGGGTGCGGCGCACGGCCACCACGCAGTCGGCGAGGGCGGGGTGGCTCTGGAGGGCGGACTCGATCTCGCCGAGCTCGATGCGGAAGCCGCGCACCTTGACCTGGTGGTCGTTGCGGCCGAGGAAGACCAGATTTCCGTCGGGCAGCAGCCGGACCACATCGCCCGTGGCGTACATACGGGCGCCGGGCTCCGCTGCGTACGGGTCGGGCAGGTACGCCCCGGCCGTGCGGGCCGGCCTGCCGAGATAGCCGCGGCCGACCGCGCTGCCGCCGACGTACAGCTCGCCGCGACAGCCCGGGGCGACCGGACGCAGCCGCGGGTCCAGCACGTAGAGGTGCGCGTTGTCGGTCGCCCGGCCGAACGGGACGCTCGGGCGATGGCCGTGCCGGTCGAGCAGCTCCTCGGTGATCGGGCAGAACGCCGAGGTGACGGTCGCTTCGGTGGGCCCGTACTCGTTGAAGACCTGGCATCCCGGCGCGGTGGCGGACAGGATGCGGCGGGCCACTTCGTGCGGCACGGCCTCGGCGCCGGTGAACACCAGGCGTACGGAGGCGAGTCGCGGAGCGGGATCCGTACCGGACTCCAGCAGGATCCGCATCTGCGAGGGCGTCGCGTTGAGCGTGGTGATGCCGCGCTCGGCGACCTCGCGCAGGAACTCCTCGGGGTCGTAGGCGGCGGTGGGGCTCGCCAGGTGCAGTTCGGCGCCGGACACCAGGCACTGGAAGATCTCCCAGACCGAGTTGTCGAACGCCACCGAGTGGTTGAGCAGGGCCCGGTCCCGCCCGGTGAGCCGGCACAGCCGCTGGTTCCACTCCAGGAACCCGGTGATGTTGGCGTGGGTGATCGCGACGCCCTTGGGGTTGCCGGTCGAGCCGGACGTGTAGATCACGTAGGCGAGGTGGTGCGGTTGTGCCTCCTCGGCCGGCCCGGGGTCCGCCCCCGGGTCCGCCCCGGGTTCCTGGTCCACCGTCACGAGCCGCACGCCGTCGCCGAACAGGGCCGAGGCGGGGTGCCCCGGGTCCGCGACGACCAGGCGTACGCCCGAGTCGGCCAGCAGGTACTGGAGCCGGTCCGCCGGGTAGCCGGGGTCGAGCGGGACGTAGGCGCCGCCCGCCTTCAGCACGCCCAGCAGGGCGACCACCAGCTCCACCGAGCGTTCCAGGCAGACGCCGACCAGGCTTTCGGGGCGCACGCCCCCGGCCCGCAGCTCCCGGGCCAGGACCGACGCCCGCGCGTCGGTCTCGGCGAACGTCAGCGACCGGCCGTCGCCCACGACGCAGACCGCGTCCGGGGTGGTCCGCACCTGGCGGTCCCACAGGCGGACCAGGGTGGTCGGCTCGGGCAGCGGCTCGGCCCGGTTGCCGAGGGAGAGGGTGCGCAGCTCATCGGCCGAGACGATCTCCAGCTCGGACAGGTGGGCCGTGGCGCCGGACACCATCTGCTCGATCACCCGCAGGAAGTGCCGGCCGAGGCCCCGGACGAAGTCCCCGTCGAACAGGTCGGTGGCGTACTCGACGGAGACGCTGAGGTCACCGGCCCCGGCGGCGTGGTCCGTCACGTCGAGGGCGAGGTCGAAGCGGGCGGTGCCGAGCCGTCCCTCCAGCTCCTTGCGGTCGTACAGCTCGGTGAGGTGACCGGCCTCCGGCTCCTCGTGCAGGGCGAACAGCACCTGGAAGAGCGGGTTGCGGCTCAGGTCGCGCTCCGGGCTCAGCTCCGCCACCAGCTTCTCGAAGGGCAGCTCCTGGTGCGCGTACGCCTGCCGCGCCACCTCGCGTACCCGGCCCAGCAGCTCGCGCCAGGTCGGGTCGCCGGACAGGTCGGTGCGCAGGACGACGGTGTTCACGAAGTAGCCGACCACCTCGTCCAGTTCGGGGCGTGGCCGGCCGCCTGCCAGGGTGCCGACGGCGACATCGCTCTCGTCGGCGTACCGGCCGAGCAGCACCTGCAACGGGGCCAGCAGGCCCATGAACAGGGTGACGCCCTCGGCCCGGCACAGCGTGCGCAGCCGGTGCGCCAAGCCGGCAGGGACGCGCAGCAGTTCGCGGCGGCCGCGATGGCTGGCGACGGCCGGCCGTGGGCGGCTGGTCGGCAGCTCCAGGACGGGCACGCCGGACAGCCGGGTGCGCCAGTGGTCGAGCAGCCGCTCCAGCTCGGCGCCGGTGAGCCGCTCGCGCTGCCAGACCGCGTAGTCGGCGTACGTCACGGGCAGCGGTGCCGGGGCGGGGCGGCGGCCGGCGGCGAGCTCCGTGTAGAGCACGCCCAGTTCCCGCACCATCAGGCCCACCGACGCGCCGTCGCACGCTATGTGATGAATCGTCAGCAGAATGAGGTCACGGCTCGGGGTGCGCAGCACGTCCGCGCGCAGCAGCGGGGGGCGGTCGAGGGCGAAGGGGGCGCGGATCCGCTCGGTCACCAGCGCGTCCAGGTCCTCCTCGGCGACCTCGATGCGGCGCACCGGCACCGGTCCCGGCTCGCGCACTTCGGGGCGGACCCGGCCGTCGACGGCGACGAGGGCAGTGCGCAGCGCCGGATGCCGGTGCACCAGCGCGGACAGGCAGTCCTGCAACAGCGTCAGGTCGACGCGTCCGCCGGGCAGGCCCAGGGCGACCGGCAGGTGGTAGGCGGGCACCGCGTCGTTCAGCTGCTCGAAGAACCAGATCCGCTCCTGGCCGAAGGAGAGCTCGGCGATCGCGGCCGCGGGGATCGGCTCGTCGGCCGAGGACGCCACGCCGGCCAGGGCGGCGGCGAGCGTGGCGGGTGTCGGATGGGCGAAGACCGACTGGGCGTCGACCGGCACGCCGAGCTCCGCACGCAGCCGGGC
Source organism: Streptomyces sp. MCA2 (assembly GCF_023544705.1). Lineage (NCBI taxonomy): Bacteria > Bacillati > Actinomycetota > Actinomycetes > Kitasatosporales > Streptomycetaceae > Streptomyces > Streptomyces sp. MCA2. The sequence goes on from NZ_JAMJFM010000031.1 coordinate 95,935, forward strand.
CACGGCCCGTACCGCGGTGAGCGACTGGCCGCCCAGGCGGAAGAAGTCGTCGTACGGGGACACGTCGCCGAGCCCGAGCACCTCGGCCCACACGCGGCGCACCGCCGCGGTGTGCGGCGGCAGCGGGGCGTCGTCGGGCATCGGCCCGCTCGCCCGTACCGGGCTGTGCGGGAGCCGCTGCACGGCGCCGCGGTCGGCCTTGCCCGCGGGGGTGCGGGGCAGGGCGTCCAGCACCGCGTAGCCCTGGGCCACCATGTGAGCGGGCAGCCGCTGCGCGAGGTGGTCACGGACCTGGCGGGGCAGGTCCTCGGATACGTTCCGCGCGTCGTGGGCGGGCACGAGGTACGCCACCAACTGGTCGCCGCCGGCCGCCTCGCGGTCGACGACCACCACCGCGTCCGTGACGAGGGGGTGGCTGCGCACACAGGCCTCGATCTCGCCGAGCTCGATGCGGAAGCCGCGCACCTTGACCTGGTGGTCGTTGCGTCCCAGCACCTCCAGCAGGCCGTCGGCGGACCACCGGGCGAGGTCGCCGGTCCGGTACAGGCGCCCGGAGGCGTCCCCGAACGGGTCGGGCACGAACCGGTCGGCGGTCAGCGCGGGCCGGTTGAGGTAGCCGCGCGCCACGCCCGCGCCGCCGATCCACAGCTCGCCGGTGACTCCTGGGCCGGCCTCCCGCCCGCCCTCGTCGACGACGTGCAGCCGGGTGTTGGACAGGGCCGTGCCGACCGTGACCCGGTCGGTCACGGCGTCGATGCGGGCGGCGGTGGCCCACACCGTCGCCTCGGTCGGCCCGTACAGGTTCCACAGGGTGCCGCCGGTGGCGAGCAGGTCGCGGGCCAGCTGCGGATCGAGCGGCTCACCGCCCGACAGCAGTACCCGGCCGTGCCCGTCCGTCCAGCCGGACGCCAGCAGCATCCGCCAGGTGGTGGGGGTCGCCTGGACGACGCTGACACCCGCCCCGGCGATGGTGGCGGCCAGCAGCTCGGGGTCGGTGTTGGCGGCGCGGGGGGCCATCACCACCGTCGCGCCCCGGGTCAGCGGCAGGAACAGCTCCAGTATCGAGATGTCGAACGACAGCGGGGTCAGCGCGAGGACCCGGTCGCCCGCCCCGAGGCCGGGGCGTTCGGCCACACTCCGCAGGAACGAGGCGATCGCCACGTGGTCGACGGCCACACCCTTGGGCAGGCCGGTCGAACCGGAGGTGTAGATGACGTAAGCCAAGTGGTGCGGGTGTACCACCGGGGCCACCGGGGCCACCGGTGCGGCCGGTGCGGCCGGTTCCGCGGGGAGGTCCTCGACCAGCAGGACGTCGGCCACGCCGGACGCCAGGGCCTGCGCGCGGTGGTCCGCGTCGCACAACCACAGCCCGGCCCCCGAGTCGGTGGCCATGTGCCGCAGCCGGTCGGCCGGGTAGCTCGGATCGAGGGGCAGGTACGCGGCGCCCGACTTCAGGATGCCGAGCAGGGCCACGACCATCTCGACCGAGCGGCCGAGACAGACGCCGACCAGGTCCTCCGGTCCGATGCCGCGTGCCCGCAGCTCGGCGGCGAGTGCCGTGGCCCGGCGGTCCACGTCGACGTAGGTGGCGCGGTCTGCTCCCGCGACGACGGCGACCGCGTCGGGTGTCGCGGCGGCCTGCTGCTCCCACAGTGCGACGAGGGTGGTCGGCGCCATGAACGGTCCTTTCTCAGCCCCGTGCGGGGAAGGTGCGCGTGATCGCCTCTGCCAGCTGTTGTTCCCCTCCGCGCACATACAGGTGGGGGGCACCCGGGAACAGGTGCAGTGCGAAGTCGGCCGAGGTGTGCGTGCGCCAGGCGGCGAGCTCCGTCCCGTCGACGCTGTCGTCGTCCGAGCCGGCCAGCACGGTCAGGGGACAGGGCAGGGGTGCCTCGGCCCGGTGCGTGTACGTCTCGCACAGCGTCAGGTCCGCGCGCAGCAGCGGCAGCAGCAGCTCCTGCAACTCGGCATCCACGCCGTCGAATTCGGCGGTGGCGAGCAGCTTGTCGTCCGGCAGCGTGTGCCGCGGGTCGCGGTCCGGCAGGCCGGGTGCGCGCATGCCCGACAGGAACAGGCGGTCGGGAAGGCGCATGCCGAGCGCACGGAGCCGCCGGGCCGTCTCGAAGGCGATCAGGGAGCCCATGCTGTGCCCGAAGAAGGCGTACGGCAGGTCCGTGTGGTCCGCGATGAGCGGCGCGAGCGCGGCCACGGCCTCGTCCAGGGACGTCAGGGCCGGTTCGGCGGACCGGGTCTCCCGGCCGGGCAACTGGACCGTACAGACCTCGACGGTGTCCGGCAGGTACGCCGACAGCCGGTAGGCGGAGGCGCCGGCTCCGGCGTGCGGGAAGACGAACAGGCGCCGCTGCGCGGTGAGTTCACGGCTGCCGAGTCCGCGCAGCCAGGCCGCCGCGGGGCCAGCGGCCTGGCTGCGTGACGCTCGCACGGAGCGCGGGGTCAGATCGGTCCACACCTGCTCGATGTGGTCCAGGCACTCCTGGCGAGTGCCCTGCGCGCCGGTGGCGGTCCAGCCGGCGGGCAGGGCACGATCGGCGAACCAGACCGAGTACTGGTCCTCGTGGTTCACCACGACGACGTACCGGTCCCCGGCGGGGCGCAGGGCGGGTGCGGCGCTCATGCGTCAGACCCCCACCCCGGTGAAGAAGTCGCTCTCGCGGCGGCCCCGGCCCGCGGCGACGACCCGGTCGTGCACCCACTTGCCGACGGCCAGATCGAGTACGCCGAGTCCGAACGGCGAGAAGACCGCCGGGCGTCCGTGGTCCCGGCGCAGCCGCCCGCGCAGCAGATCGCCGAGGGTGCCGTCGACGAAGTCCCGGTTGCCGGTGCGCTGTTCGGTCAGATGCAGCGAGGTGCGCTCGCGTACGGCGTGGTCGACGTCGTCGGTGACGTTCTGGGCGGCGAGGATCATCTCGGGGGCGAGGTCGCGCAGGGACAGGTGCAGGACCACCGGGTTGTGGGCCAGCAGCCGGGGGTCGTGCAGGTGCGGTTCGCCGGCCACGGTGGTCAGTACCACCAGGTCGCAGTCGGTGAACGCGTCCTCCACCGTGTCCGCGACCACGATCTCGGCCTCGGTGTGCTCGGCCATGACGGCGCCGAAGCGGCCCGCCGCCGCCGGGTCGAGGTCGAAGAGCCGGAAGCCGTCGATCTCCCAGTCGAGATCACGCAGGAACCGCCATACGTGCTGGGCGATCAGACCCGTGCCCACGATGCCGACCCGGCGGGCACGCCGCGCGCCGAGCAGCGTCTGCGCGCCGAGCACCGCGGAGGCCGCGGTCCGCGTCGCCGAGACGATCGAGGACTCCATGCAGGCGAACGGGTAGCCGGTGACACAGTCGTTGAGGATCAGCGTGGCCGAGGCGCGGGGGATCCCGTGCTGCGTGTTGTCCGGGAAACTGGCGATCCACTTGTTGCCGGCCACCTCGAACTCGCCGCCCAGATAGGCGGGCAGGGAGATGATGCGCGACCGGTCCTGGTGCGGGAAGCGCAGGAACGAGCTGTGCGGGTTGGCGCTCTGTCCGGCGTCGTGCACGAGGTAGGCGGCACGGACGACCTCGATGAGCTCCGGACGGTGCCGGTCCGTCTCGGCGGCGACGTCGCCCGCGCCGATCACGGTCATGGGCGGTGGGACCAGGGTGGACACGGGGTGGCTCTCCTTCAGTTGACGGCCAGGGCTTCGACGCCGGCGGGCTCTGCCGCTTCCGCGCGCAGCTGCTGGACCCACGCGGGGTCGTAGACGGTCCGGGCGTAGGCATGGCCGCGGTCGGCGGCGATGAAGGCGACCCGGGGACGGTGTGCGCCGGGACGGTGACGAGCGAAGTAGTCCTGGACGGCGGCATAGGTGCTGCCGGTCGAACCTCCGGCGTACAAGCCGTACTTGGCGACCAGGGCGTCGCAGGCCTCGACGGCGCGCGCTTCGGAGACGATCTCGACCTGGTCGATCAGCGCCTGACCGCACAGCGGCGGCACGATGCTGGAGCCGATGCCGGGGATCCGCCGCTTCTTCGGCGGGCCTCCGAAGATCACCGAGCCTTCGGTGTCGACAGCGACGACCACGCAGCCCGGGTACGTCTCCTTGATCCGGTGGGAGAGCCCGGCGATCGTGCCGCCCGTGCCCACGCCGACGAAGAGGTAGTCGAGCGGTCCGGCCTGCTCGATCAACTCGCCCGCGGTGAAGCGGTAATGCGCGTCGCGGGCATCCGGATTGGCGTACTGATTGGGCCAATAGGCCGAGTCGAGTTCGACCAGCAGTTCCTGCACCCGCGACAGCCGGGTCTTCAGGTAGCTGCCCGCCGTATCCCGGAGGGAGACCTTCTCCACCCGCCCGCACAACAGCCGGAGTTGGGCCTCGGTTGCCTCGTTGCAGTTCGGATCGATGACCGGGACGAACGAGATGCCGAGCATGCGGCAGTAGAAGGCCAGGGCCAGCGCAAAATTGCCGGACGACGATTCGACCACCGTGGTATCGGGCGCTATCTCCCCGCGACGGATTGCCTGTTCCAGAATCCACAGTGCCGAACGGTCTTTGGTACTTCCGGCGGGATTGCAGAATTCCAGCTTGGCGACAATGTCGCACCGCTCGTCCGCCAGAGGAATCAGCGGGGTTCCCGTGAGGCCCCTGCGGATTTGCCTTGTCCGTTCGATCAGCAATTGATCAGCACGCCTGTGGAGCATGGGCCGAGTGTGGCACGGGGCCGTTCGAGGCGGCTCAACCGCGACTCAAGTGCCGTGCGACAAAAGCCCGTCGGGGACAACTCCGCGCCTCCCGCGCACGAGCGGTTCCAGGCCGAGGCGGTCGTGCATGTGGGCGCCGGTGATGCCCAGCGACAGCGGTAGTCCGTTCCGGTCCGTGGCCAGGTGGTTTTCGATCCCGGCTTGCCACGGTCGGTCGCGCCTCTCAGCGGCCGTCGCGGACCCAGGCGCGTTCGCCTTGCAAGCGAACCCGTGGGCTACGTTGAATGCGTTCAAGTACAGGGGCTTGGGTCGTGGGGTGGATGGCAGTGCAGCAGGGAGACGCCCAGAGGCCGGGGCCCGTTCTGGGACGGATGGGGTGGTGCGTGCTCATGTACGTGCTCATCCACACCGCAGCCTGGGTGGCCATCTCGCAGACGGATCGGTGGGAAGACCGCTTCCTGGAGAGCATGATGCTGGGGCTGGACGTGCTGCCGATCATCGGCATTCCCACCCTGCTCATCGCGGTTCTCGCGGTATCGGTCCACAAGCGCATGGGAGTGGTCCGGTTCCGTGTGCTGCTTGCCCTCCCGCTGATCCTCTGTGCTTGGCCCCTCCTCTACATCGGCCCGCCCGAAAACGTGTGCCAGGTCATGGCGCAGATCGCCTTTGCCGCACTGATACCTGCGCCGCTCTTCCACCAGGAACGGCTCGGTAGGGCTGACGGGTAGGGGCGCCCTTCACCGGACTGCCGGTGACCTCAGCGGCTGGCACCGACAGCAGCGACTCCGAGCGCTCTCGGGTGCACCGCGGATGTCGTCGACGAGCCAGCCGATCACGGTCTCGGGCGCTCGGGCGGTGGCCTGACGACGACGGTCCACCTGGCGGTCGACGGCACATGTCGTCCCCCGGTCTTCCGCGTCTCGACGGGACATCGGCACGATTCATCGGACTTCGACGCCCTGTCCCGAATCTCTGTCCTTCGCAAGGGGTGTGGTCGTCCGCGCACCAGACCCAGGCAGGTGAGCGCCGACCGTGTCTGCTCCTCGCGAGCCATCCGCACTCACCTGCGTAGCCGAGGCATCAGGGCGCTCATTCCTGAGCCGTCCGAACACGTTGCCAACCGCAAGCGCTGTGCGTCCGCCCTTGTGTGTCACCGGATATCGATATCGTGCCGTCGTGATGGTGGGAACCGAAGAGACGCGGTTGATCGTTCTGCGCGGGAACAGCGCCTCGGGGAAGTCGTCGATCGCTGCTGGCCTGCGCGCGCAGTTCGGCCGCAACCTGGCCCTGGTCGGCCAGGACAACTTGCGCCGTATCGTGTTGCGCGAGCGTGACCGGCCTGGCGCGGCCAACATCGGCCTGATCGGCGTGACAGCTCGCTACGCGCTGGACGCCGGGTTCCACACGATCGTTGAGGGCATCCTGTACGCCGACCGGTACGCCGCGATGCTGGAAGACCTCATGCGTGACCATCGTGGCATCACTCGGTGCTACTACCTGGATGTGCCGCTCCAGGAGACGCTGGTTCGGCACGCGACGAAGCCCGACCTGGCAGACCTGGCCCAGGTCACCGAAGAGCATCTGCGCGACTGGTATCGCGAGCGGGACCTGCTGCCCAGCGGCCTGGAGACCGTCATCGACGCCAACAGTGGCCTGGACGACACGGTGAAGCGCATCTTGTGCGAGGCGGGCCTGGACAAGATGCCGGCCGTCGACCGTTGAAGGCGCTCGGACGCCGGCTGCCAGCAGCAATGCGGCTCTTCGCAGTCGAGGGTGTTGGCGGGTAGGCGTCGAGGTCTACCATCCGAAAGACCTCGACATGCTGCACGCTCTCTTCGCCGCGCTCTGTCTGACCACGTTCTGCCGTCTCGATCAACTCGGTCTGGAAGCCGTCGGGCAACGCCTTGAGCCGGATCAGGCGGTGAGCGAGTGCCGGCACCCAGCCGCGTTCACCGATTGGCGGCCAGCACTGCCGCGAGGCCTTCTTGCAGGTCCTTGACGAAATACTCGGGAACCTCCAGCGACGGGAAATGTCCCCCGGTTTCGGGCGTCCTCCATCGGACGATCTGCCGGTACCGCTCCTGTGCCCAGGGGCGCGGACACTTCTCGACGTCGCGGGGATACATCGTGAGTGCTGACGGGACGTCGACCCGAAGTTCGGGGTCCAGTGAGTTGTGGCTTTCGTAGTAGATGCGGGCCGCCGATGCGCCGGTCCGCGTCAGCCAATACAGGGTGACGTCGTCAAGAATTCGGTCTCTGGAAATCGTCTCGAACGGGCTGTCTTCGGTGTCTGACCACTCGGCGAACTTGTCGAGGATCCAGGCAAGAAGCCCGACCGGTGAGTCGACGAGCGAATATCCGATGGTCTGCGGTCGGGTCGCCTGCTGCTTCGCGTACGCCGCGCGGTGGCGCCAGAAATCGCGGGTTTCCTCGGTCCATTTGCGCTCGACCGCCGTCAGCCCGTCCGTTGTCAACCCGGGCGGTCCCTCCGCGAACGTGGTGTGGATGCCGAGAACGTGCGCCGGGAATCTGCCACCGAGAACCGTGGTGATATTGCCTCCCCAGTCGCCGCCGTGGGCTGCGAACTTGCTGTAGCCGAGCCTTCCCATCAGTTCCACCCATGCGGCCGCGATCTTTTCGGTTCCCCACCCGGTGGTGGCCGGCTTGTCGCTGTAGCCAAAGCCCGGTAGCGACGGGACCACGACGTGGAACGCCGGCGCGTCCGCATCTTTCGGATCCGCCAGTTCGTCCACTACATCGATGAACCGAGCAATGCTGTCCGGCCAGCCGTGCGTCAAGATCAGAGGAGTGGCATCCGCGCGCGCGGATCGGCGGTGCAGGAAGTGGATTCCCAGGCCATCGATGGTCGTGCGGAACTGGCCGATCCGGTTGAGGCGCTCTTCGAACGACCGCCAGTTGTACCCGGTGCGCCAGTAGTTCACGACATCGACGAGGTCGGCGAGAGGAACGCCCTGCTCCCACCGGCGAGGGTCGGGCGCGGCGCGATGGACCGTCTCGGCCTCCGGCAGTCGCGCCGCGGCCAGTCGCGCCCGCAGATCGTCGAGGTCGGCGTCAGTCGCGTGGGCTTCAAATACCTGCACGTCGCTGGTGGGACGGGGCATGAGACCTCCTGGCCATCGTGGAACCGGCTGCGCACCAGTGCGAACCGGCTAAGACGGTTCTACCGTGCCTTCATACCGGCGTGCAACCAGCTAAGGTGGTTCCATGCGTGCTGGATTTCCTGACTTCCGCCTCGGTAACGTGCTGGCGACCAGCTTCACGGGGACTCTGTCGGAGCGTCATGGCGACTCTGTGGAGCGCATTCCCACGCCGCAACGACTCGTCGACTGGCTGGCGGTGAACGGCCTCGCCGTGGACTCCTGCACCACTGCCCAGCTCGACCTCGCTCGGGAACTGAGGGAGTCGATTCACGCCGCCGCGACAGCGGCCGCGATCCAGGACGCTCTCCCCGCGTCTGCTGTCCAAGTCATCAATGAGTGCAGCGCTCAGGGCCGGGCCGCGGCGATCCTGACGCCCGAGGGTAAGCGGCGATGGCGGCTCAGCTCGGCTTCCTGCGTGGAAGATGCCCTCAGCGTGATCGCCGCCGACGCGATCAGCGTCATCGCAGGCGAACGAGACGGAAAATTGGCCTTGTGCGCATCACCAACCTGCCAGGCCGCCTTCTTCGACACCAGCCAAAGCCGCACCCGCAAATGGTGCGACATGAACACGTGCGGGAATCGTCAGAAGAAAGCGCGCTTCCATGCCAGCCAGCGCAAAAACCCCGGATCGGCGGAGTGATCGTTACCTCGCTACGTCGCGTGGCGTCGACATGCCCGCCTCGGTGACCCAGGAGCTGAAGCGCCACGGCAAGGCGTTCCCGCCGGTGGATGTGGCCGGCATTGTTCCGCTTCCACGTTCTGGGGCACGCCTACGCCTCGAACATGCTGGAGGCGGGGGAGTCCGTGGTGACTGTGGCGCGGGGGCTCGGACACTCCTCGCCGGCTGTCACGCCCGGTTACTATGCTCACTTCATGCCGGAAGCCGGAAGCCGGAAGCCGGAAGCCGGAAGCCGGAAGCAAGGGGCGCACCGTCATTGAGGCTTGTGCCGGTCCGGATTTAATCGTGGATTGTAAGGCCGCTAGGTCGTATAGCCTGGGAAAATGCTGACAGAAGTCACAGCGACTCGCTATGTCACGCCCCTTCGTGAGGGCGGCTCGCTTCCGGGGATCGTCGAGGGGGACGACCTCGGTACCTACATCATGAAGTTGTCTACCAGGAGGCTGTGAGCTGCGGCGACACGGTCGTGGGCATCTCTGACCTGCGCAGATCCGTCTTTCATAGCCTTTCAGACTCGTACTCGGTTACGCGGACGATTCTCCCCACGCGCTCCCCAGCGCCGCCCAAACTCCCCAGATTCTCCCCAGGGAGGCCACGTACAGCGGGATGAGGGCGCCGTCGGAAGCAAGATCATATGGGGCGCTGCTAGCTACGTTGCGTCACTGCCGTAGGCCAGGAAGAAGCCCACCAGCAGGTTCTTCGTCTGCTGGTGGAACAGAGCTCCTCTTGGTGCTGGCCGGCTGAAATGGCGGCTGTAACTGCCGACGGCAGAGCGTTGGTCCGTGAATGGTCCGGATCGTGGCGTCAGCTACCCGAAAGCTGACGGCCAACCGGAGTTGGGTGGCCTGCCTCGGCGCTGAGGGCCAGCAGTTCAGTCCTGCGTGGAGCCGGCGGCATGGTGGACGTGCAAGGTGAGCCCCGTAATCCTGCCGGATTGAATGATGGGGCCGTGCTGGGCCCCGCCACTGATGTCGTTGTGCACGGTGACCCGTTGTGTACCCGGCACGGTGTTCGCCATCCGCTGCAAGGATGCGAGCAACTCGCGTAGGTCGTCTCCGGTGGCGGAGTCAGTCTGTAGAACATGTTGCAGGTAGGCGTGCCACTGGAAGGTGACGTCATCAGCGGTTTGCGTGCCGTTTGCAGCCTGGGCACTGAGCAGCCGGGCCCGGGCGGAGTCCAGGTCGGCGACCGTGTCAACATCCGCACCGATACGAGAGAAGAAGCGTCCGACCAGCTCGCGGGCGTGCGTCCAGGAGTCGGTGACCATGAGGGAGACCAAGGTGGTCGCTCCCGATGCGGCGAGAGCGGCCAGTTCGCTGTCCATCGTTTCTCCTTCAGGAAGGTCAGAGTTCGGGTGTCTCATCGGTCGCGTCGTTAACCGGTGTGTAAACCGCAGGCGGGTCGAACCTTTTCAACAGTTCCTCGGCCGTCTCGTTCCGGTCCTGTGTCTTGATGATGTCGGCGATCTGCTTGGCCAGCATCGCCCGCCGGTCATCTCCGTCCGTGAAACCCATGCCGGAGAGGAAGGCTTCGAAGTGGTCAGCAGCCGTGGGCTCTCGTTCGAACGAAGCGGATGGCGCGTCCACGCGTTCCAGGCCGGGCCGATTGCTCTGCGGCTGAGGCAGGAAATCCCGCAGTCGATCGGGTACGTCGGTGTCGTTGGCCGCCGACGTGAGCTGGGCGAGCAGACCGAGGTCCGCCACGGTCTTCTCCACATGATTGTCATTCTTCGCAAGCCACCAGACCACCGCGCTGCCGGTGTCCTTGAGCACGTCCTCGCCCAGGTACTCACGCTTGCTCTGCTCGTACTTCCGCTGGTGTTCCCAGACGGCCTTGTCCTTGCGCACTTCAGCCAGCTTGTCCAAGCGCTCCTGATCGTGTTCGCGCAAGGTGAGCGTGACATTCTCCGCCATTACCTGGAGGTGCCTGGTGTGGTCCGGGCGCATCCTGCTGAGCGCACCACTCAGCTCGTGCTGGACGAGTGAGGCCCGGCCTGGCTCCCGCTGTTCCGTGATCGCGCGGGCGCAGTCCAGCACCGTTTCGACAGCGAGGCCTGCCGGGTTGACGACGGGGTCGCCGCCGCTGGCTTCGAGGGGGCACCACCGCACGGTCGCGGAGAACAGGAAGTCGTAGTCGTCCCACTGGCTGGGCAGCGCCACGTGGCTGACGCGGTGTTCCCTGCGTTCGATGGGCGCCGCGGTGTGCTGCTCCTCGAAGTCGACCGGTACGGAGCCGCGCCGCGTCGCGGCGATCTTGAAGGCTGCCGCGGGCACTCCCGCGAGGAGAACGATGAGGGCCGCCCACGCCCATGTGGGCCACTCCTGCACCAGGCCGAGGATCGTCAGCAGCAGAGCGCACAGGATGGTGAGGAAGACGGTCGTCGTCTTGCAGCCGGTCGTCATGGTGTGGCCCCCCTGGGTGGTGCCGGTCGAGACGGTGCGGCCGACGGGCGGAGGCCCTGCGCCGCGGAGATTTTCTGGAGCAGGCGGTCGGTCGTGGCGACGCCGTGTGCCAGGCCACCGGAGGTGGTGGGTTCCGCTGCGCGGGCCACGGAGTACAGCGCCGCGAGATGTTGGCCGTTCCGGCCGGCGGCGGTGACCAGCAGGTCGAGCAGCAGGTCATGGCGGTCGACGGCATCGGTGGCGGTGTGCAGCCAGCGCTGCGCGTACGGGTGCCAGAGCGACTGCGGCAGCTCAGTGAATGCCTCCCGCCAGCCGATGGTCACACAGCTCTGTACGTACTCCTCGTCCACCAGTGCGCGGGGCGCGCCTCCCGGGTCCGTCAGCGACACCGGGTCGCAGATCCGCAGGAAGAGCCGGGCGTCGTCGGCCGGGGCCGCCGAATGCCGCGTGAGGCGGTCGAGCATGCGGCGCCTGAGCCTGCTGCTCGTCGCCACCAAATCGCACAGGGCGTCCAGCGCGGGCGTGGCGCCGCTCTCACGGCGGGCGAGGAGACGCAGCCGGACCATTGCCTGGTCGGGATGGGTCGGCGCGATCACGTCGATGCAGACACGGAGCAGAACGTATGCGAGATTTCCCATCAGTTGCTTGTCCCTGCACCATGTGTAGATCAGCTGCCGGAAACTCCCGCCGTACTGCTTGTTCTCGAGCCCATGGGTGAGTGCGTGGATAGCCGCCGCTGAACGGGTCAGGGTCGTGGTGTTGGCGCTCCACTCGTCGGCCAGGGCCGCCAGCTCCTTCCACTGCCCGGCACGCAGGTACTGATCGGCGAGCCGTTCCACCAGGTCTTTACGGAGGCCCGGAGTGAGGTGTGGATCCTCCAGCTCTGTACTGCGCGCGGTCCAGACGCTAAGAAGCCGTCTGAGGTCGGGCATGTGATCCCAGAAGTGCGCGCGGACGGTGGCGTCGAAGTCCAGCTTGTTGAACCGTACGTGACCGCCCGGTCCGGCCGACGCGGAGATCTCCGTCAGGCGCTCGGCCAGGTCCTTGCCTTCGAGTGGGACAACCTTGTCTTCAGGGATCTTGAGGGTGCGGAGCAGAAGAGCGGCGGCGTGGTGGATGACGTCGGCGTGCGCGCCGTGCAGCATGGCTGTGGTGATCAGCAATGCCCGCTGCGGCGCCTCGCGCCGTTCGGTGACGAGACCGGCGACCTCTTGTCGCCATGCCTTCCGCGCATCGCGGGCCTGCGCGCACCAGCCGGCGAAACCGCCGCGGGCCGGATGCGCCGTACGGGCCCGCCGCACACGGTCGGCGAAGTCCGCGATCTCTTCGACCGAGCGCTGCTCAGCCAGGAAATCCGCCAATGCGGGCGCGCATTGCAGATACTCCTCGTGCGGTATCCGGTGGAGCCGTAGGTGGCGCCGGAACACCTCCTGGGCCGGAGGGGGTGCGATATCGGCCCGGTAGAACTGGAGGTCGGATTCCAGCGTGCCGCCGTACGGCATGACGACCACCAAGTGCGCGTGCTGTTCCTGAACGGCCTTGCGGAGCGCCGGCAGATCTCTGCGGTTCCTCGCCCATCGGGCGCCGTCGGCCTCGGCAAGGTCCAGCAGCAGCCGGTCGCCGGAGCCGACCAGCCCGGCATCCGTGAGCGTGGTTTCCTCTTCGTCGCCGGGCAGCAATTCGCGGAAGATGCCGGTGTCCCGGTGAAGTTCGTACAGGAGGACGCGGGCTGTGGCAGTTCTGCCGCTGCCCGGCGCTCCGTGCAGGATCACGGTGCTGCGCTCTGCCAGCAGGCGGCGGGCCTCGCCCATACCCTCGGGATCGACGAACCGCTGCCTGAGCAGGCGAAGCTGGTCATCCGCGATGCGGCGGGGACTCCGGCCGGCCGTCTCTTGCTTCGGCGGGCTTGCGGTGTTGTAGTTGTAGATGTCGCCGAAGCCGGCATGCACCGAGCCGCCGGCCTGTTCGACACGCGTCGTGAACGCTTCGTTCACCGCTCGTCGTCCTCGCGCTGCCCTGGCCCACCGAACCGGTGCCGAATATCACCGTGATGGTCGCCTTCGAAATTCGTCATGCCGTCTCCCGAGTAGTGACGGCCGCCCGACACGTGGCGGGAATTCTGATAGATATTGCCGTTGCCGGAGTGCACGGGGCCGGTCGGCCCCTTGATGACGGTGCCGCCGACGTCTCCGGTAAAGTCCCGGCTCTGTACGGCCGTTCCATGGATGTCCCCGGACGAGTTGGACACGGAGCCGGGTTCGGAGGCGGGTGCGTCGGCGTGCTCGAGGTCATGCAGCTCGGGGACCATCTCGGTGACCAGGTCACCGAGGCGCTTCAGATCGGCTTCGGCGTTCTGCGTGTCCAGCCGCACGGACTGCAGTTCGGCCAGCCGCGCCAGGTCGGCCGGCAGATCGTCCTTCTTCAGGCGCTCCGTCGTCCTGCCTGCCAGGACAGGGACCACCGGCAGTCCGCAGGCGAACGCCTCCAGGATCTCCTTCCGTACCCAGTCCTCTGGGTCGCGCAGCCTGGACTGGAAATTGACCCAGTCGGCCCCGATCACCACCAGCAGCAGAGCGCTGCGGCGCAAGCTGGTCAGCAGGGCATCGGGATAGACGGTGCCGGGAGGGATGGACTTCGAGGCGCGGAAGGCACGGTCCTTCCCGAAGCGGTTGGAGAGCTCGTTGTCGATCAGAGCGGCGGTCTCATTGCCGTCGCCGGTCCGGTAGTTGATGAACACATCAGCCATTGCGTGGTCCTCCTCAGGAAGTGGTGAAACGGGATAACGTGCCGAGCCGCGGAGAGAGCTGGCGTACCGGAGCGTGATCCGAGTGACGGGCCATGACGCGGGCGAGACGCTGGAGGTCGAGGGTGACGGTCGCGGAACGTACGGCCGCCACCCCGTCGAGCAGCGGCTCCGTCAACATGCAGGCATGGTCGATCTCGCCATCCACCGCGTAGGCGAGCGCCCGACGTACGCCGTAACGCACCTGCGTCCGTACCGCGTCGGGGGAGACCCGTGTGAGCTGCCGGTTCAGTTCTTCGGCCGCCTCCCGAGGGTGGCCCAGGTCAAACAGACACCAACCGGTGACCATGCCGACCGAGTCGGGCAGGTGCATGCTGCCGATCACCGGGGCATCGGCATCGTCTGACTGGCCGGCGAGCAGCGCCCGGGCCTTGTCCAAGGCGTTCTGACAGGCGTCGCGGTCGCCCGCGAGCGCGTGGCCCTGTGCCTCGCGCTGCGCGGCGAGTCCGCGGATCCGGGGCGGGAGCGTGCCGCTCTGTGCCTGCTGTGCCAGAGTGACCGTCTGTTCGGCGTCGTCCTGATACAGCGTGACCAACGCTCGGCGCACCAGCGCATATCCGGCCAGCGCCCGGTCGCCCCCGGCAGCCGCAAGATCCACCGCACGCTGTGTCCACCACAGTGCCGCTTGCTCGTCTCCGGTCTCCTGCACCAGCCAGCCGATGTATTCGGCGTACCTGGAGCCGAGTGCGAGTAGTTTCTGGCGGGTGCGGGAGTCGGCATGTGCGGACAGCTCCCGCAGAGTGTGGGTCTGGGCGATCAGCCCGGGTAGGAGGAAGCCGGGCTCGACGGTCTGGCCGAGCCGCCGATAGTGCGTGAACAGGGAGCGGGACGCCTCCAGCATCCCGGCACCCGTGGTCGGCGAAACCGGGCCCTGACCGCCAGTACGCCATCTCATCAACGAAGCGGCGCCGACGCTCACGACCTGGCGCCGGCCCAGGGGCTGAAACCAGCCTGAGCCGTCCGGTGACAGCTGCATCGTCCACTCCTCCTCATGGAATTCGCCTGGTTCCGGCTCATTCGGTGTGCCGGAAGCGGATGTGGCGACCAGGGCGATCAGTACGCCGCCTGCCTGGAGGGTGGCGTCGCACAGTCGGGCGAGATCGCGGCTGGGCGCCTTGATGCCTCGTTCGACTTTGCTCAGCTGTGCCTTGCTGTAGTGCACGGCGGCAGACAGGGCGGTGAGACTGAGTCCGGCGTCCAAACGCCGCTTCCTCAGTTCTTCGCCGAACTCGGTGGACGGCTGCGGCACGGGAACCTCCAAACCATCCATCCAGGCACGGGGTTGCTGCACGAAAGAGTGCGGCAACCCCGGCCGGACGGACAAGGCGAATGGTGCTGTTTCCCGTTTCCTTCTCCGCGGGTGAGAGGCGGTATTCTCCGAAGTGCGGAGTTGTGTTGCGATCCGGTCCGGTCGTTCTCATCTGAGACCGAGCCGACAAGCCTCGGGTTGCTGTGGCATGAGCAGTTGGTCGTTGGTCCGGTGTGGCGTGCAGACTCCGGCCCTCACGGTTACGCGAAGAGGCTGAGCCACTCGCCCCACGCCCCTCACCTGCGCCCCTGCGCCTGCAAGGCCAGGGCGCTGCAGTGGGGTTCGCCCCACGCCCGTCTATCTCCACTACGATCTGGTGCGCCTCAACCGCCACGAAATCGGCTGTGTTTCCCTCACATTCTGGGGGCCCCAGGGCGCCCCGGGCCAAAGTCGTCAAGACGTGTCTGGCACAGAGGAGGTCAGGTCACCCGGGTCAAGGCGGCTTGATCCGCCTCGGCGGCGCGGACGGCACCGGAGACGACCGCTGCCAAGGCGGTGCTGCCACTGGAACACGCGGTGCGGGCCGGGACGACGGTACGCGGCCCCGTGCCGGCCTCGGGGAAGCACATTCGCCGGGCGGGCGAGGATGCTCCGGCGGGTGCGTGTCTGGCTCCGGCCGGGACACGGGCCGGCCCCGCGTCGCTCGGCCTGGCCGCCGCATGCGGCCACGACATGCTCTCGGTACGGCCCCGGCCCCGCGTGCGGATCCTCGTAACCGGTGACGAACTGATCTACTCCGGGCGGCCAGCCCCCGGCCAAGTACGGGACGTGCTAGGTGTATTGCCCTGGAGTGTTGTTCACACGGGTGATGGGTGGCTGGCCTCCGAGTGCGGTGTGGCAGCGGTGGTGGTTGTAGGTGTGCAGGAAGGTGTCCAGGGCAGCGGTGCGTTCGTCGTTGCTT
>NZ_JAMJFM010000032.1:0-106822 GCF_023544705.1 Streptomyces sp. MCA2
AGCGTCGAGGTGGATGGGCTGGCAGTCTGCGGCGCGGGCCGAGGTCCCCGGCAACAACCGGGGCGAATACGAGCGTACGCGGAAGCGGACGCACCCCTCCCCTTGGCCGCAGCGCAGTCCGTCGGAGGCCCTCTCTCCCTCGGCCGGTCCGCGGTGCGGGCCGCCCGACCGCCATCAGCAGCGACGTCTGGCACTGGTCACGAATCTACACCGATCGGCCCAGCGAACCCCAGCCCGGAGGGGCGATGCCGTGCGGTACCGGCCAGGGAGGGGGGGCGGAACGGCCGGTGATTCCCGGGGGCCGGGGCGCCGGCGACCGGCGTTCCCGCTGCTGGGGGCCGTTGCTCCGGAGGGGTTTGCTCGCGCCGGGACGTCATGCAGGATGCCTCGGAGCGCGGGAACATCTGCCCGGCCGCGCGCACGTTCGTAAGGAGAACCACGTGACCACCAGTCCAGCCGATCCCCCCACGAGCACGGGAAGGGGCGGGCACGGTCTGAAGCTGCTCGCAGTGACCGCCTGCCCGACCGGTATCGCCCACACGTACATGGCCGCGGAGAAGCTGACCCAGACGGCCCGGTCCCTCGGGCACGAGATCAAGGTGGAGACGCAGGGCTCCATCGGGGCTGAGAATGTACTGTCTGACAACGATGTCAGAGACGCGGATGGCGTCATCATCGCCGCGGACAAGGACGTCGACCGCAGTCGGTTCGTCGGCAAGAAGGTCTTGGCCGTCGGGGTCGCGGAGGGCATCCGTCATCCCGAGCAGCTGATCGAGCGCGTGCAGAGTGCGCCCGTGTACGGGGGCGAGCCGGGAGACGGGGCCGGCGGTGGCGCGGCTGCGGCTTCCGGGGGCGGCGGCACCGGTGGCGGCAAGGAGCGCAGCGTAGCGTACAAGGCGTTGATGAACGGCGTCAGTTACATGATCCCGTTCGTGGTGGTCGGCGGGCTGCTGATCGCGATCTCGCTGGCGGTGGGGGGTCATCCGACGCCCGAGGGGCTGAAGATCGCTCCGGGCTCGTTCTGGGAGGACGTCAACAACATCGGCACCATCGGCTTCCAGCTGATGGTGCCGATCCTGTCCGGCTATATCGCCTATGCGATCGGCGACCGGCCCGCGCTGGTGCCGGGCATGATCGGCGGCTGGATCGCCACCCATGGCGAGTTGTACGGCATGAAGGACGCGAGCGCCGGCTTCATCGGTGGCATCGTCACGGGCTTCCTGGCCGGGTACCTGGTCGTATGGATCAAGAAGGTCAAGGTCCCCAGGTTCGCCCAGCCGATCATGCCGATCATCGTGATCCCGATCGTGGCCACGACCGCGCTCGGGCTCTTCTTCGTCTACGTACTCGGCAAGCCGATCTCCTGGGTGTTCACCCATCTCACCGGCTGGCTCAGCGGCATGACCGGGACCAGCGCGATCGTGCTGGGGGCGATCCTCGGCCTGATGATCGCGTTCGACATGGGCGGGCCGGTCAACAAGACGGCGTTTCTGTTCGGTTCGGGTCTGATCGCCTCCGGAAACCAGACGGTCATGGGGATGTGCGCCGCCGCGATCCCGGTGATGCCGCTCGGTCAGGGGCTGGCCACGCTGATCCGTCGGCACCTGTACTCCGAGCAGGAGCGGGAGATCGGGATGGCGGCGCTGTTCATGGGGCTCTTCGGGATCTCGGAGGGCGCGATCCCGTTCGCCGCGGCGCGGCCCGCGCAGGTCATTCCGGCGAACATGCTCGGTGGCGCGGTGGCCGGTGCCCTCGCGGGGATGGCCGGGGTGGCGGACGCGGTGCCGCACGGCGGGCCGATCGTGGCGGTGCTGGGTGCGGTCGACGGGGTGCCGATGTTCTTCGTCGCCGTGGTGATCGGAGCGGTGGTGACGGCGCTGGCGACGGTGGCGCTGGTGGATGTCGCGGAGCGGAGGAAGAGCGGGGCGCGGGCCGGTACCGGGGGCGGTGCCGAGGTCATGGCCGGCGCTGACGCCGTGGTGACGGTCGGCGGGGCGTCGTTGGCGGTGGCGGAGCCGGTGACGGAGCCAGTAGTTGCGGGACCCGTGGCTGCGGGACCCGTGGCTGCCGGGGTCGGCGCGGGGGCCGGGGCTGAGGCTGCGGCCGGTGGCGCGTCCCGTACGGCGGTGGCGGTTGCCCCCGTCCCCGGGGCGACCGCTGCACCCGGGCAGGGGTCGGACGGTGAGGCCGTCGAGACCGATGGCGCCGAGATCGATGGCAACGATGTCAGCGGCGACGGTCAGGGCGCCGACGGCGACGGCGACAGCGACAGCGACAGCGATGACAGTGCCTCCTCCGTCGAGGTTCTCTCCGGCTATCTGACGGAGCAGACCGTCAAGACGCAGCTCGACGCCGACGGGAAGGAGGCGGCGATCCGCGAGATGGCCGAGCTGGCGGCCGGCACCGGCAAGGTGGCGGACGTCGACGAGCTGGTCCGGGTGGCGCTGGCGCGTGAGGCGCAGGGCACCACCGGGCTCGGTGAGGAGATCGCCATCCCGCACGCCAAGACGGACGCGGTGACGGCTCCGGTCGTCGGCTTCGCGCGGTCGGCGGACGGTATCGACTGGGGTTCGCTGGACGGCACGCTCGCCAAGCTGGTCTTCATGATCTCGGTACCGGAGGCAGCGGCCGGGGATGAGCATCTGCGCATCCTGGCGCTGCTGTCGCGGAAGCTGATGGATGCGGACTTCCGGGCGCGGCTCCAGGGTGCGGAGGACAAGACGGCGATTCTGCGCGTGCTCGGTGAGATCCACTAGGGACTGGGCGGGCATCCCGCGAGATCCACTAGGGCGGGGGCGAACGCATCCCGTAGGGGGTGCGAGCGCCCCCTCGGGGCCACAACGCGGTGGTCCGGGGGCGGTATTCCCGGTTCCTGTGGCCGACACGTGAGCAACAGCCCGGCACCTCACGGCGTGAGCAACAGCCCGGCGGCTCACGGCGTGAGCGACACCTCCTGTGACCGGCCACATGAGCGACATCCCTGTGGCCCCACATGTGATCGCCATTCCCAAGGCTCAGGTGATCGGCACTCCCGTGGCTCACCGCGCGATCGTGGCTCACCGCGCGATCGACGGGTCGTGGTCGATCGGCTTGGCGCCATACGGCGGTCGTGATCGATCCGCTTGGCGTCGCCATACGGGAGCGGCCCCCGCGCTCGTCGGGCGTCATACGGCAGCGGCCCCCGCGCTCGTCAGGAGTGCGGGGGCCGTTCGGTCGCGGGTGGTTCAGTGCTCGCTCGGCGTCTTCGACGGGTCGGTGCCCGCGGCGGCCGTGGCCTCGTTGTAGATGTCCGGCTCCAGGTAGATGACCCGGGCGATCGGCACGGCCTCGCGGATGCGGGCCTCGGCGGCGTTGATGGCCTCGGCGATCTGGGTGGCGGTGCCGTCGTGCTTGACCGCGATCTTGGCGGCGACCAGCAGCTCGTCGGGGCCGAGGTGGAGCGTGCGCATGTGGATGACACGGGTGACGACGTCGCCGTCGACGACCGCGGCACGGATCTGGGCGATCTGCTCGGGGCCGGCGGCCTCGCCCAGCAGCAGCGACTTGGTCTCGGCGGCCAGGATCAGAGCGATCAGCACCAGCAGCGCGCCGATGCACATCGTGCCGATGCCGTCCCAGATGCCGTCGCCGGTGGCGAGGGTGAGGCCGACGCCGCCCAGCGCGAGCACCAGACCGACCAGCGCGCCGAAGTCCTCCAGCAGGACGACCGGCAGCTCGGGGGCCTTGGCGCGGCGTACGAACTGGGTCCAGGTCTGCTTGCCGCGCAGCTCGTTGGACTCCTTGATCGCCGTACGGAAGGAGAAGCCCTCGGCAATGATCGCGAAGACCAGGACGCCGACCGGCCAGTACCAGTTGTCCAGCTTGTGCGGCTCGTGGATCTTCTCGTAGCCCTCGTAGAGCGCGAAGACGCCGCCGATGGTGAACAGGACGATGGAGACGAGGAAGCCGTAGATGTAGCGCTCGCGGCCGTATCCGAAGGGGTGCTCGGCGGTCGCCGCGCGCTTGGCCTTCTTGCCTCCGAGCAGCAGCAGGCCCTGGTTGCCGGAGTCCGCGATGGAGTGCACACCTTCGGCCAGCATCGAGGACGAGCCACTGAAGGCGAACGCCACGAACTTCGCTGCGGCAATCGCCAGGTTGGCGCCCAGCGCCGCAACGATCGCCTTTGTCCCGCCTGATGCGCTCATAAGTGCCGCATGTCCCTTCCGTCGTCCGGCTTTACCGCCGCTTTAATGCTGCTGCGGCGGTCATTGTTGCAGCCCGGTCCCCGGCAGCCGCCATGAGGCCACCTGACGGACAGCTTCCGGAACCCGGCGCGCGCTTCCGGTGAGCGGGGAGCCCTCCCGATGCGTGCGTGTCTGTATCCGCAGGTCCCGATGCGTGCCCGTCTGTGCCCGCAGGCCCCGATGCCTGTCCGTCTGTCTGTGTCCTCTGTGCCCGCCGGCCTGCCCCGTCCCGGCCCCCGGCAACGGCCGTCGGCCTGTCCGGCACCTCGGCAGGGGCCGCCGAACCTGACGAGGACGCCTCCTAGGGAGGGACCCCTAGGCCACCACCGTCGCGCGGAAGAGCGTGCCGTCCCCGGTGAGCGTGAGGTGCTCGCCGGCCCGTACGAAGGCGGACTCGCCGGGCGCCAGAGTCAGTTCGGAACCAGAACCGGAACCGGCTCCGGCATCGGCACCGTCCCCGGCATCGGCCCCGCCGTTCCGCAGCCGGACCGTGCCCGCCGTGCACAGCAGGATCTGCGGTGTACGGGAGACCAGCGGGCGCGGTGCGGCGCCGGGGGCCAGGGCGAAGCGGGAGAGCCGGAACTCGTCGATGGGGGTCTCGTAGATCTCCTCGCCGTCCACCGCCTCGGGGCGCAGCACGCCCGCGTCGCCGGCCTCGAAGCGGACCACCCGCAGCAGCTCCGGTACGTCGACGTGCTTGGGGGTCAGCCCGCAGCGCAGCACATTGTCCGAGTTGGCCATCAGCTCGACGCCGAGGCCGTTCAGGTAGGCGTGCGGGATGCCGGCGCCGAGGAACAGCGCCTCGCCGGGCTGGAGTTGGACGTGGTTGAGCAGCATGGCGGCGAGCACGCCGGGGTCACCCGGGTAGTGGTGGGCGATGCCCGCGTACGCGGCGTAGTCGTCGGCGTGCGGGCCGCCCTCGGCCGCCAGCCGGCCGGCGGCGACGGCGGCCCGCTCGACGGTGTCGGCGATCGCGTGGTGCTCGGCGCTCAGTACGGCGGTGAGCACCTCGCGCAGCGCGTTCTCTTCCGGGCTGGCGCGCAGGATGTCGACGTACGGCTTGAGGTCGTCGACGCCCAGGCCCGCCAGGAGGTCCGCGGCCTGCGCGGGGTGCCGGAAGCCGCACAGGCCGTCGAAGGGGGTGAGCGCGACGATCAGCTCGGGCTTGTGGTTGGCGTCCTTGTAGTTGCGGTGGCCGGCGTCGATCGGGACGCCGCGCCGCTCCTCGTCGGCGAAGCCCTCCTTGGCCTGTGCAAGGTCGGGGTGGACCTGGAGGGAGAGCGGCGAGCCCGCCGCGAGCAGTTTGAGCAGGAAGGGCAGCCGGGGGCCGAAGGCGCGGACGGCGTCGGCGCCGAGTTCGGCCTCGGGGGCGGCGTCGATGGCCTCGGCCAGGGAGACGGGGCCCGCGCCGCGGTCGATGCGGGAGGGGGCGCCGGGGTGGGCGCCCATCCACATCTCGGCCTGCGGTTCGCCGGTCGGTGCGGTGCCGAGGAGCTCCGGGAGGGCGGTGGTGGAACCCCAGGCGTAGGGGCGCACGGTGTTGGCGAGGCGGTCCATGGGGCTGCTGCTTCCTCAGGGTCGTACGTGGCTGCGGAGTCATGCGGCCGGTCCGCGGGTGCGGACCGGCCGTCAATGATCACTCGGTGCCGGCAAGCGCCAGGTAAACGGCGCCAAAATCCACGATGGCGAGTAGTTCCGCGGCCTTCTCCAGATCGCTGCCGGAGTCCGGTTCCAGTTCGCTGACGGCGGTGTCGCGCTCCTCGGCGAGCGCCTGGGCGGCGCGGGTGGCGGACAGCGGGCCCGGTTCCTGCTCGCGCAGCAGCACGACCCTGGCGTGCATCGCGGCGGGCTGCTCGACACGGTCGCGGAAGAAGTCGTCCGGGTCGGCGCCGGCGGCCAGGGCGCCGGCGAGCAGGGTGCGGTGGGTGGTGAGCGCCTCGGGGAGCTCGGCGGCGAGGGCGGGGCGTCCGGCGAGCCCGGCCAGCTCGGTGGCGAAGTGCCGGCCGACGGCGCCGGCGACGGTGCCTTCCGTCCAGATCAGCGGGAAGGAGTCGGCGAGTTCGGCGGCGAGCGTCTTGGCGGGGTTGGTGTACGTGGGGATGGCCGGGCCGCAGCGTTCGGCGAGCTGGTCGAGGCGGTCGGCGAGTTTGCCCAGGTCCTCCGGCGGGGCGCTGAGCAGGCCGATCCGGTCGGCGAGTGCGAGCAGCGGGATGAGCACCGACCAGAGGGTGCCGGGGGCGGCCGGCGGGGCGCCCTCGACGTCGAATTCGGCGTCGTAGGGGGTGGTCGCCAGCGGGACGGCGAGGCCGCGGGCCTGGATGACGGCGTCGGCGAGCGGGCCGCCGGCCGGGGTGACGGCGACGACGGCGCAGCCGCGGCGGTAGGCCTGCTCGACCAGCTCGGCGAGGCCGGGGTCGGCGGCGTCCGGGCCGGGGAGCAGCAGCAGGTCCAGGGGGCCGGCCCAGCCGGGCAGCGTCCAGCGCAGCGCGCCGGGCAGCGGTGCGACGCCCGTGGGCGGGATGAGGGTGACGGGGCAGCTGCCGCCGCCGAGGGCCCTGAGGAGGTCGGCGACACCGGCCGCGGCCGGGCCGGGCCCGGCGACGAGCACGGCGCGCGGCCGCCCGTCGGGGGTGAGTTCGGGGATGCCGGATTCGACGGCGCTGCGGGCGGCGGTACGGACCCGGGCGCCGGATTCGGCGACGCCGCGCAGCAGACCGAAGCGGTCTGCGCCCGCCAGTGCGTCAGGGGTGTCGAGGAGTGACTCGTCGAGCATGGTGGGCGCGGCCTCCGATCGCCGGTACGGGCGGGGGAACGCCGGGCGGTGCCGGGACGGGCCCGGCGGCGCCCGGTCAGGCGGGGCTGGGGGTGCCGCCCATGCCCTGCGGGCCATGGGGGCGGGCCTCGTCGACGAGGAGTACGGGGATGCCGTCCCGGACGGGGTAGGCGAGGCCGCAGTCGCCGGAGGTGCAGAGCAGCTCGGGGTCGGCGGCGGAATCCGCAGGGTCTCCGGTGCGGTCCTCGAGGGGAGCATGGCACGCCGGGCAGGCAAGGATCTGGATCAGGCTGGCGTCGACCGGCATGGAGACTGCTCCTTCGGGGTGGTTACGGCTTGGCCAGCGTACCGCCGGAGCGGGGGCTGAGGCGTGCTCGGCGGGATTCGGGGTGGTGGGAGGAGTGCCGGGCGGCAGGGACGGTGCTCCTGCCGCCCGGAGCCCA
This sequence comes from Streptomyces sp. MCA2, assembly GCF_023544705.1. Lineage (NCBI taxonomy): Bacteria > Bacillati > Actinomycetota > Actinomycetes > Kitasatosporales > Streptomycetaceae > Streptomyces > Streptomyces sp. MCA2. The sequence continues at coordinate 7,440 of NZ_JAMJFM010000032.1, forward strand.
CCGGAGCCGGCCTCCGGGCCGGGCGTCCGGCCCGGAGGCGACCGGTGCCGGGACTCAGGCGCGGATGATCGCCAGGGCCTCGTCGCGGGTCCGTTCGGCGGTCGCGGTGTCGCGGGCCTCGACGTTCAGCCGGAGCAACGGCTCGGTGTTGGAGGCGCGGACGTTGAACCACCAGTTGTCGGCGGTGACGGTCAGTCCGTCGAGTTCGTCGAGGGTGACGCCCTCGCGGTTCTCGTAGGCCGCCTTGATCGCGGCGAGCCGGCCGGCCTGGTCGTCGACGGTGCTGTTGATCTCGCCGGAGGCCGCGTAGCGGTCGTACTGCGCGACCAGCTGGGAGAGCGGTCCGTCCTGGCCGCCGAGGGCCGCCAGGACGTGCATCGCGGCGAGCATGCCGGTGTCGGCGTTCCAGAAGTCGCGGAAGTAGTAGTGCGCGGAGTGCTCGCCGCCGAAGATCGCGCCGGTCTTGGCCATCTCCTCCTTGATGAAGGAGTGTCCGACGCGGGTGCGGACCGGCTTGCCGCCGTTCTCCTTGACGACCTCGGGCACCGACCAGGAGGTGATCAGGTTGTGGATGACCGTGCCGCCGGGGTGCTTGGCCAGTTCGCGGGCGGCGACCAGGGCGGTGATCGCGGACGGGGTGACCGGGTCGCCGTTCTCGTCGACGACGAAGCAGCGGTCGGCGTCGCCGTCGAAGGCGAGGCCCAGGTCGGCGCCGGTCTCGCGCACCCGTGCCTGGAGGTCGACGATGTTCTTGGGATCCAGCGGGTTGGCTTCGTGGTGGGGGAACGAGCCATCCAACTCGAAGTACATCGCGTCCAGTTCGAGCGGCAGGCCCTCGAAGACGGTCGGGACGGTGTGCCCGCCCATGCCGTTGCCCGCGTCCACCACGACCTTCAGCGGGCGGATGCCGCTCAGGTCCACCAGGCCGCGCAGGTGGGCGGCGTAGTCGCCGAGGACGTCGCGCCGGGTGACGGTGCCCGGTTGGGCGGCCGGCTTCGGGGCGCCCTCGTCGGACCACCGCTCGACCAGCGCGCGGATGTCGGCGAGACCGGTGTCCTGGCCGACCGGCGCCGCGCCCGCCCGGCACATCTTGATGCCGTTGTACTGGGCGGGGTTGTGCGAAGCGGTGAACATGGCGCCGGGCAGGCCCAGTGCGCCGCTGGCGAAGTACAGCTCGTCGGTCGAGCAGAGACCGATCTCCGTGACGTCCGCGCCGCGGGCCGCGGCGCCGCGGGCGAAGGCCTCGGACAGGCCGGGCGAGGAGGGCCGCATGTCGTGCCCGATCACGATCGCGTCCGCGGCGGTGATCTCGGCGAAGGCCGCCCCGAACAGCTCGGCCAGCGTCTCGTCCCACTGGGTGGGGACGACGCCGCGCACGTCATACGCCTTCACGATCTGCGACAGATCAGTCACAGCCAGCCCTCCTGGAGAGTCTCTACGGACTTCCAACCTACCCGGGCCGCTCCGCCTGTGGGCCGTGCATCTCTGCCATTGCCGGGCGCGGCGCCGCTGCCGGCCGGGTCCGCCGTGCGGGGCGGGCGGCGGGGCGTCCCCGCGGGGTCGTTTGCGGGCCCAAGAGGGCAGCTCCGCTCAGGAGTCCGGCGAGCGCAGCACCCGTAGATGGCCTCGGCGGGCGACTTCCATGGGGTGGCTGTCGCGGTCCCCGGGGTGGGAGGCGCCGCCCGCGCCGGCGGCGCGTTCCTGGGGGCGGGCCGCCTCGCGTACGGCGTTCGCCAGGGCTTCGAGGTCGTCGCCGCTGGGGCGGGGCGGGCCGGAGTCGAGGGCGAGGCGGACAACTTCCCAGCCGCGGGGCGCGGTCAGCCGCTCGGAGTGCTCGGCGCACAGGTCGTAGCAGTGCGGTTCAGCGTAAGTGGCGAGCGGTCCGAGCACGGCGGTCGAATCCGCATAGACGTACGTCAGCGTTGCGACGGCGGGGCGGCCGCACGCAGTGCGCGAACAGCGACGTACAGGGCTCACGACGTTGGACGGTACCGCACTCTTGAGCGGGCCGCGACGACTCCGCCCAGGCTCACCCACCCGTGTCGTCCCGCTTCGTCCGATGCGTCTGACCTGCACCCGCTCGACCTGACCTGAGCCGGGCGCGCCGGGACGGACGGCGCGCGGCGAAGAATCCCGTCACGACTCGATGCATTTCCGGCCATTCCGACGTCGGTCCGCGATCTCATGCGGGGAGGCAAACGAACTCGACGCGGACAGGTCCGGTCAGCCGGCGACATGCCACGTCTTGCCGCGCTCCCCGGTGCCGAGCGGTGCTCGACGGCTACGCTCGATCCTGATGGACAGTCCCGTACCTCCCCGACCGGCACAGCCGCGGACCCGCCGCCGCGACCGCCACGGCCGCGGCATGCGCGGCCCCATCGCGCCGCCCCAGGTGCCGCTGTCGGTGACCCGTGCCGACGCGTTCGTGGATCTCGTCTACGACTCCCGGGACCGGCTGGAGCGGCGCTGGACGCAGCTCTCCCAGGTCGACTTCCTGGTCCTGGAGGTGCCCGGTTTTGGGCCGGACGACGGGGCGGAGGCGGAGACCGACGAGGAGACGGTGCCGCTGGGGCGGGTGGTGCCGGCCGCGGGCGGATATCGCGACCGGATCGTGATCTACCGCAGGCCGGTGGAGATCCGTACGAAGAGCCGCGACGAGCGGGCGCTGCTGGTTCATGAGGTGGTGGTCGAGCAGGTCGCCGAACTGCTCGGGCTGGCCCCGGAGTCGGTGGACCCGCGCTACGGCCAGGAGTGAGGCCGGCGCGCGGGTCCGTGGAGGCGGCTGCGGTCAGTTCGTGAGGACCGACAGATCCTGGCCGGCGGTCGGGACGAGGACCGAGCCCCGGTCGTCGGGCAGCGGCTGGACGGTGAAGGCGGGCAGCCCGCCCTGGGGCCGGGCGAGCATGCGGGCCGCATAGACGGGACCGCTGCCGGATTCCGGCTCCACCGTCAGGGCGTAGCTGCCCTTCACGCCCGCCGGGCGGGGCGGGGCGATGTCGAGGCTGGTGCCGCCCTTGACCGTGTACGTCTTGGTCACCGGGGTCCCGCCGCCGCTGCCGGCCGACGCGGTGACCTTCACCTTGGCGTCCTTGCCCTTCTCGGGCGCGACCAGCGAAAGGGTGCTGTCCTTGCCGCGGTTGTCGACGACGGTGGCGCGCTTCTCGACCGGCCGGGTCGCGGGGATGAACGCCATCTCCTGCTTGTCGCCCTTGCCGCGGGTCACCCGCAGCGCGGCCGCGACCGGGACCTTGGAGCCGCTGTCGGAGGGCGTCAGCACCAGTGAGCCGGCCTCGCCCTTGGTCAGGTCCTTGAGGTCCACCGCCGTGGTCATCCCGCTCTTGAGGTGCAGGGTCTCCACCCCGGCGGGGGTGATCATCCCGGTCGGGGTGGCCAGTTGCACCTTGAGGTCGGCATCGGCCTCGCCGGGGGCGAGCGCGACCAGCCGTACGGAGGTGGCGTCCTTGGGGATGCCGGGCAGCACCACGCGCGGCGACGGGTCCGCAGCGGCCGGCAGCCAGTCACTGCCGAGCTTGCCGTCGCTCGCCTGGACGGCGGCGCCGACCCGGCCCTCGCGGGCGACGACGTGCAGGGACGCGTTGGTGGTGGGGGCGCCGGTCAGGGTGGAGAGCAGGACGGGGACCGTGGTGTGCGGCGGGACGGAGATGTCCTCGCCGGCCGAGCCCCCCAACCCCCCGTCCTTGCCGCGCAGTTCGAGGTCGACGACGGCGGGGGTCGAGTCGGGGTTGGTGAGGTGGACATAGTCCTGGCGGTCCGTGGCGGTGCTGACGCCGGGGAACCAGAACGTGGTGTCGGGGGTGGTGCAGCTCAGGCCGAGGAGGCCGCGGCCCGCGCCGGCGGCGACCGAGGTGGTCTGCTGGACCGTCCAGCCGGGGGCGAGGGCGCCGTCCGCCGTTCCCACGAGGGCGGGGGCGTCGGGCCGGTCGGTGGTCGCGGTGACCGGCCGGCCGGCCTCCCGGAGGGGCACGACGGGCTTGGTGTCCCGGGGCGGGACGGCCTGCCCGGCGGCGGAGTCCGCACCGCTGCCCTTGCCCTTGCCGCCCTTGGGGTTCTTCTTGCCCTTGCCCTTGCCGTCCGCGGCCCCGGCGGCGTCCTGGACGGTCCCGGCGGGCAGCAGCTGGGCGGAGCCCTTCTTGCCGTCCGCGCCGGCGGCGGCTCCCTTGGGCGCGAAGGCGGTGTAGGCGGTCTCGCCGACCTCGGAGGAGGTCGGGGCCGGGCAGAGCAGCGCGGAGCGCTGGACGGGCAGCCGGGTGCTGCCGCGGGGCGCGTCCTGGCCGCCGCCGTCCGGGCCGGCCACGGCGGCGACGCCGGTGACGGCGGCCAGCGCGACGGCCACGCCGGTCAGGGACATCATGGTGCGCTTCACTGCTGGTCGCTCCCGTCACGGCGCGGCTCGGGGTAGGAGCCGGAGTACCCCGGGTACTCGGTGCCGTCGTCGTAGGGCTGCTGGTGCTGCGGTCCGCCGTCGCCGTACTGCTGCTGCCCGTACCCGTACGGGTCGTAGGCGCCCGCCTGGTAGGGGTCCGCGGCGTACGGGTCGGCGGCTTGGTAGGGGCCGGCCTGCGGGTAGGGCTGCCGGCCGTACTGCCCGGCCTGGTAGGGCTCGGCGGGCGCGTAGGGCTGCTGGTCGGCCGGGTGGGCCGGCGGGACGGGCCCGCCCTGCTGGGCGGCCTGCCAGTCGTCGTACGACGGCTGCTGCGGCACCGCCCCGTACGGGTCGGCGTCACCCATGGGCGCAGCGGCCTGCGGCACGCCCTCGGCCCCCTGGCCGGGGACCGCCGCGTCCATCGGGCCCGCCGGGTCGAGCGGCTGCTCGCCCGCACGGGCCGCGGGGATGCCGGGCCCGGCCGCCTCGGGGGTGCCGGCGGCCTCGGCCTGCGCCCGCAGACGCCGCGCCCGGCGGCCGTCGCCGGTCACCGCGGCGGCCTGCGCGGCGGCCGTGTCCTCGGGCAGATCGTCGTCGATCTCCCGGCGGCGGCCCGGCAGCGCCAGGACCACCAGGAAGAGGGCGAGCAGCCCCTGCGCCCACAGCCAGAGGGTGTGGCCGATCGGGTTCTCATGGGTGAGGTCGAGGGTGCCGCCGCCCGCGGGGAGCGTGAAGCCCTGGGCCCAGCCGTCGACCTTCAGCGGCTTGAGCGGGGTGCCGTTGAGCGTGGCCTGCCAGCCCTCGTCGGCGGCGTCGGCGAGACGCAGCACCCGGCCGTCGGCGCCGTCGGGCACCTTGGTGTGCGCCTCGACCGGGCCGGACGGTACGGCGAGGGGCGCGGCGGCCTCGCCCGCGCTGGTGCCGTCCTTGGCCTCGCCCGCGACGATCGAGACCCGCGAGACCCGCCGGTCGACACGCCACAGGGCGCTGCCGTCGTCCTGGCTGAGCCGGGTCAGCCCCGGGGTCGAGTCGAGCACCCGGCCCATTTCGCGCGGCGCCCCGTCCCTGACCAGGATGTAGCGCACCGCGTAGCCGCCGAGCTGGTTGGTCTGGTCGGCGCCGGACCCGGCCACGAGGTGGGCGACGATGCCGCCGAGCCGCTTGTCCTCACCCGCCGCGGCGGCCAGATCGGCGTCACCGAGCCGGGCGCCGGAGCCTCGGACGAGGGAGTAGTCGACATGGCCCGGCTTGCCGTCGAGGACCAGGGTGCGGGCCCGGTCGGCGGTGCCGGACTCCTCGGCGACGAAGGCCGGGACCTGCTCCGGGGTGCGCCGCTCCAGCGGTCCGGCCGCGCCGGTGATCATCCAGCTGACGGCGGCGACGAGCGGGGCGAGCACGGACGCCAGCGCGATCAGCACGGCGACCGGCTGCTTCCAGCCGAAGCCGAGGTTGGCCATCCGGGTGCGGATGCCCTCGGCGCCGATCGCGGCGGCGCACAGCAGCGCCAGGCCGTAGACGAGCATCGCGGGCCCGGTCCAGCCTGAGCCGTTGCCCAGCGCCGCGAGCAGCAGCCCGGTCAGGGCCACCGTCCAGGCGGTACGGATCGCGCGCTGCCGCTGGTCGCGCAGCGTCGCGGCGAGCGCGGCCAGCACGATCCCGAAGAGCAGCACCCCGCCGACGGCCTTGGGGCCGCCGGGGCTGAGCCCGATGAGGTCGAGCACGGAGGCGGAGCCGGCGCCGTAGTCGAGCCCGGCTTCCTGGAAGAAGCGGGACGGCTGGGTCAGCAGCGACAGCGACCAGGGGGCGAGCACGACGAGCGGGGCGAGGAGCACGACCAGGAAGCGCAGCCCGTGGGCGGCCAGCTGATCGCGGCTGCCGTCCAGGAGGCGCAGCACCAGCAGCCCGATGCCGAGCAGCACCGCGATGGGCCAGACGACCGGGGTGAAGGCCATGGTGAAGGTGACCAGCAGCGCATACGCCCAGGTGGCGCGCCAGCTGGGCCGCACGCCCGCCGGCAGCCGCAGTCCGCTCGCCGCGACGGCGGCACGCGCCATCAGCGGCAACAGGATGGCGAGCACCGCGGTGCCCAGCCGGCCGCCGGCCAGCGCTCCGGCGGCCGCGGGCAGGAAGGCGTACGCGATGCTCCCCCAGGCCCGCAGCAGCCGGGAGGCGACCAGCGGGCGGGAGGCGAAGTAGGCGGTGAGGCCGGCCAGCGGGACGGAGCAGACCAGCAGCAGGGTCACGGCGAAGCCGGTGCTGCCGAAGAAGATGCTCGACACCAGGGCGACGATCGCCAGGTAGGGCGGCGCGGAGGCGCTGCCACCGACCCCGACCGCATGCCAGCTGTCGAGGTACGCCGACCACAGGTCGGACACGCTGCCGGGCGCGGGCAGCATCGCACCGCCGGTCAGCGCGCCGGAGCCGAGCAGCCCGCGGCAGGCGACCAGCGAGACCAGCAGCAGCAGGACGAAGAGCACCGGTGCGGGCTTGCGGGCGATCCGCTTGAGCCGGGCGAACTGCTCGATCTCCAGGAAGTCGGCGTCGTCGCCGCCGGGCCCTGACTCGACCGCGCCGTGCCGGCCGGCCGAGGCCACATCCGGTGCGGCCCGCCCGGCGAGGTTGCCGGCGACCTGCTCGGCGGTGGCCCGCACGGTCGCGCCCGGTGGCGGGAAGAGCGGCCGCAGTTCGCTCGTATCGACCGCGGGGCGGCCTCTCTTCTTGCGTGCGGCGAGGATCTTGCCGGGCCGCAGCAGGGTGCCGAAGAGCCCGGCGAGCTCGTCGAGCGCCTGGCCCGGGACCTTGCCGACGAGGTAGGCGATGACCCGCAGGACGGTGCCGAGCAGCAGCCGCAGCAGGACGTACGGGAGGATCGCGCCGCGGGTGTTGGTGAGCAGCGTGTAGACGGCACCGGCCTTGTCGACGCGGTGCGGGTTGGCGACCGAGCGGCCGACGCAGTCGATGGGGCGGCGCTCGCGGGCGGCGGCCTCGGCGTGCCGCAGGATCGCGTCCGGCGCGACCAGGACCTGGTGTCCTGCTGCCTGGGCGCGCCAGCACAGGTCGACGTCGTCGCGCATCAGCGGCAGCCGGCGGTCGAAGCCGCCCAACTCCTCGTAGACGTCACGGCGGATGAGCATGCCGGCGGTGGAGACGGACAGCACGGGACGGACCTGGTCGTGCTGGCCCTGGTCCTGTTCGCGGCGGTCCAGGCCGGTCCAACGGCGGCCGCTGCGGGCGATGCTGACCCCGGCTTCGAGCAGCTGCCGGCGGTCGTACCAGCTGCGCAGCTTGGGGCCGACGATGACGGTGGACGGGCTGGCGTCGGCGACCCGCAGCAGCTCGGCGAGCGCGTCCGGCTCGGGCGCGCAGTCGTCGTGCAGCAGCCACAGCCACTGGACCGGTTCGCCGTGCGGCAACTCCGGCATGTCGTACGCCTCGTCGCGCCAGGTCCGGCTGACCGGGTCCCAGCCGCTGGGCCGGCGCAGGTACGGCAGATCGTCGGGGGTGAGCTCGGGGGCCGTGCGGACGGCCTCGTCGACGGCGGTGCCGAATCCGGAGCGGCGGGCGAGGTGCAGCACCCGCTGGTCCCCGATGGCCTCCGCGAGCAGCTGGGCGGAGTGGTCCGCGCTGCCGGTGTCGGCGCCGATGACGTTCTGCACCGGGCGCTCCTGGCCGAGCAGGCCGCCGAGCGCGTCGGGCAGCCAGCGGGCACCGTCATGGGAGACGATCACGGCGGTGACGACGTGCCGCGGGAACTCTGGGGTGGCGGCTGCATATGAGGCGGCCTGGGCCGCCGACTGGCTGTGCACGGACATCGAGGTACGGGCCCTCCGGACCCGGGAGTTCGAAGGCCCGCGGCGAAGTCTGGGCCCCCGCCCCCGGAAGACACTGCGACGGACTACGAGGCGACGCGCGCGCACTGTAGGGCGGCGGCGCATCTCGGACGGGGCCCCACACTAATGGTTCGCGCCGGTGCCCCGACCGGGTCCGTGCACAGCAGTCCGCCTCCGGCGCACGAGTCGCTGGAGGCGGAGTGTTCGCTATAGGGGGATATGGGGAGTTGGGGTGGCACGGCGGCGTGGTCCGTGAGGCCGCGCCCGGTCGGTCCGGCCGGCTGCGCTGTCATCGTCAGACGGCGGCCTTCTTCAGCCGGCGCCGCTCGCGCTCGGACAGGCCGCCCCAAATACCGAAGCGCTCGTCGTTGGCGAGCGCGTACTCAAGGCATTCGGACCGGACTTCGCAGGCGAGACAGACCTTCTTGGCCTCGCGGGTGGAGCCACCCTTCTCCGGGAAGAAGGACTCGGGGTCGGTCTGGGCGCACAGTGCGCGCTCCTGCCAGCCGAGCTCCTCATCCGCCTCCTCGACCAGCAATTCCTGGAACAGCTCGGTCATGTGCGCCCCTCGTCTGTCTTTACGTCCCCGTGATCAAGCCGTGATCGATTTCGGCTGAACGACACGAGTGAAATTACAAGTGTGGTGATCCGGGCCAGTCAAGCCGAGATCTGCTATTGGGCCTCTTATTCACTCGGCGGAACCAAGCGTATGCGGAAAGTGTTCAAATCAGTAAAAACCAGGACACTTCCCAGGGCGTGCCACCTGGCACATCCTCGTTGCTCACCAAGACGCAATCAGGCGGCATTCACGTTGCACCCCGCGCGCCGAAGCGGGGGAGATCACAGACGGATCACGGGGCCGCAACGGCGTTTGAAGGTGCGGTTGCCGGTCGATGTCTCCGTGCCAACGACTGCACAAACCTTTCTCCGGGCGGAGTAACCGGATGAGGTGAAAGATTTACGGCAAACCAGTCATCCAGTTGACATCGCCGCGCGAACCCGGTCTCCTTGACCCCATGCCAGTGACCCCCGCGCTCCGACTGACCCGTGCCTACGGGTCGCTCTGCGCTGCGCAGGCTCGCTGTCGCTGTTCCAGCTGTTGAAGCCACTGAGCTCCAGCCTTCTCGCTCGCACCACCCCCGCAGCGCTTCTGCTCCGCGTCGCCGCGCCGCGCCCCCCCCAGGGAGCGCCCGCGCCGTGCCGCAGCCCTCCCCCAGCACTTTTGCCGAGGAACCCGAAACCCCATGAACAGCGACGTCCAGATCGCCGGCGACCCGCTCGCCATCCCTCACCTGCTGCCGCCCGTCCCCGCCCACCCGGCCACCGTCGCCGGCTTCGCGGGACTGGCCCGCTCGCTCGCCGCCGACCGCGCCGCCTGGGCCCCGCTCGTCCGCTACGACACCACCACCCGCTGGTACCACCGGCTCCGTACCGGCCCCGGCTACGAGGTGTGGCTGCTGAGCTGGGTGCCGGGCCAGGGCAGCGGCCGGCACGACCACGGGGCGTCCTCCGGTGTGCTGACCGTCCTGGAAGGCGAGTTGACCGAGCACACCGAGGCCGGGCCCCGCACGCTCACGGCCGGCGCCCAGCGGGTGTTCGCCCCGGGGTACGTCCACGAGGTCGTCAACGACGCGCTGGCGCCCGCGGTCAGCCTGCACGTCTACTTCCCGGGCCTGACCAATATGCCGATGCACCCCAGCCAGGCCACGGTCTCCGGGGGCGCGGCGGCCCCGTCCGAGGTACTGGCCCCCTGACACCCGGTCGCCGGCCCCTGCCATGCTGGGGCCATGCGAATCGTGGTTCTGGCCGGCGGTATCGGCGGCGCCCGCTTTCTGCGGGGACTGAAGGCAGCGGCTCCGGACGCGGACCTCACCGTCATCGGCAACACCGGCGACGACATCCATCTGTTCGGGCTCAAGGTGTGTCCCGACCTCGACACCGTGATGTACACGCTCGGCGGCGGCATCAATGAGGAGCAGGGCTGGGGCCGGACCGACGAAACCTTCCGGGTGAAGGAGGAGTTGGCCGCCTACGGCGTCGGCCCCGAGTGGTTCGGGCTCGGCGACCGGGACTTCGCCACCCACATCGTGCGGACCCAGATGCTGGGCGCCGGATATCCGCTCAGCGCCGTCACCGAGGCGCTGTGCGCGCGCTGGAAGCCCGGCGTCCGGCTGCTGCCGATGTCCGACGACCGGGTCGAGACCCATGTCGCGATCGACGACGAGGACGGCGAGCGCAAGGCGGTCCATTTCCAGGAGTACTGGGTGCGGCTGCGCGCCTCGGTGCCGGCGCATGCCGTGGTGCCGGTCGGCGCGGACCAGGCCAAGCCCGCACCGGGCGTGCTGGAGGCCATCGCGGAGGCGGACGTGGTGCTGTTCCCGCCGTCCAACCCGGTGGTCAGCATCGGGACGATCCTGGCGGTGCCGGGCATCCGTGAGGCCATCGCGGACGCCGGGGTGCCGGTGGTCGGTCTCTCGCCGATCGTCGGCGACGCCCCCGTGCGCGGGATGGCGGACAAGGTGCTGGCGGCGGTGGGCGTGGAGGCGACCGCCTCGGCCGTGGCCCGCCACTACGGCTCCGGGCTGCTGGACGGCTGGCTGGTCGACTCCGTCGACGCGGACGCCGTGGCGGAGGTCGAGGCGGCCGGGATCCGCTGCCGGGCCGTGCCGCTGATGATGACGGACCTGGACGCGACGACCGCGATGGTGCGCGAGGCGCTGGCCATGGCCGAGGAGGTCCGGGCGTGAACGGCGCCGCCCAGGTGCCCGCGTACCGGGTGTGGGCGCTGCCGGGGGTGCCCGAGGTGCAGCCGGGCGATGACCTCGTCAAGCTGGTCGTCGCGGCGGCCACCGCCGACGGCCTGCCCCAACTCGCCGACGGCGACGTGCTGTTGGTGACCTCGAAGATCGTCAGCAAGGCCGAGGGACGGGTGGTCGAGGCCACCGACCGCGAGGCGGCGATCGACCGGGAGACGGTACGGGTGGTGGCCCGGCGCGGCCCGCTGCGGATCGTCCAGAACCGGCAGGGCCTGGTGATGGCCGCGGCCGGCGTCGACGCCTCCAACACTCCTTCGGGGACGGTGCTGTTGCTGCCTGAGGACCCGGACGCCTCGGCGCGCGCCCTGCGGGCGGGCCTGCGCACCGCGCTCGGCGTCGAGGTCGGCGTCGTCATCAGCGACACCTTCGGGCGGCCGTGGCGCAACGGCCTCACCGATGTCGCCATCGGGGCGGCCGGGGTGCGGGTGCTGGACGATCTGCGCGGCGGGACGGATGCGTACGGCAATCCGCTCAGCGCGACGGTGGTGGCCACCGCCGACGAACTGGCCGCCGCGGGCGACCTGGTGAAGGGCAAGGCCGCCGGGCTGCCGGTCGCGGTGGTGCGCGGCCTGCCCCATGTCGTCGAGGAGGCGGGCGACGGCGACGGGGCGCGCGCGATGGTGCGCGGCGCCGAGGACGACATGTTCCGGCTGGGCACCTCGGAGGCCGTCCGCGAAGCGGTGACGACGCGGCGTACGGTCCGCGCCTTCACCGGTGAACCGGTCGATCCGGGGGCGGTCCGGCGCGCGGTGGCGGCGGCGCTCACGGCCCCGGCGCCGCATCACACCACGCCCTGGCGGTTCGTCCTCCTGGAGTCGCCGCAGACCCGGGCGCGGCTGCTGGACGCGATGCGGGACGCCTGGATCGCGGATCTGCGCGCCGACGGCAAGTCGGAGGAGTCCATCGCCAAGCGGGTGCGGCGCGGCGAGGTGCTGCGCAGCGCGCCGTATCTGGCGGTGCCGTGCATGGTGCTGGACGGGTCGCACGACTACCCCGACGCGCGGCGGAGCGCGGCGGAGCGGGAGATGTTCGTCGTGGCCCACGGCGCGGGGATCCAGAACTTCCTGGTCGCGCTGGCGGGCGAACGTCTGGGCTCCGCCTGGATCTCGTCGACGATGTTCTGCCGGGACGTGGTCCGCGACGTGCTCGGGCTTCCCGCGGACTGGGAGCCGATGGGGGCGGTGGCCGTCGGACATCCGGCGGCGGCACCGGCGCCACGTCCGGCGCGGGACGCCGACGACTTCGTCGTCGTGCGGTGATCCGTCGTCGTGTGCTGATCCGTCGTGGCGCGGTGATCCGTCGTCATGCGTCGATCCGTCTCGTGTGCGGATCCGGGAGCGTGCGCTGATCCGTGAACGTGTGCGGCTCCGTCATCGCGCGCTGATCCGTCATCGTGCGGTGGTCCGTCGTCGTGCATTGATCCGTCTCGTGTGCGGATCCGGGAGCGTGCGCTGATCCGTGAGCGTGTGCGGGTCCGCGAGCGTGCGCGGATCCGTCATCGCGCACTGATTCCGTCATCGTGCGCCGGACCGCGCCGTCGCTGCGGGTCAGAGCCGGGCGATGTCCCCCACGGGGAACCGCGGGGCGCGGCGCGGCGGGACGCGGCCGGACAGCAGGATCAGCCTGGCCGCGCGGTGCCGCTGGCCCTCGTAGGGGGCGAGGAGTTCGAGCATCTCCTCGTCGGTGGTGCCGCGCCGGCCGGTGAGGGCAAAGCCGATGATCTTCGGCAGATGGAGATCGCCGACCGTGATCGCGTCCGGCGCGCCGAGGGTGCGCTGGAGGGTCTCGGCGGCCGTCCACGGGCCGATGCCCGGTATCGCCGTCAGCCGGCGGGTGGCGTCCGCGAGGTCCATCCGCGCGGCCTCCTCCATCCGGCGGGCGGCCCGCACCGCGCGCAGGATCGTGGACGAGCGCTTGGCGTCGACACCCGCGCGGTGCCACTCCCAGGAGGGGATCAGCGCCCAGCCGCGCGGGTCCGGCATCACCCGCATCCGCTCCCAGGGGCCGGGGGCGGGCTCGCCGTGCCGCTGGAGCAGGAGCCGCCAGGCGCGGTAGGCCTCGTCGCTGGTGACCTTCTGCTCCAGGACCGAGGGGATCAGCGACTCCAGGACCAGGCCGGTCCTCGCCAGCCGGACGCCGGGATGGCGGCGGCGGGCCTCATGGACGATGCGGTGCCGGGCGGTCAGCTGCGCCGGGTCGTCGGACTCCCCCAGCAGGTCGGGGAGGTGCGCCAGCAGCCAGTCGGCACCCGGCCCCCAGGCCTCCGCCTCGACGCTGCCGGCGGCCGGGCGGGCCGCGACGCGCAGTGTGCCGGGGCCCTGGGGCGTACGGCAGGCCCGCCACAGTTCGCCGCCGCGCACCGCGAACGCGGGGTCGCCGGGACCGCGCTGGAGCACACCAAGGGTGCGGTGCAGGTCGAACGGGCCGGGCGGCAGCCAGGTACGGGCGGGCATGCGGCCAGGTTAGGCGATGCGGCCGGGGCGGACCGGGCCCTGTGGACAAGCACGGTCACGGCCCCCGGTGACCGGCCTACTGGTCGGAGGAGAAGCGCACCGACCCGGCCGGGATGTCGGCGTCGCACCAGATGCGGATGCCGCCGCGCAGCTCGTTGTCGGCGCCGATCCGCGCGCCGTCGCCGATGACCGCACCGTCCAGGACCGTACGGGCCCCGATGTGCGCGCCGGCGCCGATCAGCGAGTCACGGATCTGGGCGCCCTCCTCGATGACCGCGCCTTCGAGGACGGCGCTGCCGTCGATCCGGGCGCCGGAGCCGATGACGGTGCGCGCTCCGGCGACGGTGCCGCCGGTGAGCTTGGCGTCGGGGGCGACCTCGGCGGTCTCCAGGACCAGGCGGTCCCCGCGGCGGCCGGGCACCGCCGGGGACGGGGCGCGGCCCAGGACCAGGTCGGCGGAACCGCGGACGAAGGCCTGCGGGGTGCCGAGGTCGAGCCAGTACGTGGAGTCGACCATGCCCTGGAGGTGGGCGCCCTCGGCGAGCAGGCCGGGGAAGGTCTCGCGTTCGACGGAGACCGGGCGGCCGGCCGGGATGGTGTCGATGACGGACCGGTTGAAGACGTAGGCGCCGGCGTTGATCTGGTCGGTGACGATCTCCTCGGGGGTCTGCGGCTTCTCCAGGAAGGCGGTGACCCGGCCGGTGTCGTCGGTGGGGACGAGGCCGAAGGCGCGCGGGTCCTCGACCCGGGTGAGGTGCAGCGAGACATCGGCACCGGAGGTGCGGTGGGTGCCGACGAGGGCCGCGATGTCCAGACCGGTGAGGATGTCGCCGTTGAAGATCAGTACCGGGTCGTCGGGGCCGGAGTGCAGCCGCGAGGCGACATTGCGGATGGCGCCGCCGGTGCCCAGCGGCTCGTGCTCGGTGACGTACTCCAGGTGCAGGCCCAGCGTCGATCCGTCGCCGAAGTACGGCTCGAAGACCTCGGCGAGGTAGGAGGTGGCGAGGACGATGTGCTCGATACCCGCGGCCCGGGCGCGGGCCAGCTGATGGGTGAGGAACGGCACACCGGCCGCCGGGACCATGGGCTTGGGCGTATGCACCGTCAGCGGACGCAGCCGCGTGCCCTTGCCGCCGACCAGGAGGATCGCTTCAGTCACTGTGACCTCTGTTCACTTCTCCGCCCGCTGGGCCTCTCCTGCCCGATGGCGGGCTAGGAGGGAGCAACGGTGCGGCTCTCGTCGTCGACCACAGCCCGGCGGCTGCACGTACGACGCTCACGGAGTCTTCTCTGCTTCCTGCTGGGGTCGGCCGATCGGCCGACCAGTGTAGGCAGACGGGCCGGCAGGCGCCCTCGGCGGTGGGGGGTGCCCCGTGCCGTTCGGATCACGGGGCCGCGCGGGCCGGGAGCGCACACGTCGTGGTCGCCAAGACGTGTCAACGACAGGAACGGTTCAGTGGTCCCTGCAACATGCACCGTGCCGGACGCCCGCAAACCCGGGTGCTGCCGCCCGGCCCGACGGAGCAGGTCAGCGGCCCTGAAGGCCGGCCGCGGCGAGGCGGGTGGCGGCGAGCTTGTTGTAGAGGTGGAGGCCGGGGCAGTCGGTGGTGAAGCCGTCCCGGTGGCCGGAGATGACGTGCAGCGGGACCTTGGCGCCCTTGGGGAAGCGGTTTCCGCCGGCGGACAGCAGCTTCGTCATGGTGCGCGGATCGACACCGTAGAGACCGAGCTTCCAGGCCGTCAGACGGGCGATGGCGTCGATGGCGGGCCGGGGCGGTTCGGTGTCGGTGAAGGCGCCGAGGACGGCGATGCCGGTGCTGTCGGAGTTGAAGCCGAGGGTGTGGGCGCCCATGACGGGCTTGGCGACGCCGCCCGCCCGGCCCTCGTAGACCGTTCCGCACTTGTCGATGAGGAAGTTGTAGCCGATGTCCCGCCAGTGGTTGCTCATGACGTGGAAGCGGTACATGGCGCGGATCAGCGCAGGGGCCTCGTCGCAGGTGTAGTTGTTGCCGGAGCCGCTGTGGTGGACGAAGGCGGCGCGGACGGTGCGGGTGTAGGTGAAGGCCTTTTCGCGCAGATGCTCGTCGGCGCCCCAGCCGGCCCGGGTGACGATGCGGGGGCGCGGTCCGATGGCGGGGTGAGCGGAGGACGGCCCGCCCGCCACGGCGATGTCGGCGTCGGAGGCGGCCTGGTCGAGGGCCGGGATCTCGGTGGCGCCGAGCGGGGCGAGGCCGTCGTTGGCGGCGGAGGCCGCGACGGCCTCGGCGCCGACCGGGGCCGGGGGGTCGGCGTGCGCGCCGCGGACGGAGCGCGGTTTCCTGCCGGGGTCGACGAGTTCCAGCCGTAGCCCGGCCGGGACGGTGGCCGGTGCGCGGTCGTGGGTCTCGGGGGTGATGCGCAGTTGGACGGCGTCGGAGTCGCCCACCCACAACGGCGCGGTGCTGCCCCGTACGCCGCTGCCGTGCCGCTCGGCGGAGCCGAGGTCGGGGGCGTCGTCGTTGTGGACCTGGACGTCCTGCCAGTCGGACCACTGGCCGCCGGTGGCGCGGGTGCGGACCTGGACCCGGCCCCGCAGCTCGGCGGCGGCGTCGTCCCAGACGATCCCGAGCAGGGAGAACGGCCGTACGGTGCGGGCCGGCAGACCCAGCGTCCCGGGGGTGGGCACCGTGGTGGTGTCGCGGTCGGTGGTGTGCGGGCCGGGTGCGCCGAGCGTCGCCACCGGCAGGGACTGGGTGCTGCCCGGCAGATCACCGGTTCTCGTGGCGCCCGGCACGGCGGCCGGGGCGGGGGCGGCGCTCGCACCGGCCGTCGGCGCGAGGGAGAGGGCGAGGGCGGCGGTGCACACGGCGCCGAGGCAGGTCACGAGGAAGGGGCGCATGGACAAAATCCTGGACATGGGCGGACCGAACGCGCCAACGGTGGCCTGACGGGACATCGGCCGATCCGGTGGCCGAAGGCTGCTGTGCCCGGCC
The DNA here is from genome assembly GCF_023544705.1 of Streptomyces sp. MCA2. Lineage (NCBI taxonomy): Bacteria > Bacillati > Actinomycetota > Actinomycetes > Kitasatosporales > Streptomycetaceae > Streptomyces > Streptomyces sp. MCA2. The sequence continues at coordinate 23,895 of NZ_JAMJFM010000032.1, forward strand.
CGACGCCGGCCGCCGCCGCGCGTACCCTGGCCGCGATGAACGCCACCGATCGCACCCCCGCCGACCTGCTGAGTTCCGCGCTCGCCGCGGACCCGGCCCGCCCGCTGGTGACCTTCTACGACGACGCCACCGGCGAGCGCGTGGAACTGTCCGTCGCGACCTTCGCCAATTGGGTGGCCAAGACCGCCAACTACCTCCAGGGCGATCTGGCCGCCGAGCCCGGCGACCGGCTCGCGCTGCTGCTGCCCGCGCACTGGCAGACCGCCGTCTGGCTGCTGGCCTGCTCGTCGGTGGGCGTGGTCGCGGAGGTGGACGGCGATCCGGCCGCCGCCGATCTCGTCGTCGCCGGGCCGGACCGGCTCGATGCGGGGCGCGGCTGCTCCGGGGAGCGGGTGGCGCTGGCGCTGCGCCCGCTGGGCGGCCGTTTCCCGCAGCCGCCGGAGGGTTTCGCGGACTACGCCGTCGAGGTGCCGGGCCAGGGCGACCGGTTCGCGCCGTTCGCACCGGTGGACCCGGGGGCCGCGGCCCTGGTGGTCGGCGGCGAGGAGCTGACCGGTGCCGGGATCGTGGCCCGCGCGCTGGCCGACGCGGACGCGGCCGGGCTGCCCGAGGCGCCCCGGGTGCTGTCGGGGCTGCCGTACGACAGCTGGCAGGGCCTGGCGTACGGGCTGTACGCGCCGCTGGCGACCAGCGGTTCCGTGGTCCTGTGCCGCCACCTTGACCAGCTGGACGCACCGGCCACGGCCACCCGCGAGAGCAGCGAGAAGATCACGTTCAGGGCGCCGCTGCCGCACTGAACGGCACTCCCCCGTCCGGCGGACCGGTGGCGCCCGCGGCGGGCCGGTTCGCCCTTTTCGGTCCATGATCTTGAGTACGTACAACCCTGCGCGGGTTTCGTCCGTCTCTTGTTCCGTCCGGGCCCGTGTGCGGGCGCGACGCCGACTCCGTGAGGGATGGACGCACAGGTGACCGAGACCCCCGAACCCCCCAGGTTCGCCGGCTGGGGCGAGCACCCCGCCCGGGGGCCGGGTTCGGGCCGGCCGGGGCCGCCGCGCATTCCGCCCCACCGGTGGGGCTGGCGGCGCTGGGCCGCACTGGGGGCCGCCGGTTTCCTGCTGGGCGGGGCCGGTACCGGCTGGGCGGTGTACACCAAGCTCAACGGCAATATCCACACCGACAGCGCCACCGAGAAAGAGCTGCGGAAGTGGGAGTCCGAGCGGCCCCCGGCGGGCCCGCCGAACGCCGAGAACGTGCTGCTGCTCGGCTCCGACAGCCGTAAGGGCGACAACGGCCGATACGGCCGCAGCACCGGCCAGCGCTCGGACACCACGATGCTGCTGCACCTCGCTTCGGACCGGAGGAGCGCGACCGCGGTGAGCATCCCGCGCGATCTGGTGGTGGCCGTTCCGCACTGCAAGAACCCGGACGCCACGGAGACCGAACCGCGGACGACCCGGTTCAACGAGGCGTTCGCGCTCGGCGGCGCGGCCTGCACGATCCGGACGGTCGAGACGCTGACCGGTATCCGTATCGACCACTACCTGATCATCGACTTCGTCGGCTTCAAGAAGATGGTGGACGCGGTGGACGGCGTCGAGATCTGTCTGACCCGGCCCGTCCACGACCGCGAGGCGGAGCTCTCCCTGCCCGCGGGCCGGCAGACGCTGCACGGCGAGGCCGCGCTCGGATTCGTACGGGCCCGTAAGAGCCTGGGCAACGGCAGCGACACCCAGCGCATGCAGCGACAACAAGACTTTCTTGGCGCTCTCGTGAAGAAAGTGCAGAGTAATGGTGTCCTGCTCAATCCGACCCGGCTGTATCCGGTGCTGGATGCCGCGACCAGTTCACTGACCACGGACGCCGCGCTGGCTTCCCTGAAGGGGCTGTACGAATTGGTGCGGAGCACCCGCAGCATTCCCACCGACCAGGTCCGGCTGATGACCGTGCCACGCCGGGAGTACCGCTACGACCCCAACCGCGATGAGCTGCTCCAGCCGGACGCCGACCGGCTCTTCGGACAGCTGCACAGGGATCTTCCGGTGACGGTGAAGCCCCCGCCCGGCACCGAGGAGAAGCCGGTCCGCACGGGAGACGGAGCACCGTCCGGCCGGGCGGCCGGACCGCCCTCGCCGTCCCCGAGTTCGGGCCCCGCCTTTCCCGGAACGACGGCGGAACACGGGATCTGCGAATAAAGATGCCGCAAAGTACAGCCGGTGACTCGAATGGATTGGGCGGATTGCCCAGTTGTAGGCAAGTGGAATTTGTCACGAGCGTCGCGGGGCGCTGAACTGGGCGGATAGTGTGAGCGATCCGGTCGCAGGACCAGCTGACCGATGAACCATGCAATGCACGATCGACCGACCGAGCGCCTTGAGGGGATGGCGCCGCGTGGCACCGACGGAGGACTCAAGGCACCGTGGACGCGCAAGGCCGTGGGCGGGCGGGCGACAACAATGTCGATCCCGCCGATCAGTGGGTGTTCGACCCGAACACCGGCAATTACGAGCTGCGGCTTGACCAAGCAGGTCAAGCCCCCGCTCGCCCCGCCGACCGCAAGACGGCGGGCTCCAGACGCGCCGCGGGCAGGTCCGGCGGCGACACCGACACCCGGCCGCTGCCGACCCAGCGTGCGCGCGGGGACGAGAGCGCCGATGACGACGAGCGCCCCGGCGGCCGTGCGTCCCGCCGGGCGGCCGGCAGCCGTGCGGCGGCAGCGGCGGCGGGCCCGGCCGGCCGTCGTAAGCGCAAGCCGAAGAAGTCCGGCAAGCAGAAGGCGCTGTACTGGACGGCCGGTGTGGTGGGCTTTGTCCTCGTCGCCGGCTGCGGTGGCGCGTTCTACCTCTACCAGCAGCTGAACGGGAACATCTCCAAGGTCGACGTCGGTGTGGAGAACGACGCGGTCTCCGACGGCCCGGTCAACGTCCTCATCATCGGCACGGACGCCCGCTCCGGGAAGGGCAACTCCGGCTACGGCGACGCCGGCAGCGTGGGGCACGCGGACACCACGATCCTGATGCACATCTCCAAGGACCGGTCGAACGCCACCGCGCTGAGCATCCCGCGCGACATGATCACGGACATCCCGACCTGCCCGACGAAGCAGAAGGACGGTTCGACGAAGAACATCCCCGGCGAGCACGGGGTGCGCTTCAACACGAGCCTGGGCCAGGAGGGCCGGGACCCCGGCTGCACCTGGCGCACCGTCGAGAAGCTGACCGGCCTGAAGATAAACCACTTCATGATGGCCGACTTCAATGCGGTCAAGTCGCTGTCCACCGCGGTCGACGGCGTCGAGGTGTGTGCGGGCAAGGACCTCAACGACCCCAAGTCGCACCTGAAGTTGAAGGCCGGCCGGCACATCGTCAAGGGTGAGCAGGCACTGGCCTTCGTCCGTACCCGGCACGCCATCGGGTTCGGCAGTGACCTCGACCGGATCAAGATGCAGCAGCAGTTCCTCAGCTCGCTGATCCGCAAGCTGAAGTCCAGCGCCTTCAGCAGCCCCGGCAAGCTCTACGACGTCAGCCAGGCGGCGACCAAGGCACTCACCGTCGACACCGGTATCGGCAGCGCGAACAAGCTGCTGGATTTTGGTACCGATCTCAAGAAGGTCGACATCGACAAGGTCACCTTCGCCACGGTGCCGGTGCTGGACAACCCCGACGACCCGGCCACCGTCATCCTCAACAAGACCGCGGCGGACCCGCTGTTCGCGATGGTGCGAGCCGACCACGCGCTGGCCAAGGGCAAGAAGGGCAAGGGCAAGAAGTCCGCTCCGGCGAAGAAGGCTCCGCCCGAGCAGGTGCGGGTCGACGTCACCAACGGCGGCGGGCCCATCGGCTCGGCCCAGGAGACCGTGGACTGGCTCCAGAACAACAAGGCCGCCAAGCTCTCCACCAACGCCGGCAACGCGCCGGCGAAGCTGGCCGCCACCCGCCTCGAATACGCGCCCAACCAGGCCGACCAGGCCGCCACCCTGGCCGACTGGATGGGGCTGCCCAAGAGCGCGCTGAAGAAGTCCTCGCAGAACGCCGGTGACCGCGTACCGATGAAGCTCACCCTCGGCAAGGACTTCAAGGCACCGGGCTCGCCGATCGAGGCGCCGACCGAAACCCCGGACGGGGTGCAGAACGTCAATGCAGATGACAAGAACGTCTGCGCGAAGTGACCTGAGCGGGATCCGGCCGCCCCGCGGAGGCGCCGAGCGCACCACCGGACCGAAAACGGGGAGAGAGCCCAATGCGGCAGAGCAGTGTGCGTGGTGACCGATCACGCAGGCGACGCCAACCGGATGCACAGGAGCCGGGCTTGGACGACGGTCCGTACCAGGACCAGGGGCTGCCGCCGGACGCACCCGGCTGGACGCCCCCCGCGGGCGGTGCCGTGTCCTCCGGTGACGGGGATGCGCCCGCCGACGGGGGCGGGCACCGCAAAGGGGGCCGGCCGCGCGGCGGCAAGGGCCGCAAGGTGCTGCGCTGGACCGCCCTCACCGTCGCCGTCCTGATAGTGGGCGGCGCGGGCGCCGGATACTGGTACTACGAGCACCTCAACGCGAACCTCCGCAAGGCACCGAGGTCCCTGGGCGGGGGCGGTCTGAAGAAACCGGACCCCAATGCCTTCGGGCAGAGCCCGCTGAACATCCTGCTGCTGGGCTCGGACGGCCGGAACAGCAAGAAGAACATCGAGCTCGGCGGCGCCCGGCAGGACGCGGACCGCAAACCGCTCGCCGATGTGCAGATGCTGCTGCATGTCTCCGCCGACCGCAGCAACATGTCGGTGATCTCCATACCCCGGGACACCCGGGTGACGATCCCCGAGTGCACCGACCCGAAGACCCGCAAGGTCTATCCGCAGACCTCAGCGGCCATCAACGAGTCGCTCCAGCACGGCGGTCCGGGCTGCACGCTCGCCACCTGGCAGGAGCTGACCGGCATCTACGTCGACCACTTCATGATGGTCGACTTCTCCGGCGTGGTGGACATGGCGGACGCCATCGGCGGTGTCCCGGTCTGCGTCGACAGAAACGTCTACTCGCACGACAGCAAGGGCCATGGCAGCGGGCTGCGGATGGAGAAGGGCACCCATCCCGTCAAGGGCGTGCAGGCGCTCCAGTGGCTGCGTACCCGCTACGGCTTCGAGGACAACACCGACATCGGCCGGGCCAAGGCCCAGCACATGTACATGAACTCGATGGTCCGTCAGCTGAAGAAGGGCACCAAGCTCTCCAACCCGGGGCAGCTGCGTGACCTGGCGGAGGCCGCGACCAAGGCACTGACCGTCGACGACGGCCTCGACACCGTCAAGAAGCTCTACGACCTGGGCGGCGACCTCAGCCGGGTGCCGACCAAGCGGATCACGATGGTCACCATGCCCTGGCAGTACAGCCCCGACGAGTCGTATGTCATGCCCAAGCCCGGCGACGCGGAGGCGACCTTCGGGCTGCTGCGCAACGACACCGCGCTGGACGGCAAGGACAAGAAGAAGAAGGCGACGCCGGACCCCGAGCCGTCGACTCCCAAGGCGCAGCTGAAGGTTGTGGTGCAGAACGGCACCAACAGCACGGTGAACGGGCCGGTCTCCGGCCGCGCTTCGGTCGTCCAGCAGCGGCTGTCCGGTCTCGGCTACTCCGCGGCCGGCACCGACTCCGCGCTCACCACCCAGGCCGACACCACCATCACGTACCGGGACAAGGGGCAGCGCGGCGACGCCCTGGCGCTGGCGAAGGCGCTCGGACTGCCCAAGAGCGCGGTACGGGAGTCCAGTTCGGCCACCGGGATGCGGCTGGTGGTCGGCAACGACTGGCGCAACGGCTCGGCGTACCCGAAGAAGTCGGGCGAGGAGAAGGCCGCCGACAAGGCCCCGGACAGCGCGGATGCGCTCAACGGCGAGGACTCCAAGGCCTGCATGAAGGTGAATCCGCAGTACACCTTCTAGGGCCGGCGCCTGACGGGCCGGTGCCTGACGGGGACGGTGCCTACGGGGGCTGCCGGCGGCCCTGTGGGTTTTTTCCCCGCCGCCCACCCCCCTTCGGGGGGTGGGCGGGTGTAGAGGGGAGGTTTGCCGAAGCGGCCGGTCCAACTCGGCGCGGGCTTGCTCCGTCCCGGCCTGCCCTGCCTGCTCCGCCGTGCCCTACTCCGTCCCGGCCTGCCCGGCCCGCTCCGCGCCTTGGTCTACTCCGCCCCGGCCCGCTCCGCCCCGGCCGCCGGGGGCATGACCGCCGGGCGGCGGCTGGCGATGACCCTCTTGGCGAGCGAGCGGGGGCTGGTCAGGAAGCCGATGCCCCAGGTCAGGTGCATGGTGGCCAGGGCGAGGGGGATCTGGGCGCGGGCCTTGAGGGACAGGCCCTTGCCGGCGGGCAACGACCCCGCGGTGATGGCCGCGAGATAGCCGGCCGGCACGACCAGGCCCCAGGGGGTGACCGCCGCGCCGACGACCAGGCCCGCCGCGATGGCGCACACCGCGGTCGGCGGCGCGAGATAGCGCAGGTTGATCGAACCGGCGTGGTAACGGGCGACGACGTGCCGCCACTTGCCGTAGTCCTTGTACTGCTTGGCCAGCGCCTTCACGCTCGGCCGCGGGCGGTACTGCACCCGCAGCTCGGGCGAGAACCAGATCTGCCCGCCGGCCTCACGGATACGGAAGTTCAGCTCCCAGTCCTGGGCGCGGATGAACTCCTCGTTGTAGCCGCCCTGCTGCTCCAGCACCTCGCGGCGGAAGACGCCGAGGAAGACGGTCTCGGCGGGGCCGGCCTGCCCGCCCGTGTGGAAGGCGGCATTGCCCACGCCGATCTTGGAGGTCATCGCGGCGGCGACCGCGTCCTCCCAGGCATTCTCCCCCTCGGCGTGCATGATGCCGCCGACGTTCGCGGCGCCGGTCTCCTCCAGGAGGCGCACGGCGGTGGCGATGTAGTTCGGCGAGAGCATGCCGTGGCCGTCGACGCGGACCACGATCGGATGCCGGGACGCCTTGATCGCGGCGTTCAGTGCCGCGGGGGTACGGCCGGTGGGGTTCGGCACCGTGTGCACCCGGGCATCCTCGGCGACGAGCTCGGCGGCGATCTCGTCCGTACGGTCCGCGGACGGGCCGAGGGCGATCACCACCTCCATCTCACCGGCGTACTCCTGCTCCAGGATGTGCCGGACCGAGTTGCGCAGGTGTCGTTCCTCATTGAGCACCGGCATGATCACGGAGACGGCCGGGGGCTGCTGCTGCGGCATGGTTCCTCAGGGGTACGGCCCGCGGCGGAGCCGCCAGCGACGGCAGCGCCCGCCGGGAGACTGCAGAATCGCGCCTCACGTTACCGCGAATGGGGGACGGCGTCGGACGCAGCCGGGTGGGCCGGAAACGGATGTCCGGCGTGTGGCGCTTTGCATCCGATCATATGGACTTACATTGCTCTCGCCGCATTCGCCCCTGATCGTCCCCTGCCCACCCTCATCCGCTCCCCCCGCCGGGCACCGATCACGCCCGTCCAGCCGCGGAGGTGTCCCCGTGACCGCGCCGTTCCGCTCCCCCCGTCCGGCCAGGCGCCGGGCCCGGTCCGGCCCGCGCCGGCGACCGCCGGGCCCGCGCTGGGGGCTGCGGATCGGCGCCGTCACGTCCGTGCTGGTGCTGGCCGCGAGCGGCGTCGGGCACGCCGTGGTCACCGGTGTGGAGAGCGGTATCGGCCGGGTGGACGCCTTCACGGGCATGAGCGACCGGCCCGGGGGCGGCGACGGCCTGAACTTCCTGGTCGTCGGCACCGACGGGCGCGACAAGCTCACCCCCGCGGAGAAGCAGAAGTACCACCTGGGCGGCGCGCCCTGTCACTGCACCGACACCCTGATGCTGGTGCACCTCTCCGCCGACCGGGACCGCGCCAGCGTGGTCAGCCTCCCCCGCGACTCCTATGCCGAGGTCCCCGCGCATACGGACGCGGTGACCGGCGGACAGCGCGCCACGCACGCCATCAAGCTGAACGCGGCCTACGCCGAGGGCGGCCCCAGCCTGACCGTGCGGACCGTCGAGCACATGACGGGGGTGCATATCGACCACTACCTGGAGGTCGACTTCACCAGCTTCATGCGCAGCGTGGACGCGGTCGGCGGGGTCGAGATCTGCACCGTACGGCCACTGCGCGACAGCTATACGGGCCTGGATCTGCCGGTCGGCAAGTCGAAGCTCAACGGCGGCCAGGCGCTCCAGTACGTGCGCTCACGGCATATCGACGGCTCCGCCGACCTCGGCCGGATGCAGCGCCAGCAGCGTTTCCTGGCCGCCCTCATCCACAAGATCACCTCCTCCGGAGTGCTGATGAACCCGATCCGCTTCAGGGACGTCGCCGACACGATGCTCAAGTCGGTACGGGCCGACTCGGGCTTCGCGGCCAATGACCTGGTCGATCTCGGGCAGGCCATGCGTGGCTTCACCCCCTCGTCCTCGGAGTTCACCTCCGTCCCCCTGGGCAATGTGGCCCAGCCGGTGCCGGGGGTCGGCTCGACCGTGCGGTGGGATCCGGTGCAGGCACCGAAGCTCTTCCAGGCGATCCGCGAGGACAAGCCGATCGCGATGCACCGGGACCGCAAGGAGTCACGGGCGAGGGTCGTGGACGTACCGCCGGGACAGGTCCAGGTGCAGGTCGGCGACGGCAGCGACCGGCCCGGCCCGGCCGCCAAGGTGACCGGCGCCCTGCGCGCCACCGGCTTCGCCGCCCCGGCCGCCCCCGCCGCCGCCACCGCCGCCCCCGCGGCCGGCCCCTCTCCCGGCACGCCGCCCCGTACGGTCATCGCCTACGACCCGCGCTGGGACCGTTCGGCCCGCTCGCTGGCCGTCGCGCTGCCCGGCGCCGAGCTGCGCCCGGTGGCCGGGCGGGGGCCGGTGATGCAGGTGACGGTCGGCCGGGGCCGCCAGGCGGTGCAGCGGGTACGGGCCGAGGAGCCGCCGCAGAAGCCGGGCGGGATCTCGGCGATCACCGGCGACGAGGCGGTGTGCCCATGAGCGAGCGCAGCGGGAGCAGGGAAGGGTGCGCGCCTCGCGAGCGCGGGACCGGGCGAAGCGAGGGTGCGGCATGAGCGTCCCCGCGCCCCGTCGCACCGCGGCCAGGCCGCCCGCGCGCCGCCCGGACCCCCGCCGCGACGCACGCCGGATCGCGGTGGCCGTGGCGGCGATGTGCCTGGTCGCGGCCACCGCCGCCACGGCACCGGCGGCGCCCGCCGAGCCGACCGGCTGCGGGGACCTGGTGCGCGGTCAGCTGTGTCTGCGCGGTCCGGTGGGGGCCGACGGTACGTACACCGCGACCTACCGGCGGTACGGCGTGCCGGCGCGTCGCGAGGCGGCTGCCGCCGGGGCGGTGGCGGGCGACGGGCGGGCGGCCGGGCGGGACGCGATCACCGTGCGGCTCGGGTATCAGCGCAGGAACGACCGGATCACCGCCTTCCCGGGCTGGTTCGGCACCCGGCGGACACAGGGCGGCACCGTCGTGCTGAGCGGCCGGGTGGAGATGCTCGCGGATGAATGCATCCGGGGCGTCATGGAGCGTGGCGAGACGGTCTATGTCACCAAGTGGAGCTGTAGCTGACGTCCGGAGGACCTTCATGCTCTTGATGTCCTGGATGCTCCGGATGTTCTGGATTGCCTGAAAGGGGCGCATCGTGTGGCAGGTTGTGCTGGGCGTCACCCCCACCACGGTGGCGCTCTTCGTGGTGCTGTCCCTGGCGGTGGCCATGGCGCTCGCCCTGTGGACGGCGCTCGTCCCCGGCGGTGCCGCGCCGCGCACCGCGGCCCGGACGGCGCTCGCCGGGTGGCTGCTGCTGCTTCTGGTGGTGACGCTCGCGCCGAGCCAGCCGATCGGCTCCACGGACGCCACGGTGTGGTGGCGGCCCGGTGAGGGGCTGTTCGACCTGGGGGCCCAGCTGGAGCCGGGGGAGCTGACGATGCTGGTGCGGCGGCAGGTCGCCGATGCCGCGCTGTTCGTGCCCCTGTCGCTGCTGCTGAGGTTCGCGGCGCCGCGCGCGTCGGCCGCCGTGGCGTTCCTGCTGGGCGTGGGCCTGTGTCTGGTCACCGAGACGGCGCAGGTGCTGATGCGGGCCGGCCGGGTCGCCGATATCGACGATGTGATCTGCGCGGCGGCCGGCACGGTCATCGGGTCGGGACTGGCGCTGCTCGGGCAGCTGGCGGTCGCCGCTATGCGTCGTCGAGGCCTTCCGCGGCGCGCCGTTCACGCAGCTCCATGATCGCGCGCCGCCGGGCGAGGCGGTGCGTCCGGCGGATCTGCGCCTCCTGGTAGCGGCGCTTGTCCCGCTCGGTCTCGGGGAGCACCGGCGGCACCCGGCGCGGCTTGCCCTGCTCGTCGACGGCGGCGAAGACCAGGTAGGCGGAGCCGACCTGCTGGGGCGGGAGGGATTCGTTCCAGCGCTCGGCCAGGACCCGTACGCCGACCTCCATCGAGGAGCGGCCGGTCCAGTTGACCTGGGCGCGCACATGCACGAGGTCGCCGATCCGGACGGGTTCGAGGAAGGCCATCTCGTCCATGGAGGCCGTCACGGCGGGCCCGCCGGAGTGGCGTCCGGCCACGGCGCCCGCCGCATCGTCGACGAGCTTCATGATCACGCCGCCGTGCACCGTTCCCAGCAGGTTCGTGTCACCGGCCGTCATGATGTGGCTGAGTGTGATGCGGGATACGGACGTGGGCTTGCCCACAACCTCGCCCTCGGGGTTGTCGGTGACGAGTTCGGTCATGCAGCCAGCCTAAGTGTCGGCCGAAGGGCACCGCCCCGCGCCGATCGTGAGACTGGTCTCGCCGTTTGCGCAGGTCCGTGACGCAGGTCTCACGCCTCACGCCGGAAACCATCCGGAATGGTTGCTTCCATTCATGCAGGTCGGAATGGTCACGGCCGCTTGCGGTATGCGGCGGAAGGCCGCCGTAGCTTTGCATCAGCTCTGCAACAGCCATGGCCCGATCCCGCACCCGCTCTATGGAGTACCCCTCTGCGGCATGCACACTTCCCCGTATGAATGAGTGGCCCAATGGGTGGTCCGGCGACCAGAGCGGCAACCGGTACGGACACGGCAGCGGCAGTGCCGAGCCGGAGGGTGCGCGCGCGATGCCACGGGTGCAGCGCGACGCAGGCCCCGGCTATCAGCGGCACGAGCCTCCGCTGCCGCCGTCGATGTCCCCGCGCCGTGGCGCGGCCGTGCCGCCGCAGCAGTCCCAGGGCTACGACGACGCATACGACAACGGCTACAACACCGGCCAGGTCTACGGCGGCGGCCGTGGCGGCGGTGACGGCTACGACGACGGTCCCGGCCGCGGCGGCCGGCCGCGCCCCCGCTGGGGCAAGCGCATCAAGTGGACGGTCATCACCCTGGTCGCCGTGCTGGCGGTCACCTCGGTGGCCACCTACTTCTGGGCCGACGGCAAGCTCCGCCGCAAGGTGGACCTGAGCAAGGTCATCGACCGGCCCGTGACGGGCGACGGCACGAACTACCTGATCGTCGGCTCGGACAGCCGCGAGGGCATGTCCGCCGCGGACAAGCAGAAGCTGCACACCGGCTCCGCCGCGGGCAAGCGCACCGACTCGATGATGATCCTGCACGACGGCAGCAACGGCCCGACGCTGATATCCCTGCCGCGCGACTCGGACGTGGAGATACCCACCTACGTCGGCTCGGACTCCGGCAAGAAGTACCCGGGCACCGGACGGCACACCAAGCTCAACGCGGCCTACGCCGAGGACGGCCCGGAGCTGCTGACGCGCACCGTCGAGTACAACACCAAGCTGCACATCGACCACTACGTCGAGATCGGCTTCGCCGGCTTCGCCAACATCGTGGACGCCATCGGCGGCGTCGAGATGGACATCCCCAAGGCGTTCAAGGACAAGAGCTCCGGCGCCGACTTCCCGGCCGGCAAGCAGACGCTGAACGGCCAGCAGGCGCTCGCCTTCGTCCGGACCCGGCACGCCTTCGCCGGACAGGACCTGGACCGGACGAAGAACCAGCAGAAGTTCCTGGCGACCCTGGCGAGCCAGACCGCCACCCCCGGCACCGTCCTCAACCCGTTCAAGCTCTACCCGACGATGAGCGCCGGCCTGGACACCCTCATCGTCGACAAGGACATGGGCCTGTGGTCCCTGGGCAACATGTTCTTCGCGATGAAGGGCGTGACCGGCGGCGAGGGCAAGTCGATGAACATGCCGATCTCCGGCAGCACCGGCGGCAACCTGGTCTGGGACAAGGCCAAGCTCCGCCAGCTGGTCCAGCAGCTGAACAACGACGAGAAGGTCACGGTCTCCGGCAACTGACCGGCGGCCCACCGCACCAAGAAGGGGCCCCGGACCGCCACTGCGGTCCGGGGCCCCTCTGCTGTGCCCGATTCCTGCTTACTGCGGCAGGTTGCGCGCCATCACGATCCGCTGGACCTGGTTGGTGCCCTCGTAGATCTGCGTGATCTTGGCGTCCCGCATCATCCGCTCGACCGGGTAGTCACGGGTGTAGCCGTAGCCGCCGAGCAGCTGGACGGCGTCCGTGGTGATCTCCATGGCGGCGTCCGAGGCGTAGCACTTGGCCGCGGCGCCGAAGAACGTGAGGTCCTCGCCCTTGCCGCCGGCGGAGATCCGCTCGGACCTGGCCGCCGCGGCGTAGGTGAGCTGCCGGGCCGCCTCCACCTTCATGGCCATGTCGGCGAGCATGAACTGAACGCCCTGGAAGTCACCGATCGGCTTGCCGAACTGCTTGCGCTCCTGGACGTAACCCTTCGCGTAGTCCAGGGCGCCCTGGGCGATGCCGAGAGCCTGGGCCGCGATGGTGATGCGGGTGTGGTCCAGGGTCTTCATGGCGGTGGCAAAACCGGTGCCCTCCGCGCCGATCATGCGGTCGGCGGGGATCCGGACGTTGTCGAGGTAGACCTCGCGGGTCGGGGAGCCCTTGATGCCGAGCTTCTTCTCCGGGGCGCCGAAGGAGACGCCCTCGTCGCCCTTCTCGACGACGAAGGCCGAGATGCCCTTGGAGCGCTTCTCCGGGTCGGTGACGGCCATCACCGTGTAGTACTCGCTGACGCCGGCGTTGGTGATCCAGCGCTTGACGCCGTTGAGGATGTAGTGGTCGCCGTCGCGGACGGCCTTGGTCTTCATGCCCGCCGCGTCGGAACCGGCGTCCGGCTCGCTCAGGCAGTACGAGAACATCCCGTCACCCTTGGCCAGCGGGCCCAGGTACTTCGCCTTCAGCTCCTCGGAGCCGGAGAGGATCACCGGCAGCGATCCGAGCTTGTTGACCGCCGGTATGAGGGAGGACGACGCGCAGACGCGGGCGACCTCCTCGATGACGATGACGGTCGCCAGCGCATCGGCGCCGGCACCGCCGTAGGCCTCCGGTACATGGACGGCGTGCAGGTCGTTGGCGACCAGCGCGTCGAGCGCCTCCTGGGGGAAGCGGGCCTCCTCGTCCACCGCGGCGGCGAACGGCGCGATTTTCGCCTCGGCGAGCGAGCGCACCGACTCGCGGAGCATGTCGTGCTCCTCGGACGGCCGGTACAGATCGAAATCAGCGGTTCCCGCCACGCTTTCTCACTCCCCTGTGAGCTGTCGGCAGTGCTAACTACCGTTAAGTAACCCTTTACCTCTCCGGATTCTAGGGGCCTGACCGGGCCTGCGGATACGTGAGGTTGCCGACAGTTACAGAGCTGCCCGCCACGGCCCGGCGGAGGCCCTACCGGGCCCGACTATGCTCGGTCAGCGCCGTTTTCCTTAAGCCCCATGACCCGACCACCCCGCAACCCCGGCGCTCCGCGCCGCCTCCCCTCTTTTTGGAGCATCCATGGCCCTCAAGATCACCGTGATCGGCACCGGCTACCTCGGCGCGACCCACGCCGCGGCCATGGCCGAGCTGGGGTTCGAGGTGCTGGGGCTGGACGTGGTCCCCGAGAAGATCGAGATGCTTCAGCGGGGCGAGGTCCCGATGTACGAGCCCGGCCTGGAGGAGCTGCTGCGCCGCCATGTCGACGGGATCGAGGGCTCGACCGGCCGGCTGCGCTTCACCACCTCCTACGAGGAGGCCGGGGCCTTCGGCGATGTCCACTTCGTCTGTGTGAACACTCCGCAGAAGCACGGCGAGTACGCCTGTGACATGTCGTACGTGGAGAACGCCTTCGACTCGCTGGCGCCGCATCTGACCCGGCCCGCGCTGGTGGTCGGCAAGTCGACGGTGCCGGTCGGCAGCGCGGCCCGGCTCGCCGAGCGGCTGGCCGCGGCCGCCCCGGCGGGCGCCGCCGCCGAGCTGGCCTGGAACCCGGAGTTCCTGCGCGAGGGGTTCGCCGTCAAGGACACCCTGCACCCGGACCGGATCGTCGTGGGCGTGGCCGGTGAGCGGGCCGAGGAGCTGCTGCGCGAGGTGTATGCCGCCCCGATCGCCGAGGGCTCGCCGTTCATCGTCATGGACTACCCGACGTCCGAGCTGGTGAAGACCTCCGCCAACTCCTTCCTGGCCACGAAGATCTCCTTCATCAACGCCATGGCGGAGGTCTGCGAGGCGGCCGACGGCGATGTGGTGAAGCTGGCCGAGGCCATCGGGCACGACGACCGGATCGGCAAGAAGTTCCTGCGGGCCGGTATCGGCTTCGGCGGCGGTTGCCTCCCCAAGGACCTGCGGGCGTTCATGGCGCGCGCCGGTGAGCTGGGCGCCGACCAGGCGCTGACGTTCCTGCGCGAGATCGACTCGATCAACATGCGGCGCCGCGGTCACATGGTCGAGCTGACCCGGGACGCGGTCGGCGGCGGCTTCCTCGGCAAGCGGGTCGCCGTTCTGGGGGCGACCTTCAAGCCGGACTCGGACGACGTCCGGGACTCCCCCGCGCTCAATGTCGCCGGTCAGATCCACCTCCAGGGCGGCCAGGTGACGGTGTACGACCCCAAGGGCATGGAGAACGCCCGGCGGCTCTTCCCGACGCTGGCGTACGCGGACAGCGCGCTGGAGGCGGTGCGCGGCGCGGACGTGGTGCTGCATCTGACGGAGTGGCGCGAGTTCCGCGAGCTGGACCCGGCCGCGTTGGGCGACGTCGTCGCCGAACGCCGCATCCTCGACGGCCGCAATGCCCTCGACCCCGAACTGTGGCGCAAGGCGGGCTGGACGTACCGGGCGCTGGGGCGCCCTCGGGCCTAGTTCCCACGTACCCGGCTTTCCCTCCGCGGGCGTTTGTCGCCGTTGCGCCTGCGGCGGGCGTGGGTTTGTCGGGTGCGGTGACGGCCCTCCGGACTCCGTCCTGCGGTCCGTCCCCTCCCGTGGGTGGGTGGTGAGGTGAGTGGGGGCGCGCGTTTCCTTTCCGGTGTCCCTGTGCGACGTCCACTGGGCGCGCCTGAGCGTCTGCCTGCACCCCCACCGGTCTCCTCCCACCCCCAACGGGAGGGGCCGGACCGCAGGACGGAGTCCGGAGGGGCGGTCCCGCAGCCGAACAGCCCAGCGCAGCGGCAACGGCCCGCCGCAGGCGCAACGGCGGGAAAGCCGAAGACGTGGGGCAGCGGCAAAAGCGCAGCTATCGTGACGCCATGAGCCTCATCACACTCGGTGTCGTCGCACTGGACTGTCCCGACCCCCGGGCACTCGCGGACTTCTACGCGGAGATGCTCGGCCGGCGGGTCGAAGCCGGAGGGGACGACGAATGGGTCGAGGTCGCCGGGCCGGACGGCCGGGCCCTCGCGTTCCAGCGGGTGGCGGACTACCGGCCGCCGCAGTGGCCCGGCCAGGACGTGCCGCAGCAGCTGCACCTCGACTTCGACGTACCGCGAGCGAAGATCGACGAGGCCGAGCGCACGATCGTCGCGCTGGGTGCCAAGCTCGTCCAGCACGACGACGGCCAGCGCGACTGGCGGGTCTATCTCGACCCGGCCGGGCACCCGTTCTGCCTCTGTCTGAGGTGAGGGCCCCGGCCCGGTGCGTCAGCCGTCCAGCTGCTCGATCGTCGCGTGGGACGGGCCGCGCCGCTGCTGCTCGGCGCGTGCCACGTCCTCGGCGGCGCGCAGCGTGCGGACGGCGTTCTGCCAGGTGAGCTTGGCCAGGTCGGCCTCGGACCACTTGCGGTCCAGCAGCTCGGCGATCAGGTTCGGGTAGCCGGCGACATCGGCCAGATCGGCCGGGGTGAAGGCGGTGCCGTCGAAGTCGCCGCCGATCCCGATGTGGTCGACACCGGCGACCTCGCGCATGTGGTCGAGGTGATCGGCGACGGTGGCCGCGGTGGCCATCGGGCGGGGGTGCGCGGCTTCGAAGTCCCGCTGGACCCGCATGCCCGCCTCGGTGGTGTCGAGGTGGTGCAGACCGTGGGCCCGCATGTTCTCGTCGGCGCGCAGCGTCCACTCGACGGCCGCGGGCAGCACGAACTTCGGCACGAAGGTGGCCATCGCGACACCGCCGTTGGCGGGCAGCTGCGCCAGCACGTCGTCGGGGATGTTGCGCGGGTGGTCGCAGACGGCCCGCGCGGAGGAGTGCGAGAAGATCACCGGCGCGGTGCTGACGCGCAGTGCGTCGCGCATGGTGTCGGCCGAGACGTGCGAGAGGTCGACCAGCATCCCGCAGCGGTTCATCTCACGGACGACCTCCTCGCCGAAGGCCGACAGCCCCTGGTGGCGCGGCTCGTCGGTCGCGGAGTCCGCCCAGTCGAGGGTGTCGTTGTGGGTGAGCGTCATATAGCGCACGCCCAGCCGGTGCAGCGCGCGCAGGGTGGCCAGCGAGTTGTGGATGGAGTGGCCGCCCTCGGCGCCCATGAGGGACGCGATCCGGCTCTCGTCCCGGGCCGCCTCCATGTCGTCGGCGGTGAACGCGAGGCGCAGCGCCTCGGGGTGGCGGGCGACCAGCTCCCGCACCACATCGATCTGTTCGAGGGTCGCGCTGACGGCCTTGTCGCCCGCGTAGTCGGCGCGTACGTACACCGACCAGAACTGCGCGCCGACGCCGCCGTCCCGCAGCCGCGGCAGGTCGGTGTGGAGGTGCGCGGACTGGTCGGCGGCGATGTCGCGCCGGTCGAGGTCGTAGCGGACCTGCTCGCGCAGCGCCCAGGGCAGGTCGTTGTGGCCGTCGACGACGGGCCAGCGGGCGAGCAGATCCCGGGCGGCGTCCAGGGAGGAGCTCACTTGCCGCCCCCGAAGCCGAAGCCGGCCGGGGAGGCGACCTTGTTGCGCAGCCGCTTGCCCTTCTCGGTGGCCTGGTCGTTCAGCTCCTGCTGGAACTCCCGCATCCGGGCGAGGAGTTCGGGGTCCTGGGTGGCGAGGATCCGGGCGGCCAGCAGCCCGGCGTTACGGGCTCCGCCGACGGAGACGGTGGCGACCGGCACCCCGGCCGGCATCTGCACGATGGAGAGGAGGGAGTCCATGCCGTCCAGGTACTTGAGCGGGACCGGGACGCCGATGACCGGGAGCGGGGTGACCGAGGCGAGCATCCCGGGGAGGTGGGCCGCGCCCCCGGCGCCCGCGATGATCGCCTTCAGGCCGCGCCCGTCCGCCTCCTCGCCGTACGCGATCATCTCGCGCGGCATGCGGTGCGCCGAGACGACATCGACCTCGTAGGGGATCTCGAACTCGGCGAGGGCCTGGGCGGCGGCCTCCATGACGGGCCAGTCGGAGTCGGAGCCCATGACGATGCCGACCACGGGGGACGGGTCGGCGGGGGTCGCGTCGGCGGTCGTTGCGCTGGACGTCATTCGGTGATCGTTCCTCGCAGGTAGCCGGCGGCGTGCGCGGCGCGCTCGCGCACATCCGCCAGATCGTCGCCGTAGGTGTTGACGTGGCCGACCTTACGGCCGGGCTTCACATCCTTGCCGTACATATGGATCTTCAGCTGCGGGTCCCGTGCCATGCAATGGAGGTACGCGTAATACATGTCGGGGTAGTCGCCGCCGAGGACATTGGCCATGACCGTCCAGCGGGCGCGCGGGCGCGGATCGCCGAGCGGGAGGTCGAGCACGGCACGGACGTGGTTGGCGAACTGCGAGGTGATCGCGCCGTCCTGGGTCCAGTGGCCGGAGTTGTGCGGGCGCATGGCGAGCTCGTTGACCAGGATGCGGCCGTCGGCGGTCTCGAAGAGCTCGACGGCCAGATGACCGACGACGTCCAGCTCCTGGGCGATGCGCAGCGCCAGCTCCTGGGCCTGGCCCGCCAGCTCCGGGTCGAGGCCGGGTGCCGGCGCGATCACGGTGTCGCAGACGCCGTCGACCTGGATGGACTCCACGACCGGGTAGGCGACGGCCTGGCCGTGCGGGGAGCGGACGATGTTGGCGGCCAGTTCGCGGGCGAAATCGACCTTTTCCTCCGCGAGGACGGGCACCCCGGCGCGGAACGGCTCGGCGGCCTCCTTGGAGGATCGCACGACCCACACGCCCTTGCCGTCATAGCCGCCGCGGACGGTCTTGAGGATCACGGGGAAGCCCGCACCCTCCGCCGCGAACCGCTCGACATCGGCGGGATCGGACACGATGCGGTGCCGCGGGCAGGGCACGCCGATCGCGTCCAGCTTCGCCCGCATCACCCCCTTGTCCTGGGCGTGCACCAGCGCATCCGGACCGGGCCGTACGGGGATCCCGTCGGCCTCCAGTGCCCGCAAATGCTCGGTGGGAACATGCTCGTGATCGAAGGTGATCACATCGCAGCCACGGGCGAAGGAACGCAGCGTGTCCAGATCGCGGTAGTCGCCAATGACGACATCACCGACCACCTGAGCCGCCGAATCCTGCGGGGTGTCGCTGAGGAGCTTGAATTTGATGCCGAGGGGGATACCCGCCTCGTGGGTCATACGGGCGAGCTGACCGCCGCCGACCATGCCGACTACCGGGAACGTCACGCCCCCAGGGTATCCGTACGCCACCGCCGACCCCGACGCGGGCTTGGATGATCCTCTGAGTGCGCACGTTCGAAGATCGTCGGCGCAAGATCGAAAGCGGCGGTTACTCTCGGGTTCCGGGGCGGAACCGGTGCCCGGACGCGGGCCCGGTAAAGGGGAGGCCGGATGGCGAACAGTGGCATATCGAGGGGCTCCAGGACGCTGGTGATCGCCGTCGCGATCGCCGCGCTGCTGATCGCCCTGTACTCCGTTTTCAGCCAGTTATCGGCGCCCAAGGTCTATGACGCGGACGACACCGAGATCACGGTCTCCGCCGGCGACCGCTTCAGCGTGAAGGTCGCCGACGACCCCGCCGACGGCTATCGCTGGATCATCGCCGAGCCCCGCCCCGACCCCTCGCTCCTCAAGGCCGCCGGCGAGCGCGTGGTCACCGCCGGCCGGCCCCCGACCGGCTCCGGCACCGCCCGCTACCTCTCCTTCGAGGCCGTCCGCCCGGGCCGTACGGACTTACGGCTGCTGCGCTGCCGGCGCTGCGGCACCGGCGCGGCCGACGAGAAGGGCGCCCGCAGCCTCAACTTCCGTGTCACCGTCGGCTGATCGGCGGTCACTGTCGGCTGACCCGTTCGGACCGCGAGGCCTTGCGCACGGACCGGACAGATGGCAGGCACGGCTCCCCACCCCTGGTTAGCATGAGGGAGCGGACCAGGATGACGGCCGCGGACACCGCCCACGACGGGAGCTGAACGATCACCATGAGTGAACGGAGCGCGCTGCGGTCGAGGCTGGAGGCGCTGGTTCGCGAAGTGGCGAAGTTCGGCGCGGTCGGCGGCGCGGGTGTCGTGGTCAACTTCGCGGTGTTCAACCTCGTGCGGCATCTGACCGAGGTACCCGTCGTCCGGGCCAGCATCATCGCGACGGTCGTGGCGACCGGCACCAACTATCTCGGCTACCGCTACTTCACCTACCGTGACCGCGACAAGCAGGGCCGGACGAAGGAGCTGACGCTCTTCCTGCTGTTCAGCGCGATCGGCCTGGTGATCGAGAACGGACTGCTCTACGTCGCGACGTACGGGTTCCACTGGGACAGCCCGCTCCAGAGCAACGTCTTCAAGTTCCTCGGCATCGGCGTCGCCACGCTCTTCCGCTTCTGGTCCTACCGCACCTGGGTCTTCCGTGCGCTGCCCGCGCGGGAGGCCGTCGAGACCGCCGAGTCCTTCCTCACCGACCGCTCACCGCGCCCGCGCAGCGCCTCCCGGAAGTAGCCGGGGCACGCCGGGTCCCGCAGGACGCACCGGCCCCCGCGGGCTCACTCGTCGACGGAATCGGCTTCCCGGGCCAGGAACAGCGCAAAGATCGGCGGATGCTGCTGGAGCAGCTCCAGCCGCCCGCCGTCCGCCTCCGCCAGATCGCGGGCGACGGCCAGCCCGAGCCCGGTGGAGTTCCGGCCGGACACCGTCCGCTCGAAGACCCGCGAGCCGAGGTCCGGCGGGACCCCCGGACCGGCATCGGTGACCTCGACGACCGCCTGGTTGCCGGTGACGCGGGTACGCAGCGCGACCGTCCCGTCGCCGTGCATCAGCGAGTTCTCGATGAGGGTGGCCAGCACCTGGGCGACCGCGCCCGGAGTGCCGACGGCCCGCAGCCCCTTCTTGCCGGAGCGCACGATGGCCCGCCCCGCACTGCGGTAGGCCGGCCGCCACTCCTCGATCTGCTGCTTGACCACCTCGTCGAGGTCGAAGGCGACCGCGGAGCCGCTGCGCGGGTCCCGGGAATTGGTCAGCAGCCGCTGGACGACATCCGTCAGCCGCTCCACCTGCGCCAGCGCGATGGTGGCCTCTTCCTTCACGGTGTCCGGATCGTCGGTGAGGGTGATCTCCTCCAGCCGCATGGACAGCGCCGTCAGCGGCGTCCGCAGCTGGTGGGAGGCGTCCGCGGCCAGCCGCCGCTCGGCGGTCAGCATCCGCGCGATCCGCTCGGCACTGGCGTCCAGCACATCGGCGACCCGGTCCAGCTCCTGGACGCCGTAGCGGCGGTGGCGCGGGCGGGGGTCGCCGGAGCCGAGCCGCTCGGCGGTCTCGGCGAGGTCGGTGAGCGGCGCGGTCAGCCGGCGTCCCTGGCGGACGGCCAGGATGACGGCCGCAATGATCGCCAGCAGCGCCACGGCCAGAATGACCAGCAGCGTCCGGCCGATCTCCGCACTGACCATGGAGCGGGACGCCTTGACCGTGACGGACTCGCCGCGGTCGCCGCGCACCTGCGACTGGATGACGTCGCCCGTGGGCCGCTTGCCGATCTCGATCGGCTCCTTGCCGGGCACCTTGATCTGCGCGTACCGCTTGGCGGTGATCTGCTCGGAGAGGATGTCCGGGGTGATCTTCTCGCCGCTGCCCAGCCGGCTCTCCACTATCCCGACCAACCGGACCGCCTCGGACGCCACACTCTCCTGGGCGCCGGCCTGGATGGTGCGGGTCTCGACGATGACGAGCGAGACGCCGAAAACGGCGATCACGACGAGCACCACGGCGAGCGTGGAGTTGATCAGGCGACGGCGCACGGGCCCCTAGCTCTTCTCGAAGCGGAAGCCGACTCCGCGGACGGTGGCGATGTAGCGGGGGTTGGCGGCGTCGTCCCCGAGCTTCTTGCGCAGCCAGGAGATGTGCATGTCGAGCGTCTTCGTGGAGGACCACCACGTGGTGTCCCAGACCTCGCGCATCAGCTGGTCGCGGGTGACGACCCGGCCGGCGTCGCGCACCAGGACCCGCAGCAGGTCGAACTCCTTGGCCGTGAGCTGGAGTTCCTCGTCCCCCATCCATGCGCGGTGCGACTCGACGTCGATCCGTACGCCGTGGGTGGCGGGCGGCTGCTGGGGCTCGGCGGTGGAGCCGCGGCGCAGCAGCGCCCGTACGCGGGCGAGGAGTTCGGCGAGCCGGAAGGGCTTGGTGACGTAGTCATCGGCGCCGGCGTCCAGGCCGACGACGGTGTCCACCTCGTCGGCGCGGGCGGTCAGCACCAGAATGGGGAAGGAGTGGCCTTCGTTGCGCAGCCGGCGGGCGACCTCCAGGCCGTCCATACCGGGCAGCCCCAGGTCCAGGACGACGAGGTCGATATTGCCCTGGAGACCGGCGTCGAGCGCCGTCGGGCCGTCCTCGCGCACCTCGACTTCGTAACCCTCGCGGCGCAGTGCGCGGGCGAGCGGCTCCGAGATGGACGCGTCATCCTCGGCGAGCAGTACACGGGTCATGGCCCGATGGTAGTCCGATGCATCCGGGCCGAGGGGCGGACCAGCGCGGATGGCCGACGACGGACCGTTCCTGCACCCTGAGCTGCACAAGCGTCGGCGCGCGCGAGAGCGCGCGGTCGCACGGAGGGGCGCCTGTAGTTCCCCGTTGCAGTGTGAGCGTTGTCTCACGCTGCCCAACGGCGGTGCGACGAGACGTATGGTGGCAGGACGTCCATCGCTCAACCTTCGGGACCTTTGACGCTCAACTGACGTCAACGGTCCCTCGTTGTGTACAGGGCTGGAATCACCAGTCCCGCTACGCAGTGATCGACATGTCGACCGGTTCCACCGCGCTTGTAGCACGGGGGGCGTGGATCCCGGTGTACGACCGTCCTGCCGACCCCCCGCGGGGAGCCGAACCTCCCGGACGTGGGGGCGGGCGGAGTTACGCCGGTACCGGTCACTCCCCCCCACCCGGGCGCGTACGGCGTGCGAACGCGTCCCGTAGCAGCAAGGAAGCATCCATGGCGTCCAGCCTGACGAAGGACGCGGCCCAGCAGGGGAACCCTGTGGACGGCGGCAAGACCTTCTTCGGCCACCCCCGCGGACTGGCCACGCTCTTCATGACCGAGATGTGGGAGCGCTTCAGCTTCTACGGCATGAAGGCTCTTCTCCCGCTGTACCTGATCGCGCCCGGCGGCATGCATATGCAGGCCACCACGGCCACGGCGATCTACTCCGTCTACATGGCGATGGTCTATCTGCTCGCCATGCCGGGCGGCTGGGTGGCCGACCGCTTCTGGGGGCCGCGCAAGACGGTCGCCATCGGCGCGGGTGTCGTCATCGCCGGCCACATCACGCTCGCCCTGCCCACCGCGGCGACCTTCTTCGGCGGTCTCGTGCTGGTCGCGCTCGGCTCCGGCCTGCTGAAGGCGAACATCTCCACGATGGTCGGCCACCTCTACAACGGCCCGGAGGATCCGCGCCGTGACGGTGGCTTCACGCTCTTCTACATCGGCATCAACCTCGGCGCGTTCCTGGCCCCGCTGAGCATCGGCACTGTCGGCGAGTCCGTCAACTGGCACTTCGGGTTCACGCTCGCCGCCGTCGGCATGGCACTCGGCCTGGTCCAGTTCCTGCTCGGCACCCGCCACCTGAGCGCGGAGAGCAGCGTCGTCGCCCAGCCCGCGACGCCCGAGGAGAAGGCGTCCGTGCTGCGCAAGGGCCTGATCTGGCTGATCGTCGCGGCCGTGTTCTACACCCTGCTCGGCGTGACCGGTAACTTCGCCGACTGGGCGCTGATGCCGATCACCATCGCCGGCCTGGTCATCCCGATCGCCGTCCTGGTCCGCATGAAGCGCGACAAGGAGCTCACGGACCTCGAACAGTCCAAGCTCTCGGGCTACGTCTGGTTCTTCGTGGTCGCCGCCGTCTTCTGGATGATCTACGACCAGAACGGCTCGACCCTGTCGATCTTCGGCGAGCACTCCACGACGAACAACCTGCTGGGATTCCACTTCCCGACGTCGTGGTACCAGTCGCTGAACCCGGTCTTCATCATGGCGCTCGCCCCGCTGGTCGCCTCGGCGTGGCTGTGGCTGAACAAGCGCGGCAAGGAGCCCAGCACCGCCGTCAAGTTCGCGTCCAGCCTCACCCTGATCGGCATCTCCTTCGTCGTCTTCCTCATGCCGCTCTTCGCCACCGCCGGCGACGGCGGCAAGGTGAGCCCGCTGTGGCTGGTGTCGATCTACTTCATCCAGACCGTCGGTGAGCTGTGCCTCTCCCCGGTCGGCCTGTCGGTCACCACGAAGATGGCGCCCGCCAAGTACAGCTCCCAGATGATGGGTGTCTGGTTCCTCGCGGTCACCGCGGGTGACTCCGTGTCAGGTCTGCTGACGTCGCCGCAGCTGAACATCGACCTGAACACCTCGGGTGCGGTCACCGTCGAGGCCGCCTTCGCGGTCGTCGCCGGAGTCGGCATCTGGATGTACCGCAAGCGGATCAAGGAGCTGATGGGCAGCGTCAACTGACGTCTGCCGGCCCCGGACAACGAAAGGGGGCGTCGCACCGCCGGGTGCGACGCCCCCTTCGTGCGTCCCGTGGACGTGCCGCGTCAGCGGACCCGTGCCCGGTGGCGCGGGAGGAACGTGAAGACCGCGCCGCCCAGCAGGATGACCGTCCCGGCGAGGAGGCCGAGCGCGGTCAGCGCGCCGTGGTCACTCGCACCGGTCTCGGCGAGGCCGCCGCTGCTGCCGCCCGACACACTGGCCGGTCCCGCCGCGCTGCCGCCGGAGGCCGCCGCGCCGCCCGTCGTACCGCCGGAGGTGCCGCCCTGCTGCGCCGAGGTGTCCAGGGCGAGCGAGACTCCCGGGTCCTTCTCCGGGGTGCAGGTGGTGGTCGTCCCGAGGGCGTTGACGGTGAGCACGCCCGGGGTGAGCGTGGCCTTGCCGGTGGCACCCGGCTTGTAGGTGCCCTTCAGGTCGGGGATCGCGATCGGCTGGCCCGACTTGATCGGCTCGGCGTTCGTCGGACCCTCGACCTTCACCGATCCCTTGTCCGCGCCGCCGACCTTGACGTCCATCGACGGCTTGACCGAGTCCTTGGGGATGTCCGCCGGACTGTCCATGACGGACTTCGCGAACTTCACCGTCAGGTCGTAACTGCCGCCCTTCTTCACGGCGTTGATCTGGACCGGGGAGGTCGCCTTCTTGTCCCCGATGGGCGTCTTGCAGGCGTACGGGACCTGCACCTGCTTGCCCTGGTACGCGGTGCCGTCGGGGTCGCCGCCGGAACCGCCGGTGGTCGTACCGCCGGACGGGCCGGCGCTCGTGCCGCCGTCAGTGCCGCCGCTAGTGGTGCCGCTGGTCGTTCCCGACGTGGTCCCGCCGGTCGTCCCGGTGGTGGTGCCGCCGGATGTCCCGGTAGTGGTGCCGGTGGTGGTCCCGCTGGTCGTCCCGGTAGTGGTGCCGGTCGTCGTCCCGCTCGTGGTGCCGCCGGAACTGCCCCCGCCGTCGGTCACCTTGATGGTGACCGCGGGCTGCACGGTCTCCTTGGGGGAGCACTTGGTGTCCGTGGAGATCGGCTTGTTGACGTTGATGTTGTAGAAGCCGGGCGCCAGGGTGACCTCACCCGGTTTGTCCAGCTTCAGCTTGCCCTTCATGTCGGACAGCTTCATCGCACCGCCCTTGGGGATCGGCGGGTTCTGGCGCGGTCCCTGCATCGCCAGATCGCCGGTCTGCGCGCCGGCCACCTTGATCGTGCCGGTCGGCTGGACGGTGTTCTCCCCCAGATCGAGGATGTCGGGGTTCTTGGAGGCCCCCTCGACGGTCTTCCAGACCACCTCGATCTCGTCGCCGACCTTCGCGGTCGCGGGGGCGCTGACCGCCACCTTCGTGGTGCCCTGGATCGGCGGCAGCCCCGATATCGGTGGCGGCAGACACTCCGTCTTGTACGCCACCTCCGCTGCCTGGGCGGTCCCGGCCGCTGCCACGATGCCCGCACCCGCGAGCACCAGCGCGGCCGCCGAGGCCACCGCAGCTCTCCTCCGTTGCCTCATCACGCTGAACCTTTCGACGTCGGTCGTTCGGTTGATGTGGTGGTGGACGGTGCGGTGTCCGGGGTGAACCACGGCAGCGCGGCGGAGTCGCCCGGCGTACCGGGGCCGTCCGTGGAGCTCTCGCCCGCGGTTCGGTTTCTGATGCGTGATCCGGTGCCGGCCGCGCGGGGCGGCCGGCCGGCGGCGCGGGTGCCTGCGGCCGGGTGCGTACGTCCTGCCGTGTGCCTGCGGGTCCCGCCCGCCCGGCGCGGGCGCACCCGGTCCACGAGGGCCATCCCGATGCGGAACACCGCCGTCGGGACCACCACACAGAGCAGCACCCAGAAGAGCGTCACGCCCCAGGGCCTGCCGACCCCCCAGGGCTGCTCGGCCAGCACCTTGCCGCCGTATTTGAGGGAGACCAGATAGTCCCCGTGCGCGCCGGCCGGCAGTTCGACCGGCAGCCTGACCTCGGCCTTCTTTCCGGCGGGTACGGTCCCCCGCCACTGCTGCTCCTCCCATTTCGGCGCGAAGACCCCGTGCGAGGTGCCGACCTGGAAGACCGGGTCCCGGGCCGGTGCCGAGCCGAGATTGCCGACCGTGAGGGTCAACTCGCGCTGTGCGGGGGCACCGAACCAGGTCAGCAGGCCGCTGCTGCCGGCCAGCCGCGGCTGGGCGAGCACCGTCAGCCGGCCGCCGGTGCCCTCCTGGGGCAGCGGGGCCACCGGGTGGCCGGCCACCTTGAACGCGGCATCGGCGTCGGCGGCCTCACCGGTCACGGTCGCCACATGCACCACACAGGGGCAGGGCTTGGGCGGCTCGGCGACCGGAAGTCTCTTGTGGAACGCGCCGTGCGCGTCGGTGGTGACCGCCCGCCCGTCGCCGTTGGCACAGGCGTTGGTGCCGCCGATCATGTTCTGTCCGCAGATCAGCAGCGTGAGCAGCGCCTTGGGCCGCCAGCCGCGACCGGTCACGGTGAGGCTGCCGCCTTTGCCGGCTTCCTTCTGGGACAGGTGGACGGTGGGCCTGCCCTCGGCCGCCGGGGCGTACGGGGCGGCAGACACCGCGACGGCGCCCGTAAGCGGGACCGAAGCGAGCGCCGCGCACAACGCGAGCACGGCCACCACCCGCCGCCGCACACGACGCCCGGCGCGGGCCGACGGTCCGGCCACCCCGCCCGACCTGCCCGCCCTCGTCGCCGTACCCGCTCCCGCTCCCGTCCCCGCCCCCGTCTCGTCGTTCACGATCGCGCTCCTGATCCGGTGCTCGCCAACTGCTCCGCCGCGTCCGGCCTTCCGTCCTCGCACGGCGGCGCCTCATCGGCCGCGGTCCGCGCGGTGTCCGCGCCCGGCACCCCACGCACGGCCTGGGCACCGCGTCGCCGGCGGACGACCGCCAGGCCGCCCGCGCCCGCCGCCAGGAGGAGCACCGGTCCGGCCACGACGCCCCAGGGGGCAGCGGTGTACGTGGCGGTGGCGGCCCCGTGGGCACCGCCGCCCGCCGTCACCGTGAGCCGCACGTCCACCCGGTCCAGATCGGGCGGATCGGGCCATTTCTCCGTCAGATCGATGGCCTGGCCGGGCCGTAGTCCGACCGGAAGGGTGCGGGCGGCCCGGCGCAGCACCGGGCCGAAGAGCCCGTCGGCGCGGACCGCGAGCCGCGGCGCGAGCACCGTGTTGCCGCGGTTGACCAGCGTGTACCGGATGGCCGCCGTACGGCCCCGCCCGCTCACCGACACGTCCTCGACGGTCAGCGCGGACAACGTCGGCCCGGTCACCCGCAGATGGACCGCTACGGCGTCCCGTCCGCCCGCGCCGCCCCCCTTGCCCCCGCCGGTCGCGATCAGCTCTCCGGAGTGGTCGCCGGGGGCCGCGCCCCGCGGCACGGTCACCGTGAACGGAACGCTCGCCCGGGTGCGCGGCGGCACCTTCACCTCCGTCGAGGCGAGCCTGAGCCACGAGCCGGGCACGGAGCTGCGCAGCCGTACGGTGACGGCACGGCCGGTGGGGTTGCTCAGGGACAGCCGGTCGTTCATGACGGTGCCCGGCGCGCCCGCCAGGTAGAAGTACGGGCGGTCCACTGCCCGCGGCTCGGCGCCGTCGCCGGGCGCGGGCGCCGCGGACCAGCCCGGCGGTGCCGGCGCGGCGGCCGGCCGGGCCACGGCCGCGGCGGGGCACAGCAGCACGGCGGCGGTGGCGAGGATCGCACCGCTGACCGCTGTGCGGGTACGGAACGGCATCGGCGGCTCCTGGTGCAGGCGGGTACCTCCCCGTGCCGGCCGGGCAAGGGGTCGGGCGGGGTACGGGGGTGCGCTCCGCGGGTCCTGGCGCCCCGCGCGGAGCGTCACACCCGCTGGTGGCGGCGGGTCAGCCAGAGCGCACCGGCCGCACCGGCCAGCAGCACGGTGCCGCCGAGGGTGCCCAGCGCGATCGCGGAGTCCGCGGGTCCGGTCTGCGGCAGCTGCCCGCCGGAGGAACCGCCGCCCGCGGCGGAACCCGCGCTTCCGGACGCGCCGCCCGAGCCGCCGGATCCCTTCACGTCGAGGGTCAGCGAGGGCTTGGGGTTGTTGCTCGGGGTGCAGGTGGTGGTGGTGCCCAGCGCCTTGATGGTGAGCGTGGCGGCCGTGAAGGTGACCTTGCCGCTGCCCTTGGGCGTGTACGTACCGCTCAAGTCACTGATCTTGATGGGGGTGTTGGCCGGTATCGCCTTGTCGTTCGGCGGCCCGGCAACCGGCACCGTACCGCTCTCCGCACCGCCCAGCTTGATCAGCGCGCTCGGCTTCATGGCGCCCTTGCCCAGCTCGACGGGGCTGGAGGAGACGCCCTTCTGGAAGGACATGACGAGCTTGTACGCACCACCGGCGGCGGTGCTCTTGATGTCGATGGGCGAGACCGCACCCTTGTTGCCGATCGGCGTTTTGCACTGGTAGTTGACGTCGACGACCTCGGCGTGGGCAGTCGGCGCGGCGAGCATCACCGCGGATCCCGCCGCCATCGCCACGGCCGCGGCGAGGCCGGCCGTCCGCCCCGGGCGCCTGCCGTGCTGTTCGTAGAAGCGGGCCACCTCGGATTCCCCTTCTCCCGGTGAGCGCGCCGCCGGATGTTACTGACGGCACATCAGATTGGCCGCTCAAGGTACGCCGGGGACCTTGCCGAGGGAAGGCAATGCACAGCCCCGATCGGCCCGGGGCCCGCACGGCGGGGAAATCCGGCCGTGTACGCGGCGGCCCGAGGGTGCCGTACGACAGGGCCCGCACACGACGAAGCGCGGGCCCACAGGCCCGCGCCCAGCTCTTCTCCGACCCCTCCGCCCGCCCTTCAGGACGGCGCGGCGAGCTCCGCCCAGACGGTCTTGCCCGTGCCGTCGGGGTGACGCACCACGCCCCAGTCCAGGCACAGGCGCTGCACGATGAACATGCCGTGACCGCCGGGGCGGCCCGGACGGTGCGGGCTGCGCGGCGCCGGCGAGCCCGCACCGAGGTCGCTGACCTCCAGGCGCAGCACTTTGGAGGTGCAGCGCAGCCGCAGCTCCTCGGGCCCTTCGGCATGCAGACAGGCGTTGGTGACCAGTTCCGAGACGACGAGCAGCACATCCTCGGCCGCGGCACGACGGTCGGCACTGGCGGCCGGCAGCCAGCCCCAGTCGTGCAGGGCCTGCCGGGCGAAGTCACGGCCACGCGCCACGGCACCACGGGTGCCCGCCAGGCGCAGCCGGCGGATCTGGCCCACCGGGGTGGCGGCAGCCGGGGCGGCGGAAGCGCTCGCGCCGCCCGACTCCGGGCCGAGATCGCCCGGCGGGTACGGCCGGGTGGTGCTCATCAGCGCTTCACCTCACCGATTCGCCTGTTCACGGAAAACAGATACTGACTGATTCAACGGATTCAGATGTCTCCTGCCCGACCGGACGGTGAGAACACCCACTTCTTGGGTACGGAAGTTGTGACACGGACTACGTGCCCGGAATGCAACGTTCCGGACACCGTCGCCATGTCACTCGGCCAGGGCCGCGTCGAGAGAGTCGTGCACCGTGAAGACCGCCTCCGCGCCCGTGATCTCGAAGACGCGGGCGACCACCGGCTGCATCCCGGCCAAATGAACTCCGCCCCCCTCGGCCTCCGCCTTCAGGCGCGCGCCGAGCAACACATTGAGGCCGGTGGAGTCCATGAACTCAAGGGGTGAGCAGTCCACCACCAGGCGTGCATATCCGTCGTCCACGCAGCCCTCGAGTGACTCACGCAACAGGTCTGCGGTGTGGTGATCCAACTCACCCGAAACCGTCACGACCGCGCTGGCGCCGTGATGGCGGATCTCGACATGAAGCCGGCCCCGGCTTGCACTGCCGACCGTCCCGCGGTCCATGCGCGCGCACCCCTCTTGCTGTCTAGACAACTGTTTGCTTACGACTGCGCTCAGCGAACCCTACGCCCTCCTGACGCCTCTCGGTAGCCGAACAATCCGCATATTGCTCAATATACGGACAACACGCACTTGCCATCTTCAGGCAAAGCCAGGTAGGCGTAGAAGCACACATTCGAAACGGCCGGCTTTGGAGGCGCCGCACACCGCAGCTTCACGTAGAGGCATCGGCAGCCATATGCCGAGAACGATGGAGGAGACCATGTCACCCCGGCTCGACGAACTGCGCACCGACGACACCCGGCAGCCCGCATCGTCGACACCCCCGTCCGACCCGACCGGGCACATCCCTTCCCAGTCGCTGCCCGCCGAATCAGATCTGGCGGAAATGACTGAGATCGAGGCGCTGCCCGAGATCCCGCCGTTCGACGAGGTGGGCCCGGTGGACGCGAGGGCTCTGTCCAAGACCCTCTTCGAGCGGCTCGAAACGCTCGAGGAAGGCACCCACGAATTCGCGTACGTCCGCAACACTCTGGTCGAGCTCAACCTCGCGCTGGTGAAGTTCGCGGCCTCCCGGTTCCGCTCCCGCAGCGAGCCCATGGAGGACATCGTCCAGGTCGGCACGATCGGCCTGATCAAGGCGATCGACCGCTTCGAGATCAGCCGTGGCGTCGAGTTCCCGACGTTTGCGATGCCGACCATCGTCGGCGAGATCAAGCGCTTCTTCCGTGACACCAGCTGGTCGGTGCGGGTACCGAGGCGCCTTCAGGAGCTGCGCCTGGACCTCGCCAAGGCCGGCGACGAGCTGGCGCAGAAGCTGGACCGCGCCCCCACCGTGCTCGAACTCGCCGAACGCCTCAGCATCACCCGTGACGAGGTCGTCGAGGGGATGGCCGCGAGCAACGCCTACACCGCGAGCTCGCTGGACGCCCAGCCCGAGGAGGACGACAGCGAAGGCGCGCTGGCGGACCGCATCGGCTACGAGGACCACGGCCTCGAGGGCATCGAGTACGTCGAATCGCTCAAGCCGCTGATCGCCGAACTCCCGCCGCGCGACCGCAAGATCCTCTCGCTGCGCTTCGTCGCCAACCTGACGCAGTCCGAGATCGGCGAGGAGCTGGGCATCTCCCAGATGCATGTCTCCCGTCTGCTCTCGCGCACTCTCGTGCGGCTCCGCAAGGGCCTGATGGTCGAGGAGTGAGGGACCGCGGTCCCTGCCGGCCCCCGTGGCCGGCAGCCGCCCGCGCAAATGAGGGCCTGCCCCGGGACTGCTCGGGACGGGCCCTCCTTTGCTGTGCCTGCGCATGCCGGGCCGGCGCAGTGCGCCCGCGCCCGGCTCCGTGAAGCCGGCGCGGACGTCACCCTGCGCGCG
Source organism: Streptomyces sp. MCA2 (assembly GCF_023544705.1). Lineage (NCBI taxonomy): Bacteria > Bacillati > Actinomycetota > Actinomycetes > Kitasatosporales > Streptomycetaceae > Streptomyces > Streptomyces sp. MCA2. Next base: position 55,169 of record NZ_JAMJFM010000032.1, read on the forward strand.
TGGCCGTCAGACGCGAACTCCCTTGTGCCACACGTCGGAGACGAGCGGGACGCCCGGCCGGTAGGCGAGGTGGACGTGCGAGGGCGCGTCCAAGAGGGCGAGGTCGGCGCGGGCGCCGGGGGCGATCCGGCCGACGTCCGTGCGGCGCAGGGCACGGGCGCCGCCCGCGGTCGCCGACCACACGGCCTCGTCGGGCGTCATCCCCATGTCGCGGACCGCCAGCGCGATGCAGAACCCCATGGAACTCGTGAAGGACGAGCCGGGGTTGCAGTCGGTGGACAGGGCGACGGTGGCGCCCGCGTCGAGCAGCGGACGGGCGTCGGGCCACTGGGCGCGGGTGGAGAACTCGGCGCCCGGCAGGAGCGTGGCGACGGTGTCGGAGTGCGCGAGGGCGTCGATGTCGGCCTGGCTGAGGTGGGTGCAGTGGTCGGCGGAGGCGGCACCGACCTCGACGGCGAGCTGGACGCCGGGGCCGTGGCCGAGCTGGTTGGCGTGCACCCGCGGCACCAGGCCCCTGGCCTTGCCCGCGGTGAGGACGGCGCGGGCCTGGTCGCCGTCGAAGGCGCCCTTCTCGCAGAAGACGTCGACCCAACGGGCGTGCGGGGCGCAGGCGTCCAGCATCGGGCCGGTGACCAGGTCGACGTAGCCGGCCGGGTCGTCGGCGTAGTCGGGCGAGACGATGTGCGCGCCGAGGAAGGTGACCTCGTCGGTGTGCTCGGCGGCGATGCGCAGCGCGCGGGCCTCGTCCTCGACGGTGAGTCCGTAGCCGGACTTGGTCTCCTGGGTGGTGGTGCCCTGGCGGAGCGCCTCCGCGAGATAGCGGGCGACGTTGGCGTGCAGCGCCTCGTCGGTGGCGGCGCGGGTGGCGGCGACGGTGGTGCGGATGCCGCCGGCGGAGTACGGGCGGCCGGACATCCGGGCGTTGAACTCCGCGGTGCGGTCACCGGCGAAGACCAGGTGGGAGTGGGAGTCGACGAAGCCGGGGAGGCCTGCCCGGCCGCCCGCGTCGACGGCGCTGTCGGTGGCAGGTGCTTTGCTGGAGGCACCGACCCAGGCGATGCGGTCGCCGTCGATGACGACCGCGGCGTCCTGGATCAGGCCGAGGGGGCCTTCACCGAGGGAGGGGTCGTTGGTGACGAGCTGGGAGATGTGGGTGATGGCGGTGGTGGTCGGCGTGGAAGTCGTCGTCATCGCGGGGGTGTTCTCCTTCAGCCGCGTACCGCGGCGATGGACTCGGCGAGGGCGGTGGGTACGTCGGGGACGAGGGTGTGCACACCGTCCCGGACGATCTGCCGGCCGCCGACGATGGTGTGCCGTACGTCCGCCGCGGAGGCGGCAAATACGGCCGTTTCGGCGGCCAGCCGGGGCAGTGGTCCGGCGGTGCGTACGGAGTCCAGTGCGATTGTGGTGAGGTCGGCGAGCGCGCCGGTCTCCAGGGCGCCGGCGTCGTCCCAGCCCAGGGCGGCGTGACCGTCGGCGGTCGCGGCGCGCAGCAGGGCGGCGGCCGTCCAGTGCCCGCGGGTGCGGGTGCGCAGCCGTTCGTCGAGCTCCATGGCGCGGGCCTCTTCGAGCAGGTCGATGACGGCGTGGCTGTCGCTGCCGAGGGACAGCGGGCTGCCGCGGCCCTGGAGCCGGGCGGCCGGGCCGATGCCGTCGGCGAGGTCGCGTTCGGTGGTGGGACACATGCACACGCCCGTGTGGGAGTCACCGAGCAGCTCGATGTCCTCGGTGGTGAGGTGGGTGGCGTGCACGGCCGTGGTGCGCCGGCCCAGCGCGCCGTGGTCGGCCAGCAGTTGTGCGGGGGTGCGGCCGTGGGCGTCGCGGCAGGCGTCGTTCTCGGCGGTCTGCTCCGAGAGGTGGACGTGCAGCGGTGCCTGCCGTTCGCGGGCCCAGTCCGCGACGGTGCCGAGCTGCCCGGCGGGGACGGCGCGTACGGAGTGGATGGCGGCGCCGATGCGGGCGTGGGCGCGCTCCTTGAGGGCGTCGGCGCGCTGGGCCCAGCGCTCGGCGGTGCCGTCGGAGAAGCGCAGCTGGTGGTGGTTGGGCGCGGCTCCGAAGCCGGCCGAGAGATAGGCGGTGTCGAGCAGGGTGATGCGGATACCGGCGTCTTCGGCGGCGGAGACCAGCGCCTCGCCCATGGCGTTGGGGTCGTCGTAGCGGGTGCCGCCCGGCGCGTGGTGGAGGTAGTGGAATTCGCCGACGCAGGTGATGCCGGCCAGCGCCATCTCGGCGTAGACGGCGCGGGCGAGGGCGTAATAGGTCTCGGGGGTGAGCCGGTCCGCGACGCTGTACATGACCTCGCGCCAGGTCCAGAAGGTGCCGGTGCCGACCTGGACCGTGCCGCGCAGGGCGCGGTGGAAGGCGTGCGAGTGGGCGTTGGCGAGGCCTGGGAGGGTCAGACCGCGCAGCGCGGTGGCGCCGGGCGGCGGGGTGTCCGCCCCGGTGCGGACGGCCGTGATCCGCCCGTCCGCGACGTCCAGGGTGACGCCCGGCTCGACGTGGGTGCCGAGCCAGGCGTGTTCGAGCCAGTACGTCGTCGGTGTTGCCTGCGTGGTCAGTGGCACGCCAGCCCTTCCAGTACGTCGGCGAGTGCGGTGACCCCGGCGGCGCAGTCGTCCTCCCCCGCCGCTTCGGCGGGCGAGTGCGACACCCCGGTGGGGTTGCGGACGAACAGCATCGCGGTGGGGACGGTTCCGGACAAAATACCGGCATCGTGCCCGGCGCCGGTGCCCAGGACGGGCACGGGCCGCTCCCCCGACTTGCCGAGGATCGCGCTCAGCTCGTCCCGCAGGGCGTGCTGGAACTCCACGACCGGGGTGAAGGATTCGCGGACCACGGTCAGGTCCACACCGTCGCGGGCGGCGCGCTCGGCGGCGGCCTGCTCGATCCCGGCGATCACGGTGTCCAGGGTGTCCTGGTCGGCGGCGCGGGAGTCCAGCCAACCGCGGACGAGCGAGGGGATGGCGTTGACCCCGTTCGGCTCCACGCTGATCTTCCCGAAGGTGGCCAGGGCGCCGGCCAGCCGGGCCTGCTCGCGGGCGGCGAGCACGGTCGCGGCGTAGCTGAGCATCGGGTCGCGGCGGTCGTCGAGGCGGGTGGTGCCGGCGTGGTTGGCCTCGCCGTGGAAGTCGAACCGCCAGCGGCCGTGCGGCCAGATGGCGGAGGCGATGCCGACCGGATCACCGGACAGGTCCAGGGCCCGGCCCTGCTCGACGTGGAGTTCGACGAACGCGCCGATCCTGGCGAGCCGTTCGGGGTCCGGGCCGATCGCCTCGGGGTCGTATCCGGCGCGCTCCATGGCCTGCGGGAGGGTGATGCCGTCGCCGTCGCGCAGCCGGTGCGCGGCCTCGGTGGTCAGCGCGCCGGCGGCGAGCCGGGAGCCGACGCAGGCCAGGCCGAAGCGGGCGCCTTCCTCGTCGCCGAAGTTGACGATCGCCAGCGGCTTGCCGAATTCCGCTCCCCTCCGGCGGAGTTCGTCCAGCGCGGCGAAGGAGGAGACGACACCCAGCGGGCCGTCGAAGGCGCCGCCGTCCGGTACGGAGTCCAGGTGCGAGCCGGTGACGACGGCGTCGCCGGGGGCCACGTCCTGGTAGCCGGTGGCCCCGAGCCAGGCCCACTGGTTGCCGTTGCGGTCCAGTTCGTAGGCGAGTCCACGGGCCTCGGCCTGGGAGCGGAACCACGCACGGCAGTCGGTGTCGGCGCCGGTCCAGGCGTAGCGGCGGTAGCCCCCGGAGGAGGAGTCGCGGCCGAGGGGCCGCAGCTCCTCCCACATCTCGTGGAACGAGGCGGTCACGCGCCCCCGCCTTCGCCCTCGCGCATCGGGATGCGGACACCGCGCTCGGCGGCCACCTCATCGGCGCGCTCGTAGCCCGCGTCGACATGCCGGATGACGCCCATGCCGGGGTCGTTGGTGAGCACCCTGCGGATCTTCTCGCCGGCCAGCGCCGTGCCGTCGGCGACGGTGACCTGTCCGGCGTGGATCGAGCGGCCCATGCCGACGCCGCCGCCGTGGTGCAGCGAGACCCAGGAGGCGCCGGAGGCGACGTTGACCATGGCGTTGAGCAGCGGCCAGTCGGCGATCGCGTCGGAGCCGTCCTTCATGGCCTCGGTCTCGCGGTAGGGCGAGGCGACGGAGCCGCAGTCGAGGTGGTCGCGGCCGATGGCCAGCGGGGCGCGCAGGGTGCCGTCGGCGACCATCTCGTTGAAGCGCTCACCGGCCTTGTCGCGTTCGCCGTAGCCGAGCCAGCAGATCCGGGCGGGCAGGCCCTGGAAGTGCACCCGCTCGCCGGCCAGCTTGATCCAGCGGGCCAGCGACTCGTTCTCCGGGAAGAGGTCGAGGATCGCCTTGTCGGTGGCGGCGATGTCCCGGGCGTCGCCGGACAGCGCGGCCCAGCGGAACGGTCCCTTGCCCTCGGCGAACAGTGGCCGGATATAGGCGGGGACGAAGCCGGGGAAGGCGAAGGCACGCTCATATCCGGCGAGTTGGGCCTCGCCGCGGATCGAGTTGCCGTAGTCGAAGACCTCGGCGCCGGCGTCCATGAAGCCGACCATGGCCTCGACGTGCCGGGCCATCGACTCGCGCGCCCGCTGGGTGAAGTCGGCGGGCTTTTCCGCCGCGTAGGCGGCCATGTCGTCGAAGTCGATGCCGACGGGCAGGTAGGCCAGCGGGTCGTGGGCGCTGGTCTGGTCGGTGACGATGTCGATCGGCGCGCCCTCGGCGAGCATCTGCGGCAGCAGCTCGGCGGCGTTGCCGAGCAGGCCGATGGAGAGCGGCTTGCGCTGGTCACGGGCCTCGACGGCGAGCTGGAGCGCGTGCTGGAGGCTGTCCGCCTTCACGTCCAGGTAGCGGTGCTCGATCCGGCGTTCGATGGCCCGCGGGTCGACATCGATGCAGATGGCGACGCCGTCGTTCATGGTGACGGCGAGCGGCTGGGCGCCGCCCATGCCGCCGAGGCCGGCGGTGAGCGTGATCGTCCCGGCCAGCGTGCCGTGGAACTTCTTGGCGGCGACGGCGGCGAAGGTCTCGTAGGTGCCCTGGAGGATGCCCTGGGTGCCGATGTAGATCCATGAACCGGCGGTCATCTGCCCGTACATGGTCAGGCCGAGGGCCTCCAGGCGGCGGAACTCCTCCCAGTTGGCCCAGTCGCCGACGAGGTTGGAGTTGGCGATGAGCACCCGCGGCGCCCATTCGTGCGTCTGCATCACGCCGACCGGCCGGCCGGACTGGACGAGCATCGTCTCGTCCTGCTTGAGCGTGGTGAGCGTGCGCACCATCGCGTCGAAGGAGCGCCAGTCACGGGCGGCCTTGCCCGTACCGCCGTAGACGACGAGCTGGTCCGGGTGTTCGGCCACCTCCGGATCGAGGTTGTTCTGCAACATGCGCAGCGCAGCTTCCTGCTGCCATCCCCGAGCACTGAGCTCCGTACCGCGCGGTGCCCGCACGGGTCGCGGTCCCGACATGGGCCGTGCCTCCCTGACGTCGAATGGATTGAGCTATTCACATATTGGAGCTGCTGAATACCTCTAGTCAACAGGATCCGGCGAGCCGCTCGCCGCGAACCGCACGAACCGGCCAGCGGGCCCCGGAACCGGCTCCGGAATCGGCTCCGGAATTTTTACTTGCCCACTGGGAAAGTCTGCGCTAACTTTCCTGGTAGGCAAGTCAACGGGGAACGTCTGGACCGCCTTGGGGAGGCGATGGCCATGAGCACATCGGTGGATGCCGAACAGGCCTGGCAGGATCTACAGCGCATTCGGGTACCGCAGGAGCGGGTGTACGACGAGATCGAGAGATGCGCCCATGGCGACGCCGGGGCGACGTACACCACGGCCGGAATCATGTGGGTGTTCCTCGCCGTATCGGGCCTCGATCTGCCCCGGTGGGCGTTCTGGCTGGTGCTGACCGCGTACGTCACCCTGCTCGGCTCGCTGGCCGTGATCTACAACCGCCGGACCCGGATGCGGCTGCACCGCTCGCGTCACAGCTGGCGGTCGTTCGCCACCTTCCTCGCGGGCATGGCGGTGACCGCCGTGACCATCCTGGTCTCCGGCGCACTGGTCGACTGGCTGGCGCTGCCGTTCGGCAGCCTGATCCAGGCCACCGTCTCGGCGGGCGCATTCCTCCTCTTCGTCGGCCCCGCGAACCGCTGGGCGGTCAGCTCGCTGCGCGACCGCGCTGCGAGAGCGAGCCTCAAGGAGACGCACCGATGAGCACCCCGAGCGGCTTCGACGAACTGATCCACCCCTCCACCCGGCTGTCCGTGGTGGCGCTGCTCGCCGCCACGGAATGGGCCGACTTCCCGTTCATCCGCGACAGCCTCTCGCTCAGCGACTCCGCGCTCTCCAAGCAGCTGCACACCCTGGAAGAGGCCGGCTATCTGGAGATCCGCAAGGAGGGCGGCGGCCGCAAACGGCGCACCAAAGTACGGCTGACGAGCCGCGGCCGCACCGCCTTCGAGGGGCATGTGGCCGCGCTCCGCGCCATCGTCGAGGGCGCGGGGCCCACGGCGGTGGCCGCACCGGCGACGGAGTCCGCCGCGGCGGCATCAGGGACAGGGCAACAGCAACAGCGCGCGGAGGCGGGCCGATGACGACCACCGGGCAACTGCCTCTCCCCCCGGCCACGGCCGCTTCGGCAGCCACGGCCTCCGCCGGATCCGCCCCACCGGTCATCCGAGTCCGCGACTTGAGGATGTCGTACGGCAGCACCCACGTCCTGCACGGCATCGATCTGGACATCCGCCGCGGCGAGATCTTCGCGCTGCTCGGCCCCAACGGCGCGGGGAAGACCACCACCGTCGAGATCCTGGAAGGCTTCCGGCGGCGCTCCGGCGGGGAGGTCACCGTACTGGGCAAGGACCCGGCGCACGGCGACGACGCCTGGCGCGGCCGGATCGGCCTGGTCCTCCAGTCCTGGCGCGACCACCGCCGCTGGCGGGTGGCCGAGCTGCTGACGCACTTCGCCCTCTATTACCCGGCCCCCCGCGACCCCGCCGGGCTGCTGGCCCTGGTCGGCCTCACGGAGCAGGCCGGACAGCAGGTCGACCGGCTGTCCGGCGGCCAGCGCCGCCGCCTGGACGTGGCACTCGCGATCATCGGCCGCCCCGAACTCCTCTTCCTCGACGAGCCGACCACCGGCTTCGACCCCGAGGCCCGGCGCGACTTCCACGACCTGGTCGAACGGCTCGCGCGCGACGAGGGCGTCACGATCCTGCTCACTACCCATGACCTGGCGGAGGCCGAGCGGCTGGCCGACCGGATAGCGGTGCTGGTCAACGGCCGGATCCGGGCCGGCGGCACCCCGGCGGAACTCGCCCGGCGGGCCGCCGCCCAGGCCGAGGTCCGCTGGACGGCGCCCGACGGCACTTCCCGCCGGGAACGTACCGAGGACCCCTCCCAGCTGGTCTGGGAGCTGCATCAGGAGACGGGCGGACCGGTCGCCGACCTGGAGGTCCGCCGCCCGACGCTGGAGGACACCTACCTGCACATGGTCCACCAGGGCGAGGGGGCCGAGGCCGGGACCGGGAGCGCGGACGGGCACGGGGGCGCGGACGGGCCTGCGGTCTCGGACGGGCCTGCGGTCCCGGACGGGCCTGCGGTCTCGGACGGGCCTGCGGTCTCGGACGGGCCTGCGGTCTCGGACGGGGAGAAGTAAGCATGAGGGGGAGCGAAGTGACTGCCGGGACAGAAGCGACAGCGGCGACGGGCAGCGGCCAGGGGGCCGATGTGGCGGGGAGGCCGGACACGGCAGGGAGGCCGGAGACGGCAGGCAGGCCGGAGACGGCAGGCAGGCCGGAGACGGCAGGCAGGCCGGAGACGGCCGCTGCGAGCACGGGGGAGACCACCTCGCGGCATCGCCGCCGCTACTGGCGGGCCGGTCTCCTGCGCGGGGGCATCGAGCTCCGCCACCTCGTCCGCAACCCCAAGGAGATGAGCGGCCATCTGGTCAATGTCGTCGTCGCGCTGCTGCTCGCCGGCTACATCAGCTCCAAGGTGCCCGGTACCCATGTCCCGCTGGCCCATCTGACGCTCGCGGGCTTCGCCGCCTACCTGCTGTTCCAGATCGGGCTGGTCAATCTCCCGCAGATCCTGGTGACCGAGCGCGAGGAGGGCGCCCTGCTGCGGCTGCGCGCCACCCCCGGCGGCATACCCGCGTACCTCGTCGCCAAGTCGCTACTGGTGGTCGCGATGGCGTTCGGGACCCTGGTCGTCCTGCTGGGAGCCGCCGCCCTGCTGGTGGACGGCCCGCTGCCGCACGGGCCCGGTGGCTGGCTGACGCTGCTGTGGGTCAGCGCGCTCGGGCTGCTCGCGGTCGTACCGCTCGGCGCGGCCCTCGGCGCCGTGCTGCCGAATCCCCGGGAGGCGCTGGCGCTGATCATGCTGCCCGTGATGGCGCTGCTGGTCACCTCGGGGGCGATGTTCCCGCTCAGCTCGCTGCCCGCGGTGGTCCAGAAGATCGCCTCCGTCTTCCCGCTGAAGTGGATGGCGCAGGGCCTGCGCTCGGCCCTCCTGCCGGACGCCGCACGCGCCGCGGAACCGGCCGGCTCCTGGGAGCTGCCGACCGTGGCCCTGATACTCACCGCCTGGGCCGTCCTCGGCTTCCTGCTGGCCGTCCCGCTCCTGCGCCGCGCCGCCCGCCGCGAGTCCGGCTCCCGCCTCACCGAACGCCACCGCAAGGCGGGGTACGGCGGCGGAACGGGCTGAGCGGGGAGCGGGCGGGGAGCCGGCTGGCCCGCGCGGTCGGGGCGGTCCGGGCGGTCCGGGGGTTGGACGGTCCGGGCGTGGGTTGGAGGTCCGGCAGGCGGTCCGCGCCGGGGGCGGACGGCCCGACGGCCCTGGGCGGAGGGGCAGACGGCCCGGGAGGGGGAGACGATCCGGACGCGGGCAGATAGTCCGGAGGGGGCAGATGATCCGGACGGGGAGCGAACAGTCCGGACGAGGGGAACAATCCGGTTGGGGGTCGGACAGTCTGGACGAGGCGAATAATCCGGTCGAGGATCGGACAGTCCGGTCGGAGGTCGGACAGTCCGCGTGGTGGGCAGGCTGCCGGGGCGCCAGGGCAGCGGGCCCCGGTTGGCGTGACACCCCCACCCGATGATGGAGTTGAGGTATGAACTTCACGGAGCGAGACCGTGCCGTAGAGGCAGCCGTAGCGCGCGGGCTGGTGGGGCCCGGCGAGCCCGTCGCCGGGCTGCTCGATATCGCCGGGATCCGCCGGTCGGCGGCCGAACTCCGCGCCGCCTTTGAGGAGTTCACCGCTCCCGGCACCCCGGTCCTGCACGCCTTCGCCGTGAAGGCCGCCTCGCTCGTCCCCGTATTGCGGCTGCTTGCGCAAGAGGGGCTCGGGTGCGAGGTGGCCAGCCCCGGCGAGCTGGCGCTGGCCCGTGCCGCCGGGGTGCCGGTCGGGCGGACCGTGCTGGACTCGCCCGCAAAGACCCTCGCCGAACTCCGTGAGGCGCTGGCCCTCGGGATCGCCGTGAACGCCGACAACCCCGAGGAACTGGCTCGCATCGACGCGCTGATGGCGTCGGCGCCGAGCAGCGCACCCATCGGTGTGCGGGTCAACCCCCAGATCGGCGGCGGCAGCATCGGGGCGATGAGCACCGCCACGGACACCTCGAAGTTCGGTGTCGGGCTGCGTGACGAGGGCGCCCGCGACTGGGTCGTACAGGCCTTCCTCGCCCGCCCGTGGCTGACCCGGCTGCATGCCCATGTCGGTTCCCAGGGCATGCCGCTGGAGCTGATGGCCGCGGGCGTACAGGCCCTGTACGACCTCGCCGAGGAGATCAACGAGAAGGCCGGGCGGCGCCAGATCGACACCCTCGACATCGGCGGCGGTCTGCCGGTGAACTTCTCCTCGGACGCCACCACTCCGACCTACCGCGAGTACGCCGCGCTGCTCCACGCGACCGTCCCCGGCCTGCTGTCCGGGCGTTACGGCATCGTCACTGAGTTCGGCCGCTCACTGCTGGCCAAGCACGGCACGGTCCTCGCCCGCGTCGAGTATGCGAAGTCGGCCGGCGGCCGGCCCATCGCGGTCACCCACGCCGGCGCCCAGGTCGCCACCCGTACGGTCTTCGTCCCCGAGGCCTGGCCCCTCCGGGTCGCGGCCTACGACGCCGAGGGGCGCCCCAAGACGGGCGCTCCGGTTGCCCAGGACATCGCGGGACCGTGCTGCTTCGCGGGTGACCTGGTCGCCGAGAACCGCCCGCTCCCCCTCCTGGAGTCCGGCGACCACGCCGCCCTCCTGGACACCGGTGCCTACTACTTCTCCACCCACTTCGCCTACAACTCCCTCCCCCGTCCCGGGGTTTACGGCTATGCGACGGACGCGGACGGCACCGTCCGCTTCGCGACCGTCCGCACCCCGCAGACCCTGGAGGACCTCACCGAGGAGAGCGGCGGCGCACACGCGAAGTCGCTGGGCGACCTCGGAAAGCAGTAGGCACGGCGGCGGTAGGCGGTAGGAAGTAGGCATGTTGGCGGCAGGCGCGTAGGCCGGAGGCACGTAGGCGACAGGCGCGTAGGCCGGAGGCACGTAGGCGACAGGTCCGTAGGCCGGAGGCACGTAGGCGACAGGTCCGTAGGCCGGAGGCACGTAGGCGACAGGTCCGTAGGCCGGAGGCACGTAGGCGGCTGGCACGTAGGCCGCAGGCGCATAGGGCGTAGGCCGCAGGCCCCCGCAGGCCCGCAGGCCCGTAAGCCGCAGGTCGCAGGTCGCAGAGACGTCACCTGCCGGGTACGCGCCGGTCAGCGGTCGGCCCGTGCTCCTCGGTCAGCCGCCGGCCCACGCTCCCTCGGTCAGCGGCCGGCCCGTGCTCCCTCGGTCAGCGGCCGGCCCGTGCTCCGCCGGTCCGCGGCCTGCCGGCGCGCGCTCCCCCGCCCCGTGCCCCGCCGGGCCGCGCGTCCCCGGCCGCTGTCCCGGTCAGGAGGTACCCACGCACCTCCTTGGCGGCCGCGCCGCCCCGCCCGGCCGCCTCCGTACGCACCCACAGCAGGGCCTCGTGCTCCCGCTCCCAGCGCCCCAGCCACAGCGCCTTGCCCCACAGCCCGAGCGCGGACCCGGCCATCAGCAGCCCGCCGGCCGTCGGCAGCACGAACGACGAGCCGACCGCCGCCAGGAAGGCGAGGAGCAGCCACCAGCGGTGCGCCCGCCGCCAGATCCGGAGGGTGACCAAACGATCCTGCAAGATGACGGCCTTTCCGGCACGCGTCGCGTCGCGTGCCAGCGCCGCGTACCGTCCGCGCCGTGCCACGCACCCCACGCACGCGGCGATCACGAACAGCGCCGCCCCTGCCGACAGCCCGGTCGTCCGCCCGGTCAGCCCCGGCACCAGCACCCCGATCCCCGCGGCCAGCAGACCCGGCCACCAGAGCAGTACCGCCGGTGCCCGCACCACCACTGCCACCCGCGCCAGCGCATACACCCCGTGCCCCACGACAGACCTCCTCGCCCTGCGACCGCTCCGTCCCACCTGTCCGGCACACCTGTACCGGCGGCGGATCGTAGTCAGCCCGGATGAGGATTCCCTGAGACGGCGGGCGGGAGTTCAGCCGAGGCCGTGACGGCCGCGAGGGCCGTGAGGGCCGTGAGAGCCGTGAGAGCCGTGAGGAGGGAACGGCGGACACGCCTGGTTGTGCGGCGGCCATCCGGACGGACGGATAGCCTCCGGGCCGTCCCGGGGGAGCAGCGGACGTGCTGGGGATGTGCGGCGGTCACGCTGACGGGCCGCCTCCGGCCGTGCCGGGGAGCGGCGGAACCGCCGGGACGTGCGGCGGCCACCCGGACGGATCACCTCCCGCCCATCCCGGGGCAGCGGACACACCGGAACGTGCAGCGCCCCCGGACGGACGGATCACCTCCAGCCCCTCCGCTCGCGCCACGGCGCCTCCCCCGCCACGGCACCACCCTGCCCACCGCCCTGCCCCCGCCGTGTCGCTCCCCGCGGCTCACTCCACGAACAACCCCCGCGCCGCCGCGCCCGCGTCGAACTCCTCCAGGCGGGCCTGGGCGTCCGGGAGGGCGTCGCACATCGCTTCCAGCAGGACGCGGCCCAGGAGCATGGGTGCGCAGGCCGTGTCGAAGGCCAGGCCGGTGCCGACGGGGGCCGGGAGGAGCAGGTCGGTGTGGTGGGCGACGGGGGCGAAGGCGCTGTCGGCGACGGTGACGACGGTCAGTCCGGCCGTGCGGGCGTAGTCGAGGGCGTCGACGACCTCACGGGGGTGACGGGGCAGGGCGAAGCAGAGCAGGGCGCTCGCGCCGGCCCGGACGGCGGCGTCGATGCGGTCGGCGAGCATGGTGCCGCCCTCGTCCAGGAGGCGGACGTCGGGGTGGACCTTGCGGGCGAAGTAGCTGAAGCCGGCGGCCTGGGCGGTGGCAGCGCGCAGGCCGAGGACAGGGAGCGGCCGGGAGGCGGCGAGGAGGCGGCCCGCCTCGCTCACCGGCGCGGGGTCGGCGAGGGCGGCGGCGAGCCGGCGGAGGTTGTCGATCTCCGCCTGGACGGCCTGCTGGTACTCGTTGTAGGAGCCGGTGTCGCCGGGCTTGTCGGTGGGTGCGACCTCGCGCAGATGGCGGCGCAGCGCCGGGTAGCCGTCGAAGCCGAGGGCGACGGCGAAGCGGGTGACGGACGGCTGGCTGACGCCGGCCAGTTCGGCGAGTTCGACGCTGGAGAGGAAGGGGGCGTCGGCGGCCCGGCGCACCATGCAGTGGGCGATCCGGCGCTGGGTGGGTGTCAGCCGGTGGCCCTCGAAGAGCTTCTGGAGGCGGGCGGCGGTGCCGGTCTCCCCGGCGGTGGCGCCGGTCTCCGCAGCGGAGGTGCCGGTCCCCGCGACGGTGTCCCGACGGGCGGCGGCGGCAGCCTCCTGGCCGGCCGGCACGCCCCGGGCCCCGCCGACCCGACCCCGGACATCGTCCCCTGTCGGGACACCATCACCCGTCGGGGCACCATCGCCCGTCGGGACGCCGCCCGTCACACCGCCGTCGTGCCCGCCGTCGCCCTCGCGCGCGCCATCCTCGTGCCCGCCGTCCTCGCCACGCCCGCCACCGATGTCCCTCGGCTCGTCGCCGGCCGCGCCGCCGACGCCGTTGCCGTTGTCCCCGTCCCCGCTCATCGCCTCTTCTTCCCGGCCCGGTCGGGGGCCTTGTCCTGTGTCGACCGACTGTACGGAATTCCTGGCCCGGTCCGGCCCGGGATACGCGCCACGTTCCAGCCGTACGCGATCACCCCCGGCCCCTGTCCCCCGCGACCACGCGGGAACGCCGCGCTGCCCGGAGCCCGAGCCGGAGGCGCAGCATCGCCCCGCCGCCCGGAACCACACGACATCGCCCCGCTGCCCAGAGCCGGAGCCGGAGCCGCACAGCATCGCCCCGCCGCCCGCAGCCGCAGCCGGAGCCAGAGCCGGAACCGCACGACATCGCCCCCCCCGCCCGGAGCCACAGCCGGACCGGAGCCGGAGCCGGAGCCGCACAGCATCGCTCCGCCGCCCGGAACCGGAACCGCAGCCGCACGACATCGCCCCGCCCCCCGGAACCTCCCGGCGTCGCCCGGCCGCCCGGAGCCGGAGCCGCACGACATCACCCCACCGCCCAGAGCCACAGCCGGAACCACACGGATCCCCCCGCCCCCGAACCCCCGCCCCTCACAACTCCGCCAGCCCGTCCAGCAGGCCCGAGGCCACCGCCACGTCGTCGGTCAGGGGGCGGTCCTCCATTCGCGGGTCGAGGGCGTCGGCGGCGAGGGCGTAAGCGGTGGCGAGGGGGAGGCCGGGGTCGGGTTCCAGGGAGCGCATCCGCAACGCCCGTACGGCGGCGACCAGTTCGCAGGCGAGGATCTGGCGGTAGTACGTGCAGGACCGCAGGGTCTGGCGGGCGCCGAGGGAGGCGAAGCTGGCCTGTTCCTCGACCCCGCGGGAGAGCACGGCGTGGCCGAGCGAGGCCGGGTGGGAGACGGCGCGCATCTCGCCGAGCGCCGCACCGGCCGCGTATTCGAGGATCATCACGCCGGAGCTGGCGGGCGCCGCGTCGCCGAGGAAGGGCCGCAGCCGGGTGAAGTCGGGCTCGGAGAGCGCGGCGAGCCGGGCGGTGGACAGCCGGGCGGTCTGGAGCACGGCCAGCCGGAAGGCGTCCAGGGCGAGCACGGCATGCGCGGCGTAGAAGTTGCCGTGGTGGTAGGCGGCCTGGTCCTCGATGCTGATCAGGGGGTTCTCGGCGGCGGCGTTCACCTCGACCGTGAGCACCTCGTCCAGGGTGTCGGCGGCGTCCAGTGCCGGGCCGTGGATCTGCGGGATGCAGCGGAAGCCGTACGGGTCCTGGATACGGCCGAGGGGCGGGGAGGGTCGGGGCGGGACGCCGGAGAGGGTGCGCAGCCGGGTGGCGGCGGCCGCGGAGCCGGGGTGCGGGCGGGCGAGCATCACCGGCTCGGCGAAGGGCTCGTAGGAACCGCCGACCGCGAGGAGGGAGAGCGCGGCGATGGGGAGGGAGGCGGCCAGGAGCCGGCGCAGTTCGTCGAGAGCGAGCGCGGACTGGCCGAGGGTGAGGGCGTTGCTGCTGATCAGGGCGAGGGCGTCGTTGTTGTCGAGGGCGATGGGGGCAGGCGCCCAGCCGTCTGCCGCGCAGTGCCAGGGGTGTTCGCCGGCCAGCGCGAGGCCGGTCTGAGCGAGGGCGGCCAGGTCGCCGGTGCCGACGGCGCCGTGTTCGTTGACGACGGGGTGGGCGCCGGCGTCCAGCGCGTCGAGGAGGGAGGTGATGACGGCGGGGTTGAGGCCGGCGCCGCCCGCCAGCAGCTGGTTGGCGCGTACGGCGAGCATGGCGCGGACCTCGCGGGCGGGCAGCGGGTCGCCGATCGCGCCGGCGTGGCTGCGCAGCAGTCGCAGTCCGTGGTCGGCGTCGGCGGCCCCGACGTCCTCCGTACGGTTGGCGCCGACGCCGGTGCTGCGCCCGTAGACCCGGCCGGTGGCGGCGAGGCGGCGGGCGGTCTCCCAGGATTCCTCGGCGCGGGCGAAGGCCTTGGGGTCGGGGGCCGTGGGGTGGGCGGTGCGCTCCGCGAGGGCGGCGATGCCGTCGGTGTGCAGACCGGTGCCGTCGAGTGTGATGCGCCGGCCGGTGCGGGGACCGTTGTCCAGCATGTGAGAAACCAAGGGGCTCAACTCCCTCTTATAACGCGCTTTGTGGATGGAAGTCCGACACCTCGTTCCGTACGGTGAGCCGAAGTAACAGGCGATGTAACGGACGATTTACTTCTGCCTATTGACTTCTATTCACGTGCCTAAGACTCTGCATGACACTATGCAGGCCGGGCAAGGGGCAGCGGATGATCAAGTTCGACGCAGTCAGCAAGCGGTACCCGAATGGCACCACCGCCGTGGACGAGCTGTCCCTTGACCTCCCTGAGGGCGGTGTCACCGTCCTCGTCGGCTCGTCGGGCTGCGGCAAGACCACCACCCTGCGGATGGTCAACCGGATGGTCGAGCCGACGTCCGGCACGATCAGCGTCGGCGGCCGCGACATCCTGGAGGCGGACGCCGCGGAGCTGCGCCGCGGTATCGGTTATGTGATCCAGCAGTCCGGCCTCTTCCCTCACCGTACGATCCTGGACAACATCGCGACGGTCCCGCTGCTCCTGGGCTGGGGCAGGCGCAAGGCCCGCGCCCGCGCCGCCGAGCTGCTGGAGCTGGTCGGCCTGCCCGCCGACTCGGGCAAGCGCTATCCGCACCAGCTCTCCGGCGGCCAGCAGCAGCGCGTCGGCGTCGCCCGCGCACTCGCCGCCGACCCGCCCGTCCTGCTGATGGACGAGCCCTTCGGCGCCGTCGACCCCGTCGTCCGCGCCCAGCTCCAGAACGAGCTGCTGCGGCTCCAGGAGGAGCTGCGCAAGACCGTCGTCTTCGTGACCCACGACATCGACGAGGCGGTCCGGCTGGGCGACCGGATCGCGGTCTTCCGCACCGGCGGCCGCCTCGTCCAGTGCGCCGAGCCCGCCGAGCTGCTGGCCCGCCCCGCCGATGACTTCGTCGCCGACTTCCTGGGCGCCGAGCGCGGGCTCAAGCTGCTCTCGCTCACCACCCTCGCGGACGTTCCGTACGCGCCCGGCCAGGCGATACGCGCGGACGAGCCGGTCGGCAAGATATCCCGCAGCGGCGGCCGCTGGCGCCTGGTTACCTCCCCGCGCGGGGAGCCGCTGGGGTGGCTGGACACCGACGCGCTGCCCGCCGGCGGGACGGCCGGCGAGGCTCCCCTGGAGGCCGTACGGCCGCTGCGCGACACCGATTCGCTGCTCTCGGCGCTCAACGAGGCGGTCTCCTCCCCCGCCGCCGCCATCGCCCGGGTCACCGCGGACGGGCAGCTGGCGGGCCTCACCTCCCGGGACGCCATCCACGACCGGGCGGGCCGCAGCCACGCGGAGGCGGGCCGGGCGGCGGCCGCCGGGCCCACCGCCCCCGGGACGCCCGCTTCCGAGGTCGCCGACGGGGACGCGAACGGGGACGCCGCCGGAGACCCCGCGCCCCGCAAGACCGCCTCCGCGACGGAGCGCCCCGCATGACCATCGAATGGGGCTGGTTCCCCGACCACGCCGATCAGATGGCCCGGCTGACCGCGGACCACCTCGCCACCGCCGTGCCCGCCGTCCTCCTCGGGCTGCTGATCGCGCTGCCGCTGGCGGTCCTCGCCCACCGGGTACGGCCGCTGCGCGGCTTCATCCTCGGCGCGTCCAACATCCTCTACACCATCCCCTCCCTCGCCTTCTTCGTCCTCCTCCTGCCGGTCACCGGCCTCACCCGCACCACCGCGATCGTCGGCCTGACCGCGTACACGCTGGTCGTGCTGGTACGGAACACCGTCGAGGGCCTGGACGCGGTCCCGGCCAAGGCCCGCGAGGCGTCGAAGGCGATGGGGACCAAGCCGCTGCGCACCCTGCTCACCGTCGAGCTGCCGCTCGCCCTCCCGGTGATCATGGCGGGCATACGGGTCGCCACCGTCATGTCCATCTCCCTGGTCAGCGTGGCGAGTTACATCGGATACGGCGGCCTCGGCCAGCTCTTCACCGACGGCTTCCAGCGCAACTTCCCCACCCCGGTCATCGCCGGTGTGGTCCTGACCCTGCTGCTCGCCCTGGTCGCCGACGCGCTGCTGGTGACCGTCCAGTGGCTGTGCACCCCCTGGCGGCGCGGCACCCCCCGGCAGCGCACCTCTCTGTGGCGGAAGGCAGCGTGACGCGCCGATGCTCGAACTCCTGAAGAACCTCCTCTCCTGGCTGACCAGCCCGGCCCAGTGGTCCGGCCCCGAGGGCATCGCCGCCCGCGTCCTGGAGCACCTGGAGTACTCGGTGCTCGCCACCCTCGCCGCGGCCGTGATCGCGCTGCCCATCGGCCTGCTCATCGGACACACCGGCCGCGGCGCCTTCCTCGCCGTCAACCTCTCCTCCTTCGGCCGGGCGCTGCCCACCGTCGGCCTGGTGACCCTGGTGTTCCTCGCGGGCGGGCTGAGCGTGTGGCCGGTGTATGTGTCGCTGGTCGCGCTCGCGGTGCCCGTGATCATCACCAATACGTATGCGGGGATGGCCGCCGTCGACCCCGAGGTCAAGGACGCCGCCAAGGGCGTGGGCCTGCGCGGCCGCCAGGTCCTCTGGCAGGTCGAACTCCCGCTCGCGCTCCCGCTGATCATGACCGGCGTACGGCTGGCGACCGTGCAGGTCGTCGCCACCGCCACCATCGCCGCCTATGTCAGCTTCGGCGGGCTGGGCCGCTACGTCTTCGACGGGCTGGCGCAGCGCGACCTGGTGCAGGTCCTCGGCGGTGCGGCCCTGGTCGCCGTGCTCGCCGTCGCCGCCGACCTGGCCCTGGGCGGCCTCACCCGGCTGCTGTTCCGCGGCCGCCCGGCCGCCGCCCGCTGAGCATCTGCCGCCCCCGCCTCTCCGTACGTCCCGAGGAGTCCCGCCCATGAACCGTCGTACCGCCTTGACCACTCTCCTCGCCGGCGCCTCGGCCCCGCTGCTGGCCGCCTGTTCCTCCGGCATCACCTCCCTCAAGGGGGACGGCGCCGGCGGCGACAGCGGCAGCAGCGGCGGCGGACTGGTCATCGGCACCGCCAACTTCACCGAGAACCAGATCCTCGGCTACCTCTACGCGGGCGTGCTCAACGCCGCCGGGGTCAAGACCACCGTCAAGCCCAACCTCGGCTCCCGCGAGATCGTGGTCCCCGCGCTGCGCTCCGGCGATATCGATCTGCTCCCCGAATACCAGGGCAGCCTGCTGCTCTACCTCGACAAGAAGGCCACCGAGACCGAGGCGGGCGCGATGCAGAACGCGCTGGCCACGGTCCTCCCCGACGGCCTCGAAGTCCTCCCGTACGCGGCCGCCGAGGACCGCGACAGCTTCGCCGTGACCCGCGCGACCGCCGACCGCTACGGCCTCAAGACGCTCTCCGATCTGCGCAAGGCCAACGGAAAGCTGGTGTTCGGCGCGGCCGCGGAGATGAAGAAGCGGGTCGTCGGGGTCGTCGGCCTCAAGGACGAGTACGGCGTGGAATTCAAGGAGTTCAAGGCGCTGGACTCGTCCGGGCCGCTGGTCAAGGGCGCGCTGAAGAAGGGCGACATCGATATCGCCAATGTCTTCACCACCGACGTCGACACCGCGGAGAACGGCTGGATCCTGCTGGCGGACCCCAAGCACCTCATCCCCGCCCAGCACATCGTCCCGCTGGTCGCCTCCCGCAAGGCCGACTCCAAGGTCCGCAAGGCCCTCGCCCGTCTGGGCAACACCCTCACCACCTCCCACCTCACCGAGCTCAACCGCCTCGTCGACAAGAAGAAGCAGGACCCGGACCGGGTGGCCGACGCCTGGCTGAAGAAGCACAAGCTGGGCTGAGAGGGGGCAGAAGCCCGGCCTGCGGCTGGGTGGGAGCTCGGGCTGCGGCTGGGCGGAAGCTCGTGCTGCGGCGGGACGGGAGCCCGGCTGTGGCGGGGCGGGCGGCCGGATCACCGGCCTCGCCGTCGGACGGCCGGGCCGCCGCCGCGCGATGAGTTTCCCTGCCCGGCGGGGTCTCTTCTCCTGTGCTGCCCATACTGCCCACGCCGCCCCGGGCCGTCATCTGCCGCCTCGGCCCGTCGCTCGCCCGCGCCGACATCCCCGCGCTGTGCGACCGCCTCCGCCTGCTGCTGGGCGCCCGGCCGCGGACGACGGTGCTGTGCGACGTACGGGCCCTCGACGCCCCCGACCTCACCACCGTCGAGGCCCTGCTCCGCCTCCAGCTCACCGCCCGGCGGCTGGGGCACGGCATCCGGCTGTGTCACGTACCGGAGAGGCTGGCCCTGCTGCTCACGGTGACGGGGCTGGCCGAGATCCTGCCGGCCGTCCCTCCCCCGGGGGCGCCACCGCCCCCTCCGTGACCGCACCCGCCGTATCCGAATCCTCCGTGACCGCACGCTCCGTGACCGGGCCGCCGTAGCGGAGCGGCAGTCCGAACAGCGGGAACAGCCGCTCGGTGTCCAGGAACGACTGGAGCGCGGTGATCCGGCCGTCCGCCGTCTCGATGACCTGGATCGCCCAGGGCTCACCGTCGGCACGGTACTGCCCGAACGCCGGCCGGCCGTTCGCCGTGACCGGCACCAGATGCGATCCCTCGCAGCCGCCGCCCGGCCCCAGCAGCCACTTCAGGATGTCGTCGCGGCCGCGCAGCCACAGCTCGTACGGCGGCATGGACAGCGTGGAGTCCTCGTGCAGCAACGCCGTGAGCGCGTCCATGTCGAACCGTTCGAAGGCGTCGACATAGCGCTGGAGCAGCGCCTGCTGTGCGTCGTCCAGGGGCCGCGGCGGTTCGTCGTCGGTGTCACCGGACGCGGCGAGGGTGGCGCGGGCCCGCTGGAGCGCGCTGTTGACCGAGGCGACCGAACTGCCCAGCAGCTCGGCGACCTCGCTCGCCGACCAGCTGAGCACCTCCCGCAGGATCAGCACCGCCCGCTGGCGGGGCGCCAGCCGCTGGAGCGCGGCGATGAACGCGAGCCGGATCGACTCCCGGGCGACGGCGGTGTCCGCCGGGTCCCCCGCGGACGCCAGCACGCGCTCGTCCGGTACGGGCCCGATCCAGGTCGCCTCGGGCAGTCCGGTGCCGACCGGGGTGTCCACGCTCGACGGGGAGGCGAGATCCATCGGCCGGGCCCGGCGCCGGCTGCCCTTGAGCAGATCCAGGCAGACATTCGTGGCGATCCGGTACAGCCAGGAACGCAGGGACGCCCGCCCCTCGAACCGGTCGTAGCTCCGCCAGGCCCGCACCATCGTCTCCTGCACGGCGTCTTCGGCCTCGAAGGCCGAGCCCAGCATGCGGTAGCAGTAGCCGGTCAGCTCGGTACGGTGGGCCTCCAGCCGGTCCGCCAGTTCACCCTGCGGCGCGCCCCGCCCGGCACCGTCCGCCGCGGTGGTCCCGCCCACCGCCGCGACTTCGCCCGTCGAGACCTGTTCCGTCGAGGACCGTTTCATCGAGGACCCGCCCATCCGCCCGTCGGCCGACCACCGTCACACGCGCCCGACGCTACCGGAGCATCCGGCACCCAGTCTGCTCCTCGGCGCGGGGCTTTGCAGCCGGGGGCCGGGGCCGGGAAACGGCACACCGACGCACGACGCACGACGCACAGCACACAGCACACGGCACACGGCACACGGCACACGGACGGGCCGGGGCTCCGCCGCCCCGGCCCGTCCCGCGTCTCTCAGGTCATCTGCGCAGCTGCACGCCGCGCAGCACTCCTCCGACGGCCGCCCCTGCCAGGACACTCACCAGGAGCCGGGCGGGTTCCGTCAAACCGGAGAACACGGTATGCGTGAGCGCAAAGACGACCACGACCGCGAGAATTCCGGCGATCAATGCCTTTGTCATTTCCTGCCCATCATTTCCTGCCCCGCACTGCTTCCTCGGCATCGCTTTCCCTCATCGCCCGGCCACCGTCAGCAATCGGAGAGCGAGAGCACCGCACCGGAGACCAGGCCTCCGAAAGCCCCGGCCGTGGCCCCCGGGGCGCACCCGGTCTCGGCGCCGGCGATACATCCGCCTATCCCGCCGGACACCACATAGTCCCGGATCTTGTCGTTGGCGCACTTCGAGTAACTCTCGGCCGCCATGCCCCGCGTGGAGACACCGAGCTGCCGGAAACTACGGGTCGCCCGCACGGTGACCGTGGCGCCCTTGGCGCGGTAGCTGACGTGCGCCGTCTTGCCGTTCTTGAGTTTGATTGCGGTGCCCAGCCGGCCCACCGTCCGATGGCCGGGCCCGACCAGCGCCAGCTTCTTGCCGGCGACGGTGAAGTGGTAGCCCGTGGGCATGGACAGCGTGGCCTTCAGGGTTTTGCCGTCCGGCGAGTGGAGCGACTTCAGCTTGAAGCCTTTCGCGGCACTCACCGGCTTCGCGGAATGCAGCGCACTGTCCGCGGAGGCGGGTCCTGCCACCCCCGCAAAAGCCAGCGCGGTCAACGCGGTCGTGGCGGTCTTCCGGAACTTCATCATTCCCCGTTCCCCGTGTGGATCAAGTTCATGATCAGCCTACGAGGCACGTCGTAAATGCAAGATCCATGGCGGGCAATTTCCCGGCAAACGGGGCCGTGCACCGGGAAGTTGAACGGACGGATGAACGGGCAGATGAACTGACGGCCCGCCACCAGCGCGGCGCACACCGGCCATCGGGGTCGATGACGCCACTCCCGCAATGCCGTTCTCACGACGTCACTCGCGCCGCGGCGGTCCCACCACATCACTCCCGCGGCACCGTTCCCGCCGCATCACTCCCGCGGCGCCACCGCCGACCCGCGCTCCGAGAGGCGCGGGGCGCACAGGATGCGTTTGCGGCGGACCCGGCGGCCCTCGATGGCGGCGACGGCGAGGCGGGCGGCTTCCTTGGCGATGGCCGCCAGGCCCCAGTCGACGGAGGTCAGGGGCGGGGTGAGGACCCGGGAGACGGGGTGGTCGTCGAAGCCGACGACGGAGAGGTCGCGGCCGACGGTGAGGGAGGCCTCGGCGGCTGCCGCGTAGACGCCGTAGGCGATGGAGTCGGAGAAGCAGAAGACGGCGGTGGGCGGGGCGAGCCCGGCCGGACGGCGGCCGTCCGGGCTGTTGGCCAGGACCCGGCGGGCCATCGCGGTCGCCGCGTCCAACTCCTGTGGACAGGGCAGGACTTCGGCCTCGATACCGAGCCGGTCGGCGGCCTCGCGCACATAGACGTCGGCGGGGCGGTCGGGGGTGGAGGGGCCGGTGGGGGTCAGCACGGTGACCCGGCGGTGGCCCAGCCCGCGGAGGTAGTCCAGGACGGCGTCGATGCCGGCCCGGTTGTCGAAGAGCACCTCGCCCGCCGTACGGGCCCGGCTCAGGGCGTCGCCGATGGAGACCACCGGCACGGCATCGGCGATCTTCGACCAGCCCTCGGCGGACGGGTCGACGGGTGAGACCAGGAGGCCGTCCACCCGCTGGTCGCGCAGTTGCTTGGCGAGGGTCAGCTCGCGTTCGGGGTCGCCGCCCGCGTCGAGAATCAGCGCATAGCGGTCGCCGGCCAGCAGCTCGCGCCCTATCGCCGCCATCAGCTGCTGCTGCCACAGGTCCTGGAGATCACCGGCGAGCACCCCGACCGTGCTCGTACGGCCGCTGGCGAGGGCGCGGGCGATCGGGTCGGCCTCGTAGCCGAGGTCGGCGGCGGCCTTGCGCACCCGCTCCTCGGTTTCCTTGGAGACGTGCTTGCCGCGCAACGCGTAGGAGACGGCTGCGGTGGAGAGGCCGGTGGCCTCGGCCACCTCGCGGAGGGTGGTGCGCTTATTGGGCCTGGCCATGCCGGAAGCCTACCCAAGGAGGGGGCGGCGCCCGGCCATGATGCGCAGCTCCCGAGGCGGCTCTTCCGGTGGGGGCAAGGGCCCGGCAGCTCCGGCACGGCCTTGACAGTGCCTGCTGTTAACCGCTTCACTTAAACGCATCAGTTAAGCGGTTAAGTGAAGCGGTTCAAGGCGCCGGACCATGCGGTCCGTGTGCCGTCCGTGCGACCGCCCCGCGCCCCGAGGGAGGCCCGTGCCCACCGACGTCCACCAGCACATCTGGCCGCCCGAGTTCGTCGCGCTGCTGCGCTCGCGCAGTGCGCCGCCGCGGCTGGACGGCTGGACGCTGCACCTGCCGGGCGAGCCCCCGTACGCCGTCGACCCCGCCGACCACGACATCGCGGCCCGCGCCCGGCTCGCGCGCGCCGACGGCCTCGATCTGGCGCTGGTGTCGCTCTCCAGCCCGCTCGGCATCGAATATCTGCCGCCCGCCCAGGCCGCACCGCTGCTCGCCGCGTTCCACGACGGCGCACTGGACCTGCCCGCCCCCTTCGGCGTCTGGGCCTCGGTCTGCCTGTCCGCGCCCGAGCCGGACGCCGAGGCGCTGCGGCGCGAGCTGGCCCGCGGCTGTGTGGGGCTCCAGCTCCCCGCCACCGCGCTGCTCGACGCCGCCGGGTGGGCCCGCTGCGCACCGCTGCTGGACGCCGCCGCCGAGCAGGACGCGCCGCTGTTCATCCACCCCGGCCCGGCGCCGTCCGCCGACGGGGACGCGCCCCCCTGGTGGCCCGCCCTGGTCCCCTACCTCCAGCAGCTGCACGCCTCCTGGTTCGCCTTCCGCGCCTTCGGCCGGCCGCGCCACCCGGATCTGCGGGTCTGCTTCGCGGCCCTGGCCGGACTGGCGCCGCTGCACGGCGAGCGGCTGGTCGCCCGCGGCGGCGGCCGGGACCGGGGCCGGGTGGACTGCAAGGCGTTCTACGAGACGTCCTCCTACGGGACCCGTGCGGTCGACGCACTCGTCCGGGCCACCGGCATCGATGTCGTCGTCAGCGGCAGCGACCGCCCCTATGCCGCCCCCGTCATCCCCGACCTCGGCGCGCAGGCCGCCGTCCACGCCCTGCGTACCGCCAACCCGGCCCGCCTGCTGGGCCCGACGAAAGGAGCCCGCCCATGACGTACCGCACCTCCCTGGCCGACACCGCCCGCGAGGTCCCAGACGGCGAGGAGCCGTTCACCGCACTGCCCGAGCGCAACCTCGACAAGCGCGAGCTCCAGGCACTGGTCGACGAGCTCGCCACCCGCCCGGACCTCTGGCGCGAACAGGTCGCGTTCTCCGACACCGAGCGCCACTACGCCTCCCTGCACCGCGACGAGTTCGTCGATGTCTGGCTGCTGTGCTGGACCCGGCAGAACGACACCGGCTGGCACGATCACGACATCTCCTCCGGGGCGGTCCATGTCGTCCAGGGCGTCCTGACCGAGTCCAACCCCCGCATCGGCGGCGAGCACCTGGCCACCGCGGTCGGCACGGGCTCCTCCTTCTCCTTCGGCCCGGACCACATCCACCGGCTCACCGGCGCGAGTGACGACGCGGTGTCGGTGCACGCGTACTCGCCGCCGCTGTGGCGGCTGGGCCAGTACGACATCACCGGGGACGGGCTGATGCGGCGGGTCTCGGTCTCGTACGCGGATGAGCTGCGGCCGATGGACGGGACGACCGCGGCCTGAAAACGGCCGTGCGGCCCGGGACCGCGGGCCCCGGGCCCCTTCCTCACCGGGGCGCGGCCGTCCGCGGCCGGGCACCCGTGACCACGAATTCCGCCCCTTCCTATTGACCTTCCATTCATCGCCATCGATCCTGCATGAATCCATACAGGCGGCGACGCAAGGCGGACTCATGGCAGGTGTGGTCGAACGACGCTCCATCGACGTCGTCCCCGACGAGGAACGGCACGGCAGCGCGGTCAGCCAGTTCACGCTCTGGCTGGGCGCCAACCTCCAGATCACCGCCGTCATCACCGGCGCGCTGGCCGTCGTCTTCGGGGCGAACGCCTTCTGGTCGCTGATCGGGCTGCTGCTCGGCAACCTCCTGGGCGGTGCGGTGATGGCGCTGCACTCCGCCCAGGGGCCGCGGCTCGGCCTGCCGCAGATGATCACCTCACGGGCCCAGTTCGGGGTGCGCGGCGCGGTGGTCCCGCTGGCGCTGGTCATCGTGATGTACATCGGGTTCTTCGCCAGCGGCAGCGTGCTGGCCGGGCAGGCGGTCGGGGAGCTGACGCACCTCGGCGAGACCCCCGGGATCGTCCTCTTCGCCACGGTCACCGCGGTCGCCGCGGCCGTCGGCTACCGCCTGATCCACACCCTCGGCAAGATCGCCGGTCTGGTCTGCGCACTGGCCTTCGTCTACCTCGGCATCCGGCTGCTGGAGCGCACCGACCTCGGCACGCTGCTGGCCGACCACCGCTTCGGGCTGCCGGTCTTCCTGCTCGCCGTCTCGCTCTCGGCCTCCTGGCAGCTGGCGTTCGGCCCGTACGTCGCCGACTACTCGCGCTACCTCCCGCGGCACACCTCGGCGCGCGCCACGTTCTGGTGGACGCTGTCCGGTTCGGTGCTCGGCTCGCAGTGGTCGATGACGTTCGGCGCACTGGCGGCCGCCGCGGCGCCCGCCGCGTTCGTGGGGCACGAGGTCAGCTATATCGTCGGCCTCGGCGGCGCCGGACTGATCGCCTCGTTCCTCTACTTCGCGATCGCCCTCGGCAAGCTCACCATCAACATCCTCAACACCTATGGCGGGTTCATGTCGCTGGTCACCAGCGTCAGCGGGTTCCGGGGGCAGCGCACCCTCAGCCCGCGCGGCCGCTCCGCGTACATCGCCGGAATCATGCTGGCCGGCACCGCCGTCGCCCTCCTGGGCAAGGACTCCTTCCTGACGTCCTTCAAGGACTTCCTGCTCTTCCTGCTGACCTTCTTCACGCCCTGGTCCGCGATCAACCTCGTCGACTACTACCTGATCTCCAAGGAGCGCTACGACATCCCGGCGCTCAGCGACCCCGCCGGCCGCTACGGCGCCTGGAACGTGCGGGCACTGACGGTCTACGTCCTCGGGGTGCTCGCCCAGCTCCCTTTCCTGGCCACGCACTTCTTCACCGGCCCGCTGGTGGCACCGCTCGGCGGCGCCGACATCTCCTGGCTCGTCGGGCTCGCCGTGCCGGCCGTCCTGTACTGGGTGACCGCCCGCCGCGACACCGCGCGCACGGCGGAGCCGGCCGCGCCCCACGAGGACCAGGCGCCCGCCGGATTGGGGGGCTAGCCCTACCGCGCCGCCCGCCCGGCGGCCGTACGCTCGGCGGCATGGCGACACACGACCCCGACCTGCGCAAGGACCTCGACGCGACCCTCCAGACGCGCAAGGAGCTGGGTCCGGAGTACGAGTCGGAGCTCCTGGAGTCCTTCCTGGAGAAGCTGGACCGGAGCGTCGACCAGCGGGTACGGCGGCAACTCGCCGAGCAGCAGCTCCAGGTGGCCCGCGGCGCCCGGCCGCCGCGCCCCAGGGGCGGCGGCAAGGAGGTCTGGGAACGGTTCGGGCTCGCCGCTCTCTCGCTGGTGCTGGCCATCCCGCTGTCGGCGATCGCCGTGAGCCAGGCGGGGCAGCCGGGGCTGCTGATGTGCTGGGCCGGGATCGTCGGCGTCAACGCCGTGCAGGCCAGGGGCGCGCACAAGCTGCTGCGGCCGCGTACGGACCGCCGCGACGGCGCAGCGGACTCAGGGGACTGAAGGGGACCGGCAGAGGACCGAAGCTCCGGCGGGAGCCGGATGTGGCGGGGACCGCCGCACCCCGGCCGAAGCCAGGGGCGGGACGACGGCGGTCCCCGCAAGGGACGCGTACCGGGTCAGAGCCGGTCGTCGCATCCGGTGGCGATCGTGGAGGTCCGGGAGCCGCTCCGGAGGTCCTTATCGCCGTGACACCACTGTGCCCGCCGCGTGTTAAGCCCGTGCTGCGTACACATGACGCATACGTACACCTTGCGTCGACGGGCCGTTTCCTGACGGCCACTTGACGCCCCGAAGGGTGCGGAAACGGGCGGCGGCCGGGGCGGGGACAGTGACTGCCCCTCGCCCCGGCCGCCGGGCCGCTGCTACTTGCCGGCCTCGCGCGCCAGATAGGCCAGCAGGTCCTGCCGGCTCACCACGCCCTTCGGCTTGCCCTCGACGAGGACGATCGCCGCGTCCGCGTTCTCCAGGACCGCCATCAGATCGGCGACCGGCTCGCCCGAGCCCACCTGCGGCAGCGGCGGGCACATGTGCTTCTCCAGCGGGGCGGTCAGCGAGGCCCGCTGGGTGAACAGCGCATCGAGCAGCTCGCGCTCGACGACCGAGCCGACGACCTCCGCGGCCATCACGTCCGGGTGCCCGGCGCCCGGCTTGACGATCGGCATCTGCGAGACGCCGTACTCGCGCAGGACGTCGATCGCCTCGCCGACGGTCTCCTCCGGGTGCATGTGCACCAGCGAGGGCAGCGCGCCCTCCTTGTGCTGGAGCACCTCGCCGACGCGGGCCGCGGGGCCGCCCTCCTCCAGGAAGCCGTAGTCGGCCATCCACTCGTCGTTGAAGATCTTGGACAGATAGCCACGGCCGCTGTCCGGCAGCAGCACGACGACCACGTCGTCCGGGCCGAGCTTCGAGGCGACCTCCAGCGCACCCACCACGGCCATCCCGCAGGAGCCGCCGACCAGCAGGCCCTCCTCCTTGGCGAGCCGCCGGGTCATCTGGAAGGCGTCCTTGTCCGAGACCGCCACGATCCCGTCCGCGACGGTGCGGTCGTAGGCCGTCGGCCAGAAGTCCTCGCCGACGCCCTCGATCAGATACGGGCGCCCGGAGCCGCCGCTGTAGACGGAGCCCTCCGGGTCGGCGCCGATGACCTTGACCTTGCCGTCACTGGCGTCCTTCAGATAGCGGCCGGTGCCGCTGATCGTGCCGCCGGTGCCGACACCCGCCACGAAGTGGGTGATCCGCCCGTCCGTCTGCGCCCACAGCTCGGGACCGGTCGTCTCGTAGTGGGAGCGCGGATTGTTCGGGTTGCTGTACTGGTCCGGCTTCCACGCACCGGGCGTCTCGCGCACCAGACGGTCCGAGACGTTGTAGTACGAGTCCGGGTGCTCGGGATCCACGGCGGTCGGGCAGACCACCACCTCGGCGCCGTAGGCCCGCAGCACATTGATCTTGTCCGTGGACACCTTGTCCGGGCAGACGAAGATGCACTTGTAACCCTTTGTCTGGGCCACGATCGCCAGGCCCACACCGGTGTTGCCGGATGTCGGCTCGACGATGGTGCCGCCCGGCTGGAGCTCACCCGACTGCTCGGCGGCCTCGATCATCCGCACGGCGATCCGGTCCTTCACCGATCCGCCGGGGTTGAAGTACTCGATCTTCGCCAGGACGGTGGCCTGGATTCCTCGAGTGACGTTGTTGAGCCGCACGAGCGGGGTGTTGCCGACTAGCTCAATCATCGAATCGTAAAACTGCACGGTGGTCTCCGCGGTAGGGGGCGGCACGCTCTCCTGCGCCCGTGCGGCCAGCCTATTGCCCGGGTCCGTTAGAGGAGGGATGAGTTGCGTTCCGTGCAGGAACGGGCAACACCCTGTTGTAGGAGTTCTTGCCGATTCACGAGCGCGTCCGGCCCGCAGCGGGCCCAGGGCGCGCCCGCACTGCGCGGGGAGGAGCCCGGCCCATGCCGATGACGATGTCCAGGGCCAGAGTGGCGCGACGGATCGCGACCGCCGCCGCTTTCGGCGGCGGCGGGATCGGGCTGCTCGGGGTGGCCACGGTCGGGGTGCTGCTGACCGAGGTCCGGCTGGCCCGCCGCACGGTCGGCGGCTCCAGCGACATTCCGCCGTGCGCCGACGGCCGCTACGGCGCCGCCTTCGACCACCGCACCGACCACCCGCCGCTGCGGCTCGGCTTCCTCGGCGACTCCACCGCGGCGGGCCAGGGCGTCCACCGCGCCCGCCAGACCCCCGGCGCGCTGCTCGCCTCCGGTCTGGCCGCGCTCTCCGAGCTGCCCGTCGACTTCCGCAATGTGGCCCTGCCCGGCGCACAGTCGGACGACCTGGAGCGCCAGGTGGAGCTGATACTCGCGGACGGCAGCCAGACGCCGGACGTGTGCGTCATCATGATCGGCGCGAACGATGTCACCCACCGGATGCCGCCGGCCCAGTCCGTACGCCATCTCTCCGAGGCGGTGCGCAGACTGCGCGCGGCGGGCTGCGAGGTGGTCGTCGGCACCTGCCCCGATCTGGGCACCATCGAGCCGGTCTACCAGCCGCTGCGCTGGGTGGCCCGGCGGCTCTCCCGGCAGCTCGCCGCCGCCCAGACCATCGGGGTGGTCGAGTGCGGCGGCCGTACGGTCTCGCTCGGCGATCTGCTCGGCCCCGAGTTCGAGGCGCATCCACGGGAGCTGTTCGGGCCGGACAACTACCACCCGTCGGCCGAGGGCTACGCCACCGCCGCGATGGCCGTCCTGCCGACGCTGTGCGCCTCGCTCGGCCTGTGGCCGGAGAAGGAGCAGCCGGAGCCCGCCCGCGGCGAGGGGCTGCTGCCGGTCGAGCAGGCGGCCGCCGAGGCGGCCTCCGAGGGCGGCACGGAGGTCACCGCCTCCCGGGCGCCCTGGGCGCTGCTCAAGCACCGCAGGCGCCGCCAGCTGCCGGCGCCGGAGCCGACGGACCCCTCGTCGGTCACACGCTGACGGAACGGCCGCCGGGCGCGCCCCGGGCGGCACGGAACGAACGGGGAGGAGCCGTACGGGAATACCGTGCGGCTCCTCCCCGTTCCCATAAGCGCCCGCTTAGAAAAGAGGCCCGCATCACAGCGCGGACCCCGTGACCTCAGCACTACGTGCAGGTAACTTCCCTCACAGTCCGCCCTTTTCCCGCGCACTTGGAGCCGTGTGATGCCCGAAGCCGTGATCGTCTCAGCCGCCCGCTCCCCGATCGGCCGCGCCTTCAAGGGCTCGCTCAAGGATCTGCGTCCGGACGACCTGACCGCGAAGATCATCGAGACCGCCCTCGCCAAGGTCCCCGAGCTGGACCCCAAGGACATCGACGACCTGATGCTGGGCTGCGGTCTCCCCGGTGGCGAGCAGGGCCACAACCTCGGCCGGATCGTGGCCGTCCAGATGGGGATGGACCACCTCCCGGGCTGCACCATCACCCGTTACTGTTCCTCCTCCCTCCAGACGACCCGCATGGCGCTGCACGCCATCAAGGCCGGCGAGGGCGATGTCTTCATCTCGGCCGGCGTCGAGACCGTCTCGCGCAGCGTCAAGGGCAGCTCCGACGGCCTGCCGGACACCCACAACCCGCTCTTCGCCGACGCCGAGGCCCGTACCGCGGCGCGCGCCGAGCAGGAGGGCGCCGACTGGCACGACCCGCGCGAGGACGGCCTGATCCCGGACGCGTACATCTCCATGGGCCAGACCGCGGAGAACCTCGCCCGTCTCAAGGGCGTCACCCGCCAGGACATGGACGAGTTCGGCGTGCGGTCCCAGAACCTCGCCGAGAAGGCGATCAACGACGGTTTCTGGGAGCGGGAGATCACCCCGGTCACGCTGCCCGACGGCACGGTCGTCTCCCAGGACGACGGCCCGCGCGCCGGCGTCACCGTCGAGGGCGTCTCCGGCCTCAAGCCGGTCTTCCGCCCCGACGGCCTGGTGACCGCCGGCAACTGCTGCCCGCTGAACGACGGTGCCGCGGCGCTGGTCATCATGTCCGACACCAAGGCGCGCGAGCTGGGCCTGACCCCGCTGGCCCGGATCGTCTCCACCGGCGTCTCCGGCCTGTCGCCCGAGATCATGGGCTACGGCCCGGTCGAGGCCAGCAAGCAGGCCCTGCGACGGGCCGGCCTCTCGGTCTCCGACATCGACCTGGTCGAGATCAACGAGGCGTTCGCCGCCCAGGTGATCCCGTCCTACCGCGACTTGGGCATCGACCTGGACCGCCTGAACGTCAACGGCGGCGCCATCGCCGTCGGCCACCCCTTCGGCATGACCGGCGCCCGCATCACCGGCACGCTCATCAACTCCCTCCAGTGGCACGACAAGCAGTTCGGCCTGGAGACGATGTGCGTGGGCGGCGGCCAGGGCATGGCGATGGTCATCGAGCGGCTGAGCTGAGTCGTAGCGGAGGGTAGGGGTCGGGTGCGAGGAACGAGTGCCCGGCACCTGCCCGCAGCGGAGGCGAAGCTCAGCGCGACCACAAGCACGCGCGGCTGAGCTGAGCTGTAGCGGAGGGTGGAGGTCGGGGTGCGAGGTACGAGTGCCCCGGCATCCGCCCGCAGCGGAGGCGAAGCGAAGCGCGACCAAGAACACGCGCGGCTGAGCTGAGCTGAGCCGCGATGTAGCGGAGAGTAGGGGCCGGGGCTCAAGAACGAGCGCCCCGGCCCCTGCCCATGTCCCCACCGGGGGGCGAAGCTCAGCCCGGCCGCCGCCCCCCGCAGCTCGAAGGGGAGCGCGACAAAACGGACCAACTCCCGCCGGGCGCACACCCTTCGCTGTCGTGCGGATACCAGCGGCGACACGGCGTGACCCGCGTCACTCGTTAACGAGATCGCGACCCAATCTCCCCCAGGATTGTGACCAACGCCCTGGGGGCGAGGCGTTCTTGCAGGTCAGCATGGGGTCACTCGCACGCACGGAGCCCTGCGCCCCCTCCTTTTCGGGACATAGCGCACCGGGAGCGGTCGCCGAGGACCGGCAGGCTGATGTAGGAAGTCGGAGAACATTCTGCTAACGGGAGTACGCCGGTGAGTGAGCCGCTACCAGGAGTGATCCCGTGAGTGAGTGCGTCAGGGGGGTCACCCCGCCCGACGGCCGGGGGAAGTCCGCGTATCTGTGCGCGGCCCGCGCGAAGAGGGCCGCCGAGCGAAGTAGGGAGGACGCATGAGCGAGCGCCGCATGGGGGTACCCCCGGCCGAAAGCCGGGGGCGGGTCATCGAGCAGCGCGCGTCTCGCGCATGCGAGACCGAACGAGGAGAGGTTTCGGCATGAGCGTCACCACTGTCGTCCTGCTGAGTGCCGCGGCCGTCGCCGTGGCACTGGGCGCCGCCGCCCTGCACACCGCCCGCGCGCTGCGCCGCCAGATCGCCGAGCTGCACGCCGAGCTCACCGCCGCCCGTCAGGACGCCGTCGCGGGTGCCGAGGCGGTGCGCCCGGCCGTCGCGACCATCCCGGCCGCCCGCCCCACCCCGGCCGCCGAGACCCCGCTCGCCGATATACGCGCCGCCGTCGCCGACGCCCTGGCCGAGGAGCGGGAGCGCGAACTGGCCGAGGCCCGCGCCTTCTGGGCCGCGCAGGAGGCCAGGGACGCCGCCGACGCCCCGTCGCTGCTGGGCGGCCTGGCCGGCCTCGGCGACGAGGGCCTGCTGGACGCCCGTGCCGACCGCGAGCTGCCCGAGCGCCAGGAGCCCGACCGGCTCGACATCCAGCCGTTCCTGCCCCGTCAGGCGGACCTGGCCGGACTGGAGCCGCTGCTGGGCTCGGACGCCATGGAGGCGATGGACGCACTGGAGTCCATGGACGCCCTGGACGCGCCGGAGTTGGAGCCGGTCGAGGAGACCGAGTCCGCCGAACTGGCCGCCGCGCGCCGGCGCCACCCCTCGCACCCCGACTTCTCCCCGTCCCCGGTGATCAGTGATCACGAGCGCACCGTGGCGCGCCTGGAGGAGCTGGCGCAGCAGGCGACCCCGCTCGCGGACGTACGCCCCGGCCCGCTGGGCACCCTGGACGTCTATGTCTTCACCGACGGCACCACGCTCTGCCTGACCCCCGGGCAGCGCGAGACCGCGGAGCGCGTGGCCGGCGCACTGCACGCGGGGCACGCCCCCGTGCTGCTGGGCGGCTCCGGCATCTCCGGTGCGTATGCGCTGACCTTCGCCTGGGGCGAGAGCCGCGAGGAGAGCGTCTACATCCTCGCCGACCGCGTGATCGCCTCGCTCTGACCGGGCGCGGCGACAAGCCCCCGGGGCTGTCCCGTCACCCCTGACGGGCGCACGACGACAGCTGGGGCCTGATCCGGACGCCAGGCTCTAGCAGCGTGCCGCCGTCGCCCGGACGCATCGCACGGCCTCCGCCAGTTCTTCGGCGGGGGCCACTTTCGCGTCAGAATCCCCCGCCCCGTCGGCCATCCGCGCCGCCGCGGCCCGCAGCGCCTCGACGAGGTCGTGTCCGGCCACCGCGAGCTGGTCGCCGGCCGCGAACATTCCGGCGTCCGGTAGCTCGTACGGGGGCTCCTCCGGCCGCTCGATCAGCTGCGCCCGGGTCGCCAAGTGTCGTGCCAGCGCGAGTGCTTCGCCCGCGGCGCCTTGGCCGAGCCTGCTCTGCGGCAGCGATCTGAGGCGGTCGGCGAGGGCGTCAACCGCGGTCTGCAAGGGGGTCACGTCAAGCACGCCGTGAGCCTATGCGCCACCCCGGGGTGGTTGCCAACGCCCGAACGCTCAGGCACGGTGGGCTGAAGTACCAGCATCGACCGCGTCCGGAGGCGCCGATGTCTCAGCTCTTCTCCGAAGAGACCCACCGGAACATGCTCTCCCGTATCCCGCACTGCACCGGCCGGGAAATCTCCGACTGGCTCCGCACCGTTGAGGAAGGCCCCGCTCTCTTCCGCTTCGACGAAAAGGTCAGCTGGCTCCGCGGCGAGCACAATCTCGCCTACGGGCACGCCAAGGCAATCGTCCATGAACACGACCTCAGGCGCGCCGCGCGCAAGTTCTGATACCGGGTGACGGGCTCCGCCCCGGTCCGGCTCAGGACTCTCACCGTGCATCACGCCGAAGGGCCCGCAGGCACTGTGCCGGCGGGCCCTTCGTACGGCGTGCGGGCGCTTCGGCGCCCGTGTCCTGCGGGGTCAGTCGCCCCGGAGGATCGAGATCAGCCGCAGCATCTCCATGTAGATCCACACCAGCGTCAGCGTGAGACCGAACGCGGCCAGCCAGGATTCCTCGCGCGGAGCGCCGTAGGCGATGCCGTCCTCGACCTGCTTGAAGTCCAGGGCCAGGAACAGCGCGCCGAGGACCACGCCCACGATGCCGAAGACGATGCCCAGGCCGCCGCTGCGGAAGCCGAGGCCCTCACCGCCGCCGAACGCCATGAACATCACGTTGACCAGCGACAACAGGACGAAGCCCATGGCCGCGATCATCACGAAGCGGGTGAAGCGGGCGGTGACCCGCACGATCCGCGTCTTGTAGGCGACCAGCATGGCGACGAACACCGCCATCGTGCCCAGCACCGCCTGCATGGGGGCGCCGTTCATGTTCGGCAGGCCGTTGATGAAGCCGCTGAGCGCGCCGAGGAAGACGCCCTCCAGTGCCGCGTACGCCAGGATCAGCGCGGGCGACGGCTTGCGCTTGAAGGACTGGACGAGCGCCAGCACCATCGCGACCAGGCCCGCGCCGATGGCGAAGCCGAGGCTCTGGGTCAGGAAGAGCCAGCCGACGGTGGCGCCCGCGATGACCGTGCCGAGCGTCATGCCCGTGCGCGCGACGACATCGTCCATCGTCATCGGGCGGGTCTGCGGCGTGTACTGCGGTGGTGCCTGGGTGACGTCCTGCTGGCCCTGGGCGTACGGGTTGCCGCCCTGCGCGTAGGGGTTTGCTCCGGCGTACGGGTTCGCGGCGCCCCCGGCCTGCGGCGGCGCGTTGAAGCCCGCGTAGCCGGTGTCGCGGCTGAACCCCCGTCGCGAGAAGACCGGGTTGCTGCTCCTCATCTCACTCCTCCATGGCCGCCGTGCGCGGCCTTGACGGCAAGCGTAATGGCTTGGCAAAGGCGCGTCGCTAGTTCTTGAGCAGGATCTTTCCCTGAACTCGCGAGGGCACCTCCTCCATGGGGAGGACGTATGAGCGGGCGCGGAGGTGCCCGGAGCGGGGCCCGGGCGCCCGGCACGCGAGGGCGGCCGATGGTGCGGCCGTTACACCGCCGCACCGCCCCGTCCCCGGCATTCCGGGAATTCGATCTCTTGTTGTGCTCTTGTCGTTGCCTCGCCGCGCCCCTCGCACGGGATCCGATAAATGTCTGATCGCAAGGACATCACGCAACGGACGTCACACGGCGCGACAGGCAACCGATTTGCGGGGGCGCCCGTCTTCCTTCCCGGCCGGAGCCTGCCGCGGCGGGTGGATCTACTGGGCTGACGCATGGTCAAGATCCGAACGCCGGAGTACGCCTTCCCGACGCTCCCGTGACTCACTGTCCGTAGCGCTATGGGCGCGATCGGTTGTAATCCGAGGGGGCAGATAGGGCTATTCTGGCGGGAAACAGTATCGAAAGAGGGTTGAGGTGCCTGTGCCTGACGTCTCAGTAGTCGTCATCGTCTACAACGACGCCGACCGGTTGCCGACCGCGGTCCAGTCCGTACTGGATCAAACGCTCCGGGACGTCGAGGTGGTGATCGTCGACGACTACAGCACCGACCGTTCTTTCGAAGTGGCGCAGCAACTCGCGGCCGGTCATCCCGGGCGGGTCAGAGCCTTCCAGCTGCCCGAGAACAGCGGTGCGGGCGGCGAGCCGCGGAACGTCGGCATCCAGCACACCCAGGGCCGGTACGTCATGTTCCTGGACAGCGATGACGTCCTGGAACTCAATGCGTGCAGAAATATGCTGGAGGCGGCGGAGGAAACCGGGTCGGATATCGTTTCCGGTCTGACCGTCCGGCTGCACAAGGACACCCGGAACCAGAAGCGCGACGAGTGGTACGCCTGGCTGTATTCCACCACCCGCACACTGGAATCCGTCACGGAATTGCCGGACCTGTTCGTCTGGGACACTCTGTGCACCAACAAGTGCTATCGCCGTGAATTCCTCGTCGAGAACAATCTCCTCTTTCCCAAGGGAATGTTCTACGAGGACCTGGTCTTTATCGCCGAGGCCTATCTTGCGGCCCAGCGCATCACGCTGATTCCCAATCAGGTCTACTTCTGGCACGTCCACGAGCAGGCCGCCGTGAAGTCGGTGACGAACCGGCGGCACGAAATGAGCAACTACTCCCACCGGCTGGAAATCCACCGGCGTATCGACGCCATGCTGGCGGAGCGCGGGCTGGCCGAGATGAAGCTCGCCAAGGACGTCAAATTCCTCAAGCACGACCTGGTGCTGCATCTGCGCGATCTGCCGTTCCGCGACGCGTCCTACCGCCGGGAGTTCGCCGAGCTCTCCCGGGAGTACCTCGCGAGCATCGCCCCCGAGGCGTACGAGCGCGTGCAGCCGATACAGGCCATCTGTGCGTATCTGCTCCAGCAGGGTGACTGGGACCACCTGATCCCGGCGGTCGACACGCTCATCAACCGCGACAAGGTCTCCTCGCCGCTCGCCGAGCACGACGGCCGGATCTACTGGTGCGACGGCTACACCGACGATCCGTTCGGCCGCGATGTGCTGGACGTGACCGACCTCGGCTACCACGAGAAGCCGGTCAACCAGCTGTTCCTGCGCAATCAGCTCACCCGCTTCGGCGAGTCCGGCAGGTCCGTCTCGCTGACCGGCCGGATCAACAATCCGCTCGGCGTCATCCCGCCCGGCGCGCAGCTCAAGGGCGAGCTGGAGTTCAGCGCCCGGCGGCGCAGCCTCCAGACCTTCCACTTCCCGGTGCGGGTGCTGCGCCACGAAGGTGACGCCATCCACTGGGAGGCCGTCGCCGACCTCACCGCGAAGCTGCGCCCGCTGGGCATCGTCGACACCATCTGGGACGTCCGGCTGCGCCTGGACGTGGACGGGGTGCGCACCACGAGCCGGCTCACCGTCGCCGACACCGGGCTGTCCGGTGGGCTGCCGGTACGGCCGCGGCTGTCGCGGATGGTCGCCGACCGTCTCGAACCGCATGTCTCGGCCAAGGGGCATCTGGCGTTCCGCCTGGTCAGCGAGAACCGCAACGCCGAGCGCGTACAGGAGCTGATCACCCGCGGGGTGCGCGGCAGGCCGGGGACGCTGGCCAAGACCGGCTACCGCAAGGCGAAGGAGCTGCGCAAGAAGGTCACCTCCGGTGACAACAAGCTCCGCGCCTACCACGAGGTCTTCAGCCGGCTGCCGGTCAAGAAGCGCACGGTGGTCTTCGAGAGCCACCTGGGCAAGCAGTTCAGCGACAGCCCGCGGGCGATCTACGAGGAGATGCGCCGGCAGGGCCTGGAGTTCGAGGCGATCTGGTCGTACGCCGGGTCCCCGAAGGAGTTCCCGAAGGGCGTCACGCTCGTCAAGCGCTGGTCGCTGCCCTATCTCAAGGCGCTGGCGCAGGCCGAGTTCTGGGTGGACAACCAGAGCTACCCGCTCAAGCTCACCAAGCGCCCGGAGACCACCTACATCCAGACCTGGCACGGCTCGGCGCTGAAGAACATGGGCTTCGACCAGCCGTCGCTGAAGGCGCAGACCCGGCAGCAGCAGGCGGAGCAGCAGCGTTCGCTGGACCGCTTCGACCGGTTCCTGATCCGCTCCGAGCACGATGTGCACACCCTGGCCAAGGCCTTCCGGCTCAAGGAGAAGACCCTGCTGCGGGTGGGCTACCCCCGCAATGACGCACTGGTCCGGGCCCGGCAGCGGGAAGCGGCGCAGGGTGCGCGTGAACGCGGGCCGCTGGCTGCCGAGTTGGGCATTGCCGAGGACAAGACCGTGCTGCTTTACGCGCCGACGTTCCGCAAGGCGGGCGGCCGGCACGGGCGCTTCGAATTGCCCTTCGACGTGGAGCGTTTCGCCGATCAGTTCGGCGACCGCTATGTGCTCCTGGTGCGCTCGCACTACCTCAATCATGTGGTGCTGCCGCCGACCGTGCAGGGCCGGGTCATCGACGTTTCGGCGCGCCACGATGTGACGCCGCTGCTGGAGCTGGCCGACGGGCTGATCACCGACTATTCCTCGGTGATGTTCGACTATGCGCTGCTCGACCGGCCGCTGGTGTTCTTCACCTACGACTACGACGAGTATGTGCACGAGGGCCGTGGCACCTACTTCGATCTGCTGGAGCACGCACCGGGCCCGGTGGTCCGCACCGAGGACGCTTTCCACGAGGCGATCAAGTCGTTCGAGTCGCAGGCTCTGGAATACGCGAAGAGCCGCAAGGAATTCGTCGCCAAGTTCGGAGAATACGACCAGGGCAACGCCGCCCAGAGCATCGTCGAGCAGTTTTTCGCGCAGTGGAGCCGTTGATGACCAAGTCGTACGCAGCCGAGCCGCGGGACATCTTCTTCGTCTCCAACAGCGTCAACGAGATGGGCGGCATCACCAGCTGGTCGCACCAGATGGCGCGTCTGTTCAGCGAGCGGGGCCACCGGGTGCACCTCGTCGGTGTGGTGCCGCCCCCCGAGGGGCGGGTCCATGAGCTGGCGGCCGACCTGCCGTTCCAGACCACCACGCTCTACGCCGCGCATCCGCCGTCCGTCCGCCCCGTGCGCGGTCTCAAGGACAAGCTCAACCTCGCCGAGCAGCGCCGCCGGGCCGCCCGCGAGGCGGGGATGCAGGAGCAGGCGGCCAAGATGAGCGCGCTGTTCCGGGCGGCGAAGCCGGGCGGGGTGGTGATCGTCACCCAGGTGTGGGCGATGGAGTGGGTCGCGCTGGCCGACACCGCGGGGCTGACGGTGATCGGGATGAGCCATGAATCGTTCGACACCTGCCGCAAGTCGTCCCGCTTCGGCCGGGTCAAGCGGTTCTACGAGGACGTCGACCGGATGCTGACGCTCACCCGGGAGGACGCCGACCGCTGGATCCGGCAGCGGATGGACAACGTCGGCTTCATGCCGAACCCGCTGCCGTTCTTCCCGGAAATCCCCTCGGACCGCTCCGCCAAGTGTGTGGTCAGCATCGGCCGGCTCCACGAGGAGAAGGGCGTGGACCTGCTGTTGGAGGCCTGGGCGAAGGTCGCGCCGCAGCACCCCGACTGGACGCTGCGGATCTACGGCTCCGGCGAGGAGGAAGAGGCGCTGCGCAAGCAGGCCGCGGAGCTGGGGATCACCACCACGGTCGCCTGGATGGGCCGGACGAGCGATGTCCCGGGCGCGCTGCGGGAGAGCGCGGTCTTCGCGCTCAGCTCGCGCGGCGAGGGCTTCCCGCTGGCGCCCATGGAGGCGATGGCGACCGCGGTGCCGTGTGTGGCGTTCGATGTGGCGCCGGGCGTCCACGAGATCATCTCGGACGGTGTGGACGGGCTCCTCGCGCCCCCCGGCAATGTCACCGAATTCGCCCGGCATCTCGACGCCCTGATGTCGGACAAGGACCTGCGGGACACGATGGGCGAAACGGCCCGCGAGAACATCCAGCGGTTCTCCACGGAGGAGATCGTCGGCCGCTGGGAGAGCCTGTTCACGCTGGTGGAGCGCTGAGGTTCCGGGGGCGCTGAGCCGGCTTCACTCAGCGCACGACGAAGGGCCGCCGGGCTTTCCCCGGCGGCCCTTCGTCGTGCCGCAGTGGCGCACCCCCGGCCGGCGGGCCGGAGCGCGTTATTCGCCCGCGACTCCGGCCGTACGGACCGGCTGCGCCGCGACGACGGGGTGGTCGCGGTCGATCAGGCCGAGCCGGGCGGCGCCGCCCGGCGAGCCGAGCTCGTCGAAGAACTCCACGTTCGCCTTGTAGTAGTCCTTCCACTCCTCCGGGGTGTCGTCCTCGTAGAAGATGGCCTCGACCGGGCAGACCGGCTCACAGGCACCGCAGTCGACGCATTCGTCCGGGTGGATGTACAAGGACCGCTTGCCCTCGTAGATGCAGTCGACCGGGCACTCCTCAATGCAGGCCTTGTCCTTGAGGTCGACACAGGGCTGCGCAATTACGTACGTCATCACTCACTCCAGGATGTTTTCGCTACTTGCCGGGCTGCCGGGTACGGACGAGCAGTCCGGCGACCGCCGCGCACAGCGCCACCAGACAGGTGACCGTGAGGGCGGTCCCCATGCCGGACCGGAAGGCCGCACGGCTGACCTGTTCGAACACCGAGGACGGCAGCCCCGACAGCTGCGCGGAATGCCCGTGCAGACCGACGGACACCGACTGCACGGCGTGATCGAACTGCGTCGCGGACAAGCGGGTGCCGTCCGCGGCCAGCCGACGGGACAGGACGTCCCTGACACCGGAGGCCATCAGGGCGCCGAGGACGGCCACTCCGAGGCTGCCGCCGACCTGCATGGCCGTCTGCTGGATGCCACTGGCGACTCCGGAGAACCCCTGCGGCGCATTGCCCAGGACGAGCTTGGTCGCCCCGACCATGATGGGGCTGAACCCCAGGCCCATCACGAAGAGCCAGAACCCGAGCTGCCCGCTTCCCTCGTGGCCGTCGAGCCGGGAGATGCCGAACAGCGCGACCGCGTTCATCAGCATGCCGAGCGCCGCGGGGATCCGCGGGCCCGCCTTGCCGATCCACAGGGCGACGAACGGGGCGCCGACCACCATCATCACCGTGAGCGGCAGGACTTGCAGCCCGCTTTCCATCGGCGTCAGACCGCGGACGTGCTGGAGATAGAAGGCGAGGAAGAACGAGGTACCGAACAGGCTGAAGGCATTGACGATCAGCAGCAGCACACCGACGGACAGCAGCGGGGACCGGAAGAGCGGCATCGGGATCACCGGGTTCGCCGCCCGCCGCTCCCAGCCGACGAAGCAGCAGGCCAGTACGGCCGCGCCGGCCAGCGGGGCCCACACCGCAGGGTCGCCCCAGGCGCGGCCGGACACCGCGGTGAGTCCCCAGACCAGGGCGCTCAGCGTGGCGCTCAGCAGCAGCAGTCCCGGCACGTCCAGCCCGCGGGCGGCGCCCTCCTGCTTCGCGTCGCGGAGTACGACCAGCCCCAGCAGGACGGTGAGCGCCCCGAGCGGCACATTGATGAAGAAGGCCAGCTGCCAGCTCGCGTAGTGGACGATCAGTCCGCCCGCGATGGGGCCGAGCGCCATGGAGACGGCGATGACACTGCTGCGTACGGCGATCGGCAGATTCATCCGGTCCGCGGGGAACGCCGTCATGATCAGCGCCAGGGTCGCCGGCTGCATCAGCGCGCCGAACACGCCTTGCAGCACCCGGAAGCAGATCACCGCACCGACGTCCGTCGACAGGCCGATGGCCGCGGAGGCGAGGGTGAACCCCAGCGTGCCGGCCAGGAACACCTGCCGGTGGCCGAAGAGATCGCCCACCCGGCCGGCCACGACGAGCAGTACGGCGACGGCGAGCAGATAGCCGTTCGTCACCCACTGCATCTCGGTGAGCGAGGCATGCAGCCGCTGCTGCATGACGGGCTGCGCCACGGCGACGATGGTGCCGTCGAGCGAGACCATCATCGCGGCGAGGGAGAGGGTGAAGACGGTCAGCCAGGGCCGTCCCCGCCATCCGCCCGCCGGGCGGGCCGCCGTCCTCCGGTCCCCGGACCTGCCCCCGTCCGGTTCCACCGTCGTGCCCGCCGGCCCCGCCGTGTGCGCGGCATCGGCACCGTCCACCGTCATCTCCCCCGTATCCCCCTCTGTTGTGTCACGCCCCGCGGCGCGGCAAGGAGCCCCACCGGGCACCGGGCGGGCCCCCAGGGCCCTGCCGCCGCGGGACGGCCGGCCGGACGGCCGTGGTCACTTGGTGAACACCAGGCTCACGTTGTGTCCGCCGAACCCGAAGGAGTTGGCCAGCGAGGCGTTCCACTCCCCGGTCCGGTTCTCGCCCTGCACCACGTCCAGGTCGATCCTCGGGTCGAGCTCGTCGAGGTTGCGGATGGCGGGCGCCACGCCGTCCTTGAGTGCCAGCAGCGCCGCCATCGCGCCCACCGCGCCGGAGGCACCCAGCATGTGACCGGTCATCGACTTCGTGGCCGTGACCGAGGCGTGGGTGCCCACGGCCCGGCCGATCGCCTCGGCCTCCGCCAGGTCACCGGACTCGGTGGAGGTGGCGTGGGCGTGCACATGGCCGATGTCCCGCGGGGTCAGGTCCGCGTCCCGCAGGGCCAGCTCGATGGCGTGGACCTGGCCCGCCGCGTCGGACGCCGTGATGTGGTTCGCGCTGGAGCTCACGGCGCTGCCGGCCAGCGTGCCGTACGTCGTGGCGCCGCGGGCCCGCGCGAACCCGGCGCGCTCCAGGACCATGATTCCCGCGCCCTCGCCCATGACGAAGCCGCTGCGGGCCACATCGAACGGGCGGGACACCGACTCCGGGTTCTCGCACTGCGTCGAGAGCGCCTTCATCTGGGCGAAGGCGGCGATGGTGAACGGGTGCAGACAGGCCTCGACACCGCCGGCGACCACCACGTCCACCCGCCCGGCGCGGAGCAGGTCGAGGCCCATCGCGAGCGCCTCGGCACCGGACGCACAGGCACTGACGGGCGTCCTTGCGCCGCCCTTGGCGCCCAGGTCCATGCTCACCCAGGCGGCCGGTCCGTTGGGCATGAGCATGGGGACCGCGAACGGGGAGAGCCGGCGTGCCCCGGACTCCTCGAAGAGGTCGTCCTGACCGAGGGTGGTGAGCACCCCGCCGGTGCCCGTGCCGATGACCACGGCCAGCCGCTCGGGCTCGACCTCGGGCGCGCCGGCGTCCTGCCAGGCCTCCCGGGAAGCGAGCATCGCGAGCTGCTCACCGCGGTCCAGCTTCCGTGCCTGGGTACGGGGCAGCGCGGCGGCCGGGTCCTCGGTGAGTCCGGCCGCGATGCCCACCGGGAGGTCGGCGGCCCACTCCTCCACCAGCGCGCGGACACCGGATTTTCCCGCCAGCAGCCCCGACCAGGACGAGGACGCATCGGCGCCGACCGGCGTCATCGCTCCGATACCCGTCACCAGCACCTGACCGTTCTCGGCCATCTCCGTCTCCTCTGATCTCGTAGGAACCGCACAAGATCTCTGCCGATCTCATAGCGATCATGCCAGCAATCAGCTTGCCAAACAGGCCGGAAGCAGACCGATTCGGCGCCGGTAAGTTGTGCCTCTTCCACAACCGCGCGCCCGCTCCCGGCAGGCCTGGCCCTACGTCAGCCGGTGGGTTCCGCCACGCTTCCGGGCTCGATCAGCCGCAGTGCCGCCCGGTCCACCTTGCCTATCTTCGTGCGGGGCACGCCGTCCACCACCCACAGCGCGTCCGGCAGCTTGTGCCGCGCGAGGGAGTGCCGCAGCCGCGCCCGCAGTTCTTCCAGTCCGAGGTCGTCCTGCGGGTCCGCCAGGACGACACAGGCGCCGATGGCCTCTCCCAGGATCCGGTCCGGCACCGGGAAGATCCCGGCGTCGACGATGCCCACAAGTGCGGTGAGGGCGGACTCGACTTCGCTGCACGAGACCTTCAGCCCGCCGCGGTTCACCAGTTCCTTCATACGGCCCCTGACGTGGAGGCGCCCCTCGTCGTCGATCAGCCCGAGGTCACCGGTGTGGTACCAGCCGTCCTGCGCCACACTGTCCTGTCCCCAGTAGCGGACGGGGCGGGAGGCGCCGAAGACGATTTCGCCCACGACGCCGCGTCCCAGGATCCCGGAGCCGTCCCTGGCGAAGATCTCCAGACGGCCGTCGGGAGCCGTATCGGCGGGGCCCTCGAAGACCCGGTGTCCCACCGAACCCGTTTCGATCTCGGCACGGTCGGTGGTGTGGCAGAGGAATCCTTCGCTGCACCCGTAGATGTAGAAGAGCTGCACGCCGAAGGTGGCGTACATCTGCTGCAACAGCGCCCCGGGGAAGGTCGCGGCGCCCGCGACCGCCCAGCGCAGGGAGCTCAAGTCGTGTGCGCCGGGGTCGAGATGGTCGAGCATCAGCTGGAAGTGTGCCGGGGTGCCCGGCAGGACCGTGATCCGCTCGTCCGTGATGCGTTGCAGCGCCCCGGCGGGCGAGAAGCGGTCCATCAGCACCAGCCGGCTCCCGCGGGTCAGGGCCACCATGGACATCTTCAGTCCCAGGGCGTGGGCCAGCGGGAGGTACAGCAGATGCACATCGCGCTCGTCCGGCTCGAAGGCCGTGGTGAAGCACTCGATCTTCGCCCACAGTGCGCTGAAGGATTCCATGACGCACTTCGGCAGCCCGGTGGTTCCCGAGGTCAGCAGCAGCAGCGCGGTGCGGGAATCCGGAACACCCGGTGATTCCGGGCCGATCGCGGGATGCGGCCGCGATCCGTCGGCCAGGTCCGCCAGCCGGTGGGCCTCCGGCGGAAGCACGTCGCCGCCGCCGTGCACGATCAGGTGGACGTCGGGAAATGCGGCGCGTACGTCCTCCAGCGGCGCCATGGGGGTGTCGTTCCCGTATCGCGGCTGGTACAGCAGGGCGGCCGCGTCCGTGCGCCCGGTGATCGACACCAGTTCCGGTCCGGTGAGATCGTGGTCGACCCCGACGAACGTCGCCCCGCATTCCCAGGCCGCGACCAACGCCACCAGATACTCGGGCGAGTTGGGGAGCTGGCAGACCAGCCGGTCCTTGTCCTTCACGCCCAGCCCGCGATACGAGGCGGCCAGCGCCTCCACCCGGTCCCAGAACTGGCCGTAGGTCAGACTGCGGCCCTGAAAGGTCATCGCCGGGCGCTCGGGCCACTTCCGGCAGGCTTCCCGCAATGCCTTGATCAGTTCACTCACAGATTCCATGTCTGCCTTTCCATGCGCGAGGCCGCGCACGCCGGTCGTCAGTGAAAGAGCCAGGGCGCGACGGGCGCCTGCCCGCCACCGGCGAACGGCTCGAAGAG
Organism: Streptomyces sp. MCA2; assembly: GCF_023544705.1. Lineage (NCBI taxonomy): Bacteria > Bacillati > Actinomycetota > Actinomycetes > Kitasatosporales > Streptomycetaceae > Streptomyces > Streptomyces sp. MCA2. Next base: position 99,567 of record NZ_JAMJFM010000032.1, read on the forward strand.
CGGGGCGAGGCGCGGGTCCCGCGGCGGATCGGACAGGTCCCGGCAGACCGCGGCGGCCGGCACACCGGCCTCGGTCAGCAACTTCTCCCACTGCGCCGCCGGGGCCTCGCGCAGGCGTGCGGTCAGCTGCTCGTCACGCTCACCGCGCCGGCCGGGCGCCACCTCCAGCACCTCGCACAGCGCCTGGTAGGCGGGGTCGTCGTCGGCGCTCACCATGAGGTACCCGTCCGCGGTGCCGGCCGGCTCGTCGATCGCACCCCACACCGGCCGGCCGTCGCTGCGCCCGGGTTCGTCGCCGGTGGCCCGGCCGAGGACCACATGGGACTGGAGCGCCATCGCACCGGTCAGCAGCGAGGACTCGGCCGTCCAGCCGTGGCCCGACAGCTCCCGCCGGTACAGCCCGGCCAGCACCCCTTCACAGGCCACCAGCGCCCCGAACATGTCGCACAGCAGCACCCGGGTCGTGGCCGGGCTCTCGTGCCGCGGGGTGTTGCCCTCGCTCACCCCGGCGTAGGCCTGCACCATGAATTCGGTGCCGATCACCTCGCGCCGGTCCAGGTGCGGACCCCATCCCGACGCCTCGCCGAAGACCAGCCGGGGGTTGGTACGGGCCAGTTCCCCGGGGGCGAAGCCCCACTCGGCGGCCTTTCCGGGGCGCCAGTTGTGCAGGAAGACATCGGCCTCCGCGATGAGTTCGCGCAGCGCGTCCCGGCCGGCCGGACGGCCGAGGTCCAGGCCCGTGCGCCGCTTGCCGCGGTGGTACAGGGAGCCCATCCCGCTCGCGTCGCCCTGGGGCGGCTCGACCCAGGTCACATCGGCCCCGAGCATGGTCAACAGCTGCCCGGCGAGCGGTCCTTGGACCCGGCTGGTGGCCTCGACCACCCGGATCCCGGCCAGCGGAAGGTCGCCGATGCGGCCCGCTCCGGCGCTCCGCGGTGCGGTGACCGGTCTGCCACCGCAGCGCGCGGCCAGCGGGGTCAGCCGGGGCTGGCCCGGCGACCAGCCCGGCTCGGCCAGTACGTCCCGGTAGCCGCGCAGCGCCGACAGGCTGAGCCCGTGCTCCTGCGCGGCCGCGACGATCCGCGGCCAGGGCGTGCCGGCCGCGGCCGTGTGCAGTGCGGCGGGCAGCAGGCAGTGGCCCTTGAGGTAGCGGTGCTGGAAGGCGGTCCAGGCGCGGCCCAGTACGGCGGTGTCCGCGCCGAGGCTGCGCCAGAACGCGAGCCACCGGGCGGGGTCGAAGGTCTCGATCTCGAAGAGGGGTCCGTCGGCGCTGCGGAACGGCGGCGGGCCGCCGTCCCCCTTGACCGAGGGTCCCCACGGGTCGGGGGAGGTGGCCTCGGCGGTGTACTGGCCGGCGAGTAACGTGCCGGCGCGCAGTACGGAGGTCTCCACGGCGTCCACCGGGATGCCACGGGCGCGCCCCACCTGAGCGGCGAGGACGCCCTGGCCGGCCAGCACTCCGGCCGCGGCCGAGGCCGCTTCCAGCCCGAGCCGGCGCGGTCGTCCCGCCTCCTGCCCGTGGAGGTGCATCAGCCCGCACAGGGCCTGCACCACCGGCTCGCTGCCGGGCCGGGCGGGGTCGAGGTCCGCGCCGCCGTGCCAGGTCAGGCCGAGCTCGACACCGCCGGCGGCCGCGGTGGCCGGGCCCGCCACCGGGCCGGGGGCCGAACCGAGCCAGGGCCGGAGCCGGGTGCGGGCGGTGCGGTGGGCGAGGTCCGGGCCGCCGCTCACGTCTCGGCCCTCCGATCCGCGTAGTACGGCTGGTGGGCGAGCAGTCCGCCGTCCACCACGAGGGTCTGTCCGGTGATGAACGAGGCTTCGTCGGAGGCGAGGAAGACGACGGCCGACGCGACGTCCTCGGGCCGTCCCAGCCGCGTGGTGAGGTGGTGGGGCAGCATCACCCGGTAGGCGTCCTCGCGTTCGGGCCTGGTGATGATGAGGCCGGGCGCGATCGCGTTGCAGCGCACGCCGCTCCGGCCCGCCTGGGTCGCCACGGAACGCGTCAGGCTGATGAGGGCGGCCTTGGACGCCGCGTACGCCGGGTGGCTCAGGTCGCCGGAGAGCCCGGCGGCCGAGGAGGTGTTGATGACGCAGCCGCCGCCGCGCGCGAGGAGATGCGGCAGCGCGGCCTGGGTGGCGACCATGGCGCCGCTGAGGTTGACCCGCATGGTGCGGTCCCAGACCTCGGGGTCGGCGTCGGCCACCGGCACGTCCAGGGAGGACGCCAGGGCGGTCGCCGCGGCGTTGTTGTGCAGGATGTCCAGACCGCCGAACTCCTCGACGGTGGCGGCCACCATGGCGCGCACCGACGCCGGGTCCGCCAGGTCCGCCCTGATGCCGATCGCGTGCGTGCCGTCCGCGCCCCGGATCTTCTCGGCCAAACTTTTCACGCCGGCCTCGTCCAGGTCGGCGAGCGCCACCCGGGCCCCCTCAGCGGCGAGCCGCTCCGCGGTGACCGCTCCGATGCCCGACGCGGCACCGGTGACGATGGCGATTTTCCCCTCAAGCCTGCCCACACCCCACCCCCTAAGGCATAACTTAGTTAACTGATTTAACGCTACCATCCCCCTGAGGCACTGTCATCCGGCCCTTCGCGCCCGCCCCATCCACCCAGGGTCACAGCTGAGTTACCGTCCGATCACGGACGGTCCACATTTCGGCGCGCAGCCTTGCTACACTCAGTAATCCTGATTGATTCATTTAATGCAATCGACTCAACAGGGCGTAAAGGTGCTCACTGCGATTTCGCCCGCACCGCGTCGTCGATGCGCGCCACCTAGGAGGAAGCGGCCTTGACTGAAGCAACCCGAGCGGTGAATAAGAGCCCTCAGAAGCGAAACGCGGCGGCACTTCGTGTGCGTGTCCCGAAGACCGCGGAACTGGTGGCGGCCAGCCTGCGCCGGGTCATCATCCGGGGCGAACTGGAGCCGGGCGACGCACTCCCGCCGGAATCGGCCCTCATGGAGCAGTTCGGCATTTCCCGCCCCACGCTGCGCGAGGCCATTCGCGTCCTGGAGTCCGAGGCGCTGATCAGCGTCCGCCGCGGTGTGCACGGCGGTGCCCGGGTCAACGCCCCCGATCCCATGGTGGCCGCCCGCTACCTCGGGCTCATCCTGGAGTACCGCGGGACCACGCTGGGCGAGATGTTCCAGCTCGTCGCCTCGATCGAGCCGCCCTGCGTACGACAGCTCGCCGGCCGGCACACCCCGTCCGGCATCGGCCGGCTGCACGAGGCGCTCGCCACGGAGGAAGAGGCGAAGGACGACCCCGCCGCACTCGCCGAGGCCAAGGCGGCATTCCACGCGACGCTGGTCGAATTGAACGGCAACCGGGCGATGCTGGCGCTGCACGAGACGCTGCAATGCATCTTCTACCAGGCCAAGAGTCCGCATATTGCGACCGGTGGAAAGACCGGCACCCGGCGTGATCATGAAGAGCACGTGAAGTTGGTGAAGCTGATTCAGGCGGGCGAGGCCGACGAGGCCGAGGCCCATTGGCGCCGTCACATTTCCCGTATGGAGAAGGAATTGAATGCGAGCGGCGCCAATACCCGTCTGGAACTCCTCGACTGAGCGTCAGCCCGGCCGGAGCGGTCCCCGGACCGTCACCCGGAGCGCTTACCGAACGCATCGGCGTTGGGGGCCGCCCGCTCGACCAGCTCGTCCAGCGCCGCGCCGGCAGTCTCCGGCTCCCATCGCTCCGCACCGACCGCGGCGGGGCCGTCCACCCAGCCCTCCGCCACCGAGATCCGCCTGCCGAAGACCGTGACGACCCGGCCCGTGACATGCCCGGACAGCGCACTGCCGAGCCAGACGACGACCGGCGGCACGCTCTCCGGCGCCAGATCGTGCTGTGCGGCCAGGTCCGGCATGACGCTCAGATCCTCGGTCATCCGCGTCAGGGCGGCCGGGGCGACCGCGTTCACGGTCACGCCGTACCGGCCCAGCTCCTGCGCCGCGCTGATCGTCAGGGCCGCGATACCGGCCTTCGCCGCCGCGTAGTTGGACTGCCCCGGATTGCCGTAGAGCCCTGAGGTGGACGTGGTGTTGATGACCCGGCCGGCCACCTCCTCGCCCGCCTTCGACCGCTGACGCCAGTGGGTGGCGGCGTGGTGGAGCACGGCGACGGTGCCCTTGAGATGGACGGCGACCACGGCGTCCCAGTCCTGCTCGGTCATACCGACCAGCGTCCGGTCCCGGAGGATCCCGGCGTTGTTGACCAGGGTGTCCAGCCTGCCGAACCGCTCGACGGCCTGCTCGGTCAGCCGCCGGGCACCGTCCCAGGACGAGATGTCGTCGAAGTTGGCCACGGCCTCGCCGCCGGCGGCCCGGATCCCGGCGGCCACCGTCTCGGCGGCGGCGGTCGAGCTGCCGGCCCCGTCCCTGGCCCCGCCGAGGTCGTTGACGACCACCCGGGCACCGGCCGCGGCGAACGCCAGGGCGTGCGCGCGGCCGATCCCGTTGCCCGCGCCCGTGATCACGACGACCCGGCCGGCACAGATCTTCGCCATGCTGTTCCTCCCCCTCATGCCGTCCGTGTGACGACGCTGGTGTGATGACGCTTCGCCGGCGCCGGGGGCTCGACCCCGACGACGGACACGAACGACAGGCACTCCCCCGGACCGCCGCCGAGGTTGTGGGTGAGCGCCAGCCCCCGTCCGAGGACGGACGCGGACAGGGCGCGCTCCTGGGGCGCTTCCCCGCGCAGTTGCAGCCAGCACTCGAACAGCATCCGCAGCCCCGAGGCCCCGATCGGATGCCCGAAGGCCTTCAGCCCGCCGTCCGGATTCACCGGCAGGGCACCGTCCCGGTCGAAGGTGCCGTCCAGGGCCGCGCGCCAGGCCTCCCCCGGCGGCGCGAAACCGAGGTCCTCCATCAGCACCAGCTCGGTGACCGTGAAGCAGTCGTGCACCTCCGCCAGCGCCAGTTCGGCCCCCGGGTCGGTGATCCCGGCCTGCCGGTAGGCGTCCGCGGCCGAGTGCCTGACCTCGGGAAAGGAGGTGAAGTCGTACTCCGGGTCGGCGGTGCCGGTGGCCGGGCCGACGGCGAGCGCGAGCGCCTTCACGAACAGCGGCCGGTCGGTGTAGCGGTAGGCGTCCTCGGCCCGTACCACCAGCGCCGCCGCCGCGCCGTCGCTCACCCCCGAGCAGTCGAAGACGCCCAACTCGCCCGCCACCCGCGGGGCCTTGCGGAGGGTCTCCCGCGACACCGCCCGGCGGAAGTGCGCCCGCGGGTTCAGCGCGCCGTTGGCGTGGTTCTTCCACGCGATCCGGTCCAGCACGTCGCGCAGCGTCCCGTCGGCCAGGCCGTACTTCTGCCCGTACGCCCGGGCGAGCAGGCTGAAGGCGGCCGGCGCGGTGAGGTCGGGTTCGGTGCCGTCGCCGGGGACGGCGGGGGCCGAAAGCCCGGACATGCCGGAGTCCTTGAGCTTCTCCACCCCGACGGCCATGGCCGTGTCGTACGCGCCGCTCGCCACCGCGTAGCAGGCGTTGCGCAGTGCGTCCGAGCCGCCGGCGCAGTAGTTCTCCACCCGGGTGACGGGCTTGTACGGCAGGCGCAGCGGGCGGGACAGCGCGAGTCCGGAGTTCCCCGACGCCAGGGTGCTCAGCCAGTACGCGTCGACCTCGACGTCGCTGACCCCGCCCGACGCACAGGCGGCCCGGACCGCCTCCAGTACGAGGTCGTCCGCCGAGGCGTCCCAGTGCTCCCCGAACGTGGTGCACCCCATACCGACGATCGCGACCTTGTCGCGGATGCCGTGTGACGGCACGGTCTCCCCCTTCCCTGGAGCCGATACAGTTAGATCATCATAAGGATCTTACTCTTTTACCGGGAGGATCACTTGACCTCGCTCGTCGCCTACGGCGCGTATGTGCCGTACTTCCGGCTCCGGCGGAGCGCGATCGCCACCGTGCTCGGCGGGAGAGCTGCCGGGGGAACCCGTGCGGTCGCCTCCTACGACGAGGACAGCACGACGCTGGGCGTCGAGGCGGCCCGCGCCGCACTGGCCGCCGTCCCCGAAGCCCGGGGGAGCGTACGCAGCCTGCTCTTCGCCACCGCCACCCCGCCGTATCTGGACAAGACCAATGCCGCGGCGATCCATGCGGCGCTCGGCCTCGCCCCGGAGGCCATGGCCGTCGACATGGCCGGCGCGGTGCGGTCCGGAGCCGGCGCTCTGCACCTGGCGAGCGGCAGCGCGGAGGACACCCTGGTGGTGCTCGCGGACGTACGGACGGGACTGCCCGGCAGCGCCGACGAACGCGACGGGGGCGACGCGGGGGCGGCCTTCCTCTTCAGCGCCCGGCCCGAACTCCCCCCGCTCGCCGAGGTGATCGCCCATGCCTCGGTGACCGCCGAGATCCTCGACCGCCGGCGCACACCGGACTCCCCGGTCTCCACGACGTCGGAGGAGCGCTTCACCGAGCAGGTCTACACCCGGCTGGCCGATGCCGCGTTCGACGACGCGCTGGAGCGGGCGCAGCTGCGGGCGGAACAGCTCGACCACCTCGCCGTCGCCGGACTGCACCAGCGCGCCCTGCGGTCCGTGGCCGGCCGGCTGTCCGCCCGTACCGGGAAGGCCGCGGACGGGAGCGCGGACGGCCTCGCCGGCACCGTCGGCAACCCGGGCACCGCCCAGCCGGGCCTGCTGCTCGCCGACGCGCTCGACCGCGCCGAGCCGGGGCGGACGATCGCCCTGGTCGTCATCGGTGACGGCGTCTCCGTGCTCGTCCTGCGGACCTGTGCCGCACTGGCCGGCCGGCGGGCCGCCGTCCCGGCCGCCGCACCGGCGGCGGCGGGCAGCGACCGGCTCTCGTACGGGGACTATCTGACCTGGCGCGGGTTCCTCGACCGGCAGCCTGCCGCCCGGCCGAAGCCGCAACCGCCCGCCGCCGCACCGTCGTTGCGCCGGGCGGGGTGGAAGTACGGCTTCGTGGCAAGCCGTTGCACGGACTGCGGGACCCGGCAGCTGCCTCCCGCCCGGGTGTGCGCCGACTGCCGGACGATCGACAAGATGACCGAGGAGCGGCTCGACGGCACACCGGCGACCGTCGTCACCTACACGGTCGACCATCTGGGCTTCACCCCGCACCCACCGCTGATCCTGGCGGTGATCGAGTTCGACGGCGGCGGCCGCTTCCGGTGCGAGCTCACCGATGCGGCCGAGGAGGAGGTGCACGCCGGGATGCGGGTCACGATGTCCTTCCGCCGGCTGCTCACCGCCGACGGCGTGCACAACTACTTCTGGAAGGCACGGCC